>CAZHDI010000104.1:0-11555 GCA_964531285.1 uncultured Alphaproteobacteria bacterium | reverse complement strand
GAGCTTGCCGTGGCCGATCTCGCGCCGGCCCGTGAACCCGATGCGGCCCGTCTCGCCGACCGAATAGGGCGGGAAGTTGTAGTGCAGCATGAAGGTTTCGCGGTAGGTGCCGGTCAGGGCATCGACGAACTGTTCGTCATCGCCGGTGCCCAGCGTCGCCACCACGAGGGCCTGAGTCTCGCCCCGGGTGAACAGCGCCGAACCGTGCGTGCGCGGCAGCACGCCGACTTCGGATTGGATCGGGCGCACCGTGCTGAGGTCCCGCCCGTCGATCCGGGTCTTGGTATCGAGGATCTGCCCGCGGACAATATCGGACTCGACCGATTTGAACACCTTGCTCAGGGTCGATCCGTCGATCGGATCGCCGCTCTCGTCGCTGTGCTTTTCCTTCAGGCCGTCCTTGATCGCCGCGATCTTCTCCTGACGCGCCGCTTTCTGGACCTCGCCATAGGCCGCCCGCAGATCGGCTTCAGCGGCACCGGCAACCTTGGCCTTGACCTCCGACAGATCTTCTTCCTGGAAGGACCAGGGCTCCTTGGCGGCCCGTTCGGCCAGTTCGATGATCGCCTGGATCACCGGGGCCATTTGCTCATGGCCGAAGGTCACGGCACCGAGCATCACCTCTTCGGACAATTCATCGGCTTCCGATTCGACCATCAGCACCGCGTCCTGGGTGCCGGCGACGACGAGATCGAGCTTGGAATCCGCCATCTCGTCGATCTTCGGGTTGAGCTTGTACTCACCCTCGATATAGGCGACCCGGGCCGCGCCGATCGGGCCGAGGAACGGCACGCCCGACAGGGTCAGCGCCGCCGAGGCCGCGACCATGGCGACGATATCGGGATCGTTTTCCATGTCATGGCTGAGCGTGGTGATGACCACCTGGGTCTCGTTCTTGAAACCCGGCACGAACAGCGGACGGATGGGCCGGTCGATCAGCCGCGAGATGAGGGTCTCGCGCTCGGTCGGACGGCCTTCGCGCTTGAAATAGCCGCCGGGGATCTTGCCGGCCGCATAGGTTTTTTCCTGGTAGTTCACGGTCAGCGGAAAGAAATCGAGGCCGGGCTTGGGCGACCGGTCGGCCGTCACACAGGCCAGCACCGCGGTGTCGCCATAGGTGGCCAGCACCGACCCGGTGGCCTGACGGGCAATGCGCCCGGTTTCCAGCACGAGGCGCTCGCCGCCCCACATGATTTCGGTCTTTTGGATATCGAACATCGTGTTGTCTTTCTCACGGGTAACCGTCCCCATTGACGGCCACCTTACCTCTCGCCGGCGCAGCCGGTCCGGCCCCATGCCGGACACTGACCATCGGGAGCCGCCCCTTGGCGGCCCGCTCCGGCGCACTCACCCGGATCCGTCCGGGTACGTACGAAAAAGCCGGGAGACTGAGGCTCCCGGCTCCACACTCTGCGCTTAGCGGCGCAGCCCCAAACGCTGGATGAGCGTATCGTAGCGGCTCGCGTCCTTGCGCTTGAGGTAGTCGAGCAGATGGCGGCGCTGAGCCACCATCTTGAGCAGCCCGCGCCGGGAGTGATTATCCTTGGCGTGGGACTGGAAGTGGTCCGTCAGATTGCGGATGCGCTCCGACAGAATGGCCACCTGAACTTCCGGCGAGCCGGTGTCGTTCTCGACGGTGGCATATTCCTTGATCAGTTCCTGTTTACGTTCGGCAGTCACCGACATCGGTCATCGTCCTTTTCTTGTCTCGCGGTTTCGGACGCTTCGGCGTGCCGCGCGTGCCGCCGGATGACCGCCCTCACTGGGGCAGATTGAACACCCGGACCGGCTGCAGCGATCCCTTGTCATAACGGCACAACGCCACGGGGCGCCCCTTGAGGGAGCACAAAACCGCGGCATCGAGCCCCGATCCGCCGGATCCGGACACGATGTCGGTGCCTTGACTGGAGACCGCCTTCACACGAGCGAGGACATCGTTGTCCCGCAGCAGAATGGACTGACCATTGCGCAAGCGGGTCGCGTCCTGTCCGGTCACGGCCAGCGCCGGGATGTCGTCCAGCGCGGTCTCGACCGGAGCTACACACTCCAAAGCCTCGCCTTTATGGACCAACTCCCGCCATTCTTCCAGCGGAATTGCATCGTCTTCGGTAAAACGCGCGGTATGGGTGCGGCGGATCTCCGAGACATGGCCGCAGGTGCCCAGGGCCCTGGCCATATCGCGCACCAGGGAGCGCACATAGGTGCCCTTGCCGCAGATCATCTCGAACACCGCATGGTCGGGACCCGGCATGTCGATCAGCGCCAGTTCCTGCACATGGACCTGACGGGCGGTCAGTTCGACCGTCTCGCCGGCGCGGGCCAGATCATAGGCGCGGGCGCCGTCCACCTTGATGGCCGAATAGGCCGGGGGCACCTGCTCGATGGTGCCGACAAAGCGCGGCATCACATCGAGGATGCCCTCCTCGTCAGGCCGCACCGGGGACTCCTCGACAATCTCGCCCTCGCGGTCGTCGGTGGACCGGGCCGTGCCCCAATGGGCCGTAAACCGGTAGGTCTTGGGCGCATCGGTGACATGGTTGATGACCTTGGTCGCCTCACCGAGCGCCACCACCAGAAGTCCCGAGGCCAGCGGGTCCAGCGTTCCGGCATGGCCGGCCTTCTGGGCATTGAGGCCCCGCTTGACCGCGTTCACCACATCGGTCGAGGTCGGCCCCTCGGGCTTGTCGATCACCGCCCAGCCGCTGACCGGGTCTCCCTTGCGTTTGCGCGCCATCAGCGGCTGGTCCCTTCCGTCTCGTCCGGATCATCCGCGTCGCCGTCCGCCGCGTCCAGGTCCCGGGCGACATCCTCGGAGCGCAGCAGCGTGTTGATCCGCTCGGCCTCGGCAAACGACCGGTCGGCCTCGAAATGCAGTTCCGGCGTGAATTTCGTCTCGATCCGCCGCCCGAGTTCGCCGCGCAGGAAGCGCTGACAGCGCTTCAGGCCCGCCAGCAATCGGTCCATATCCGCTTCGCTGCCGCCGAGCGGTGCCACAAAGGCCGTCGCATGCTTCAGGTCCGGGCTCACCCGCACTTCGGACACGGTGATGATGAGCCCGTCGAGCGCCGGATCCTCCAGGAGGTCGCGGGTCACGATGTCGGCCAGCGCATGGCGCACCAGTTCGCCGACACGCAACTGGCGCTGGGACCGGCCCGCAGGTCCGCGCGATCGGGCTTTCGGAGAGTGGCGCATGGTTTGCAGGATCAATCGTGTTTTGGCCCAAACCGAGGGGGCCGGGAAAAGCCGGTCTTCTACCGCAAAGACCGGGGCAATGAAAAGGCCGCCGGTTCGGGCGGGGTCCGCCGGGGCTCACGGCGCGATGACCGCAACGTGACCGGCCGCAGGATTTGGACGATTAACCTCAACGCCAAGACCGGTTAGGCATGCTGGCGCGGCGAAACGACGGCGATTGAGATGTTGAGGACCCAATGGGTGGCATGAGACGGAAACGGCCTTTCTGGCGGGGCATGGCGGGGGCGGCATGGGTCGCCCTGGCGGTTTTGACAGCCGGCGCGGTTTTGACTGCCGGGGCGCCGGCCGCGCGGGCGCAAACCGCTCAGGAAACGGTTCTGGAGTTGAAGCTCGGCCTCCTGGCCCATGACGCCGGCCTGTTTTCGAGCCCAAAAGAGCCCGGCGTCGATATCCACGGCCAGCTTGTGTTTCAGAGCTTCGCCTTTCTCAAGCGCCTCGCCGGTGCGCGGCCCCATCTGGGCTTCAACGCCGCAACCAATGGGATCAGCCAGGTTTTTGCCGGCCTGACCTGGGACACGGTTTTCGGCGCGCAGGAGCGGTTCTATCTGTTGGGCGAACTGGGCGGCGCGATCCACAATGCCGACCCGCTCGATCCGCCCAGCGGCCGTGAGCGCGATGGCCAGCGCTATCTGGGCTGCCGGGCCCTGTTCCGTCTCGCGGCCGGGCTTGGCTATCGCATCACCGATCAGGTCAGCATCGAGTTTTATGCCGACCACATCTCCAACGCGACGCTCTGCTCGAACAACGAAGGTCTGGAAAACGCCGGCGTGCGGCTCGGCTACCGGTTCTAAGAGCCTTTTTGGAAATGCGCCTTGCGGCGCATTTCCAGGTGCCTGGCCGGCGCCCCCGTCCCGACCACCCACAATGGTACCCTGATCGGGTAGCCGGGAGGGGGCTGGTGGTGCCCTGTTTCCAAACGGACTCTAAAGTCCGGGCCGTCAGAACCGGCGGCGCAGCGTCGCCGCGATGGCAAGGCGCCGCTCATCGGCCCGCGCCAGCAGCGCGCCGGCGCGCAGCATGGCGCGCCATCCCGACGCATGGTCCCGAACGATCGCGCCGCTCAGGTCGAGACCGCCGCGATCCTCGCCAGCGAACACCGTGTTGCGGCGGATCTCATAGGCATAGAGCGCCCGCAGTTCCGGGCGCAGCGTCCCACGCCCCAGAACCATGGTATGGGCCAGGACGATGCCGCCCGTCGCCTGCGCCAGCGTGTCGGAGCGGTCGGCGAACCGGGCGCCCGCCGTGTCGCGATAGCCGTCGATCTGGCTGGTTGCGGCGATAAGCCCAGCCTGCCAACCGGCCTGCCAGCCCAACCGTCCGGCCCCATGGGTCGCACCGGTCTGGACCTGCGCGAAACTGCGGCCAAGGGATGTCTCAGCGCGCGCCCGGCCCAAACCCGGCCCCAAGGAGCGGCTCAGATCTGCGGTGCCCCAGCCCCGGCCCATCGCACCGGTCAAATAGAAGGGCCCGCGCCGGCCGATCAGATAGGCCGAGATGAGATGCTCGCCGCTGTCCTGCGTCCGGGGGGCCGGTGCGCCGCCGAAACCCGTCAGATCGGAGCGCGAGCGGGTGACCGTGTAGGACAGCCCGCCGGTGATGGTGTCCGTCATGGCCCGCTCCAGGCCGGCCGACCCGCTGATCTGGGCCGTCTCGAAGGCCTGAGCGCCGGGCGTGATCTCCTGGCGGCGGGTGGCCAGCCGGCCCCAGACCGCCCATCGGGGCTCGGGATCCGGGGCACCGAAGGCCGGGCCGGTGCGCGGATTGGCCTGGGCCAAGCGGACGGGGCGCAGGGCCAAGAGCACCGGTGCGCCGCCGGCCTCGACCCGGTCGAGCAACCGCTCCCGGTCCCCGATGATCGACAGGCGCAGCACCGCCGGCCCGATCACATCGCTCGTATCGTCCGCCTGGGCGGGCGGCGCCTCCGTCGATTGCGCCAGGGCCCCCGCGCCGGACCCTGAGCCGAGCGCCAGAACGAGCAGCGTCCGGATAATCAGCATTCGGGCGGTCAACGCTTCAATGTGGCGTCCTTCAGCCATATCGAGAACTCATATTCATAGAGCTGACCGTTCACGGTCTTTTGGACAGCGACGGTCAGGAACATATAATGATTGGCCTCGTCGGTCCGGGTCCGCTCGACTTCCATCGTATTGTAGAAGGCGAAATCCGCGCTGATGCTATCCTCGCGGGACTGGCCTCGGCCGCCGGCCTGGCGTTGCTCGGAATAAGAGCCCGACACAAGACGCATATTGGCGATATTGATCCCGCTCCCCGCCATCAGGTTTCGGATCTGCGCATCGGTCGGAACGGTTGGGTTCCGGTAGATCGCATTCCAGATCCGCATGAGCAATGAGTAGGCGCCGAAACTGTCCATGGTGACGGCATCGGCCAGCACCCAGTTCGGATGGTCCCGGTCCTTCGTGTAGATCGACACCCGGTTCGGGTGCGCCGGATCGACGACGATCCGCCAGGATACGCCCGGCAGATTGGGATCCGCCTGCTCCAGCACCAAAGGCCGGGGATCGCCATGGGCCGCCCGAAAATCCTCCGCGGCGCGTTCATCCGGGCTCAGAGCGGCGCGCCGGGCAGCTTCGGCCTCAACCGCCGCGCGCCGCGCCTCCTCGGCACGGCGTTCGGCTTCGGCCGCTTGCGCGGCACGGCGCCGGGCCTCGTCCCGTTGACGCCGCTTGCGTCCCTCCGGACCCAGATAACGCAGTTCGCGCTCGATGGCGGCCTGATCCTCGGCCCGCCGACGCTCGCGGTCCTCCCGGATCTTCTTGAGCATTTCCTCCTCCTCCGGCGTCGGCGGCAGCGCCGGGCGCCGGGCCCGCTCGATCACTTCGACCTCGGCTTCCAGGGCTTCCCGGCGCAGCCGGCCATTGGCCCGTTCGACAAAGGTATCCACCATCACCCGGCGCCGCGCCGCCTGGCGCTGCAACTCGTCGACCGGGACCGTCCGCCGGTCGGCCGGGATGGGCCGGTCCGTGTCATCGCCCGGCATGACAGGGATCGAGTCCTCGAAATCGTCGGGCACCCAGTCGGCCTCGCGGGTCAGCCGGTCGGCTGGCACGGTGCGCCGGTCCGCCGGGATCTCGCGGCGCGCGGCAGCCTCGGGCGAGGCCGGTACATAAATCTCCAGATCGGGATCGTCCGTTGTCACCGGCACCCGAAGGCCGGGCCGCAGCACGATGCGACGTTCCGGTAGGGCGTCCTCGACGTTCCCGCGCACCGCTGGGCCAAGCGCGTCCAGAAGCGCCTTGTGGGCCGTGCGCGCGTCGCGTTCCGCCGCCGCGCTCAGGGCCTGGGCGGCGCGCAAGGCGTCCTCGAACGTCTCGAAGGCCGTCGGCTCGCCGGAGAGCACATAGCGAATGCCGTTGGCGGTCGCCACCTGGGTAATCCCGTATTGCTGCATACGGATCATCATATAAAGCAGCATCAGATTAGACTTGGCGACCCCATCCGCAATGGTGACACGGTTGCCGGTCAGATAGCCGCCTATAGTGCCCTGCTGATGGATCAGGTTCTCAATCTCGCGGGCTAAGCGCTCCAGCATCGCCTCCGACAGGGCACCGCTGGTGACCTGATTGGCCAGCGCGGCCGCCGCCCAAGGCGGCATATTCGGAGTGATGAGCGGGCCGGGCACCGCGGTGGCCGGCGCATCGGCGGCAACCGGCGCGGGGCTTTCGGTCATGGTGGGCGGCATGTCGCTCTGGGCGAGGGCGGGGTGGGCCAGCACCGCGCCCAACATGAGCGCGGCGGCAGCGGCACGGCGCGGTCGTTCCATCATCTCCCTAGCTCCCCGAGATGGCCTCGTATAACACTGCACGACCTTACGCCGTGCGCCGCGCCGACACAATCAGAACAGCCACAGTTTGGCACCACCCAACCCAGCGCAGCGGCACGAAACCCACGGCACAAAAAAACCGCCGCCGGGCGATCCGGCAGCGGTTTATAATGGCATTGGCTCAAGGACTTAGAGCGTGCGCTGGATCTCCTCGACCTCGAAGCACTCGATCACGTCGGCCTTCTGCATGTCCTGATAGGTCTCGAAGGCCATGCCGCATTCCTGGCCGCCATGCACTTCCTTGACCTCGTCCTTGAAGCGCTTGAGCGTCGACAGCGTGCCTTCGTGGATCACCACTTGATCGCGGATCAGGCGGACCTTGGCGCCGCGCTTCACCACGCCTTCGGTCACGCGGCACCCGGCCACCTTGCCGACCTTGGAGATGTTGAACACCTCCAGGATTTCGGCATTACCGAGGAAGTGCTCGCGCAGCGTCGGATCCAGAAGGCCGGACATGGCCGCCTTCACATCATCCACCAGATCGTAGATCACCGAGTAATAGCGGATCTCCACGCCGTCGCGGTGGGCCATGTCGCGGGCCTGACTGTTGGCGCGGACATTGAACGCGATGATCGGACAGTTCGACGCCTGAGCCAGGATCACGTCGGATTCCGTGATCCCGCCGACAGCCGAATGGATCGGGCGCGCGGCCACTTCGTCCGTGGAGATCTGATCCAGGGCGCCGACAATGGCCTCGACCGACCCCTGCACATCGCCCTTGATGACCAGCGGGAACTCTTTCTTTTCGGTGGCCTTAAGCTGGGCCAGCATCTGTTCCAGCGAGCCACGTCCACCGGTGCCGCCGACCCGCATTTCGCGGCGCTTGCGCTGGCGGTATTCGGAGATTTCCCGGGCCCGGGCTTCGTTCTCGACGACCGCGAAAATATCGCCCGCCTCCGGCGTGCCGTTAAAGCCAAGGATTTCGACGGGCACGGACGGTCCGGCCTCGTCGACCTGATCGCCGTGATCGTTGATCAGCGCCCGCACCCGGCCCCATTCGGCACCGGCCACGAACACATCGCCAACCTTCAGGGTCCCGCGCTGGATCAGCACCGTGGCCACCGGACCGCGGCCCTTGTCGAGCTTGGCCTCAATCGCGACACCCTCGGCCGCGCGATCCGGATTGGCCTTGAGTTCCATGATCTCGGCCTGGAGCAGGATGGCTTCCTGCAATTTGTCGAGACCGGTTTTCTGGATCGCGGAGACCTCGACATCCTGGATGTCGCCGCCGAGCCCTTCCACGACCAGGTCATGCTGGAGCAGGTCCTGGCGCACGCGGTTGGGATCGGCGTCCGGCTTATCGATCTTGTTGATCGCCACGATGATCGGCACTTCGGCGGCCTTCGCGTGGGCAATCGCCTCGGCGGTCTGCGGCATCACGCCGTCATCGGCCGCAACCACCAGCACGACAAGGTCGGTCACCTTGGCGCCGCGGGCGCGCATTTGGGTGAAGGCCGCGTGGCCCGGCGTATCGAGGAAGGAAATCTTGTCGCCGCTTTCCAGTGCGACCTGATAGGCGCCGATATGCTGGGTGATGCCGCCGGCCTCGCCCGACACGACGTCGGCCGAGCGCAGCGCATCGAGCAGCGAGGTCTTCCCGTGGTCGACATGACCCATGATGGTTACGACCGGCGCCCGGTTTTCCAGATCGCCCTCGTCATCGTCCTTGCCGATCAGGCCTTCCTCGACATCCGCTTCCGACACGCGCTTAACCGTGTGGCCATGTTCCTCGGCGATGATTTGCGCGGTATCGGCATCGATCACATCGTTGATCTTGAGCATCATGCCCTGCTTCATCAGGACCTTGATGACATCGACCGCGCGGGTCGCCATGCGGTTGGCGAGTTCCTGCACCGTGATGACTTCGGGGATCACCACGTCGCGCACCACGAATTGCGGCTGCTGATTGGCCGACTGGGCCCGGCGGCGTTCGCGTTCGCGCGCCCGGCGGACCGATGCAAGCGAGCGGGTGCGCTCGGACCCGTCATCGTCGAGCGCCTGATTGATGGTCAGGCGGCCCGTGCGGCGGCGGGCTTCGGTCTTGCTCTTGGGCTGGTTCTTGTTCGGATCCTCGGTCCCGCGGCCGCGCTTGGCGCGATCGTCGTCACCGGCACGCTTGACGGGCTCGGCGGGACGCGCCCGCGTCCCGGTTTTTTCAGCGCGCTCCTCGGGCGTCGGGGCGGGCGCCGCGGGCGTGGCCTTCGCTTCGGCGGCGGCCTTGGCCTCCTGGGCCTCTTGAGCCTTGGCCTCTTGGGCTTCTTCCTTTGCGCGGCGTTCGGCCTCTTCGGCCTCGCGCTTGCGGTTCTCTTCTTCCTCGACCGCCCGGCGGGCATCTTCCTCGGCCCGGCGTTTTTCGTCCTCGACGCGGCGCTTCTCGTCCTCGACCGCCTGCTTCTTGGCCTGGGTCAGGGCGGCCGCCCGCTTCTGCTTTTCCTCCTCGGTGAGGGTGCGCAGAACCTTCTTTTTCGGCGCGGGCTTGGGCGCGGCCGGAGCCTGCGCGGCGGCACCGTTCGAGTCCTTGGGCTTCGGCGCGGCCGGCGCCTTGGTTTCGACCACCGTCTCCGTGACGGTGGCAGCCGCCCCGCTGTCGGCGGCTTTTGCCTCTGCCCCGTCCTTCGGGGTCACCACACGGCGGCGCTTTTTCTCGACCACAACCGCCTTGGTGCGGCTGTGCGAGAGGCTCTGACGCACCGTGCTGGAGCCAGAATTGCCTTTGAGGGACAGGGGCTTACGACCGGATGAACTCAATTGATCTCTCGTGCGTTTGTCATATGTCCGGACCGGACCGCCGGCACGGAAAGGCGCGGTGCCAGAGCAGCGCGCCGGAAAGTTTTCACGCCAGGCCCCGCGAACCGGGGCAGGGCGCCACCATACTCATGCGGAGCCCAAAGGCCCCATGATCAACGCCGATGCGCGCCGAAACCGCTCGGCTTCGCTGCGCAGGGGCCAGTCACTCTGGAGAAACAGGCAACGCTCCGGACACCACTGCCAACCCCTCTGGGCACACCCAGTCAGCCGGCATCACCGTCCGAAAGCCACCAAGCCGGTGCACATCCCTCGCGAGCCGCGCGGCGTGCCGCCGATTGGTAAGGCATGCGTGTACCACATTTTCCTGTCCCAATGCCAAACTCAATTGAGACACCGTCAGCGGCGCCATCACGGGCAGGCCCGGTATCGCCGCGCTGGCCAGCTTGAACAGCTTCGAGCGCCCGTCCGCCGCGCCGTCGCTCGCCTCAACGAGGCCGGCTGCCCGGCCCGCGCGCACGGTGTCCGCCACCTTCTCAAATCCCGTGACCAGGGCACCGCTCTTGCGCGCCAGCCCGAGGGCGTCGCAACACCGCCGCTCCAAGAGATCGGCAACCAGGGCACTCAAATCAATAGGCGCGGTCACGCCGCGCTTCTGCGAGCGGGCAAAGGCGCCCCGGCTTGCGGCGGCGACGGCCTCCCGCGACGCGGTGATCCAGGTGCCGCGACCCGGCAGATCGGCGGCCAGGTCGGGCACCATCCGGCCGTCCGGATCGGCGACGAAGCGGATCAGATGCGCCTCGGGCAAAACCGCGCCGGTAACCGCACAGCGGCGGATCCGCTCGCCGTCCGCCGCGCCCTCGATCAGCGAGTCTGGATCGATCGCCCGTTTCAGGCCTCGGCCTCCCCGTCATCGCCGCCGGCGGGCTGTGCCGGACGCGGCCGGAACACCTCATCGGCCAAACTCATGGGCGCGTCCGGTGTGGCGGGTGCCGCCTCGTCGCCGTCAGCCTCGTCTTCCGCCGGACCGGCCAGGTCTTCCTCGGTGATCCAGCCGACGATCAGACGCGCCCGCATGATCAGGTCGTTGGCACCATCACGGGTCATCCCGAAGCCGTCCAGGAAGCCCGGTTCGCGGACCTTTTCGCCGTCGCGCAGCTCGGTCCAGCCGGTCAGATCGTCACTGGCACAACCGGCCAGATCCTCGACCGTCTTCACATCGTTCTCGCCCAGCGCGACGCCCATGGCGAGCGTCATGTTATCGAGGTCCAGGAGCGCATCCTCCACCCCCAGTTCCTGGCGCTTGGCTTCCAGTTCGGCGTTGCGGGCCTCGATATATTCGATGGCGCGCTGCTGAAGCTCGTGGGCCGTCTCCTCGTCGAAGCCCTCGATATCCGACAGCTCCTCCAACTCGACATAGGCGACCTCTTCCAGCGAGGCGAACCCCTCGGACGCCAGCAGCTGGGCGACCATCTCATCGACATCGAGCGCTTCCGTGAAGGCCTCGGAGCGCAGGCGGAATTCTTCCTGGCGCCGCTCGGATTCTTCCTGCTCGGTCATGATGTCAATGTCCCAGCCGGTAAGCTGGGAGGCGAGGCGGACATTCTGGCCGCGCCGCCCGATGGCGAGGGACAGCTGATCGTCCGGGACCACCACTTCGATCCGCTCGGCATCCTCGTCGAGCACGACCTTGACCACTTCCGCCGGGGCCAGGGCG
>CAZHDI010000103.1:0-11978 GCA_964531285.1 uncultured Alphaproteobacteria bacterium | reverse complement strand
AAGACATGTTCGGGATCGGGTTTCATCTGAAAGAGGGCGCACGGTTCGATATCGAAAAAAAGTGCTTCCAGACCCATGCCCTGGATGTCTGGGCATGTGCGATGCCGCGGGGGGCGACGTCCCGTTTCACTCTGCCGGCAGATGGTTTTCGCACCGTCTCCATCCGGTTTGATCCCCGTGTCGCCGAAGAGTATTTCGATGGCGGCGAGGCCTTGCCGGCTCCGGTTCACGCCATCCTGAAAGGCATGCGCGACGATGTGGGTATAGCGCGGCTTTCCCCCATGCAACCGGCCGCGGCGGCGCGCCTTGATGCGATGTTCGCGACCGGCTATGGCGGTACGGCCCGCCGCTTGTTTCTGGAATCCTGTGTCCTTGAACTGATCGCCGACCAGATCGGCGGTGCCGTGCTAACGCCGCGTGATTGCCCCGATGTCCCGTCCCGTCATCGTGACCGGGTCATGGCGGCACGAGACTATCTCGACCAGCATTTTCGAAACCCGCCGACGATCGCGGAACTATCGCGGATCGTCGGCACGAACGAGTACACCCTCAAGCAGGCCTTCAAGGAGGTCGTAGGCACGACGATCTTCGCGCATGTATCGCAGCGCCGGATGGAACGGGCCGAGCTGCTCCTCCAGCAAGGCATGACGGTTTCGAAGGTCGCGCATGATGTCGGCTATGAATGTGTCCGGTCGTTCTCCGTGGCCTTTCGGCGTCGAGCCGGTCGATCCCCGAGTGCGGTGCGCCGGGAGGCCCGGTAGCTTTCTCCCGATTGATGTCGGTTTTTCTCCCGCCGGCACCCATCCCGTCTGACCATCCCATGCTACTCCGACAATGTTATATCATACGCTGGGGACTGGCATGCGAAACCGTTCGATCACGACCGCTGCGATGATGGCTCTGCTTGCGTCGACGCCTTTATCCGCCTACGCACAAACGCCGGGTGCGGCGGACGAGACCGTGGCCGGCGAAACCGTGGCGGACGGCCGTCAGGACACCATTATCGTCACCGCCCGTCAGCGTGAGGAGGATGCACGGGACGTGCCCTTCGCCCTGACCGTTCTCGGCGCGGACACCCTCAAGACACGGCAGATCGACGAGACCTTCAGCCTGTTCCGTCACGCACCAGGCCTTTCCTTGACCAGCTTCGACGACGGCCGGTTCGCCTATTTCCAGCTCCGCGGCATTGGTCCGCTGTCGCAGGCGATCGGACCGGATGACGGGTCGGTTGTCACCTATGTGGACGGTGTGCCGCAACCGGTGTTCGCGTCGGAGTTCGCCTATCTCGATCTTGAGCGCATCGAGGTCTTGCGCGGGCCGCAGGGTACGCTTTTCGGGCGCAACAGTCAGGGCGGCGCTATCAATATCACCACGCGCGCGCCGTCGGACACGGCAGAGGGGTATGTCCGGCTGGAAGGCGGCGAACAGGGTTACGGCCTTGCGGAAACATCCGTGTCCGGTCCGCTGGCAGGTGAACGGGTGCGCGGACGATTATCTTTGCGCGCATCGACGGTCGACGGATTCGTTGACAATACCGCGCCGGTCGGCGGTGACCTTGGCGGTCAGACCGCCTATGCCGGTCGCGCTAGTCTTGTCATCGACCCGGACACGGATGATGGCCTGCGTGTCACTCTTTCAGCCAATGCCGATCACCGCGTTTCGAACCCGTTCTTCTACGTTCTGCGCGGCTCGGGCGATCCGCGTGTCGAGGTCGATCCGGAAAACGAAACGGAGCGGACCGCCTGGGGGGTGAGCGCCAAATTCGAGAAACCTCTCGGCTTTGCCGATTTCACGTCGATCACGGCGGTTAATGGCTTCCGGACCGATCAATTGCTCGATGATACCAACGGCTTGATCTATGGCCCGCTTTTCGGTCTGCCCGCCGACGCGTTCCTGGCGCCGCTCGACTTTTCCGATTGGCAGGAGGAGGAAACGCGGTTCTTCCAGGAGCTTCGCCTCTCAAGCACAAGCGGACAAGCCATCGCCTGGACCACGGGGCTCGTCTACTTCCGATCTGATCTTGAGGTAGAACTCGATAATCGCTCAACCTTTTCGCCGATCCTCAACGGCGACCGCGACGCGACACAGATTATTGATTCCTATGCGGCCTATGGCGAGGTGACCGCGCCGATCTTCAGTCCCCAGCTCAAAGGAACAGCGGGCCTGCGCTATACCCGGGACGAGAAGTCCCTCGACGCCACATTCGCCGGCGTCGGATTTCCCGGATCGGTGGGCAATTTCGAAGAGGACAGCGACGCCGATTTCGATCTTCTCACGGGGCGCCTCGCCTTGGCATACGAAGCCACCGACGAGATCAATCTCTATGCGACACTGGGCAGAGGCGCCAAGAGCGGCGGGTTCCCGCGCCTCACTCTGAATGCGGCCTTCGGGGCCGAAAGCCCTGCTTATGCGGAATCGACCTCATGGACCTATGAAGCCGGCATGAAGGCGCGCTTGCTGGACGGACGCGCCAACGTCACCCTTGCCGGCTTTTACAATGATGTTCAGGACGAGCAATTGTTCGTCCTGGATCTGGTCGCTTTCCAGTTCGTCCCGGTGAACCTGGATACCCGCTCCTTCGGCGTTGAGGCGCAAGGCGACATCGCGCTCAACGAAAATTGGTCCGTGTCCGGCGGCCTGAGCTGGACCGACGGAGAAATCAGGGACAGTGATACCTTCTCAGGCGCTTCCTCTGGCAATCCGATCCCCAATGTTGCCGCGCTTGGTACAACGACCACCATCGATTATCGCGGTGGACCCCTAATTTGGTCGGGCGCACGCTTTGCCCCCTTCCTGACAGCCACGCATCAATATGTCGGCGAACGCGCCGCGGATGTGGCGGACAGTTTCGACCTCTCCGCCTATCACAATGTCGACTTCCGGGTGGGGGCTGCGTTCGGCGACATCGAACTGTATGCGTTCGGCCGCAATCTTCTGGATGACGAGCAGGAGATCAACGGGGTTCTGTTCGGACCCGGCGTCGAGGCGTCTTCCTTGGGACGGCCCCGGATCATCGGTGGCGGTCTCAGCGCGACTTTTTGATGAGCAGCTATGCTGTCACAGCACAATTCTATGACGCCATTGCCGGCGACCGGCATGCGGCAGTCGGCCGGGCCATCGCGGATGCACTGATCGGCCTGGATACGGATGGTCATCCAATCATCGATATCGGGGCGGGCACCGGCCTCACCACGCAGATTATCGCGCAGGCCCTTCCGCATACCGACATTCTAGCGGTCGAACCCGACCCCGCCATGCGAACAGCCTTGATGACCCGGATTTGGTCTAACCCCGACTTGCGCCGGCGCGTCAGCATCCTGCCTCTGCCCTTGGCATCGGCGCCCCTGCCGACCTTGATCTCGGCGGCGATTGCGAGCGCATCGCTCGTCCATTTCAATCCGGGCCAGCGACAAGACCTCTGGGCCCTACTCGCCCAGCGGCTGTTGCCGACCGGACGCGCGGTCTTCGAGATTCAATGTCCGATCGCTCAAGATGTCCCAGAGACCTGCATTGCCAGTGCGCAAGTTGGCCACATCACCTATGAAAGCTGGGCGTGCGCCCGGCGCATCGACGACGACCGGCAGCATTGGCACCTCACTTACATCTCGCGACTACACGGGAGGGAAATTGATCGTCAAAGTACGGACTATCAATGCTGGGTACTCTCGGCCGACGGGTTACTGTCCGAAGCACGCGCATTCGGACTGGCCGGAACGGTGATCGACAATCTCGTCGTTTTGCACAAACTCCCAATCGCAGACTAACAAGGCTGGAATGTTAAGGACCTGATATCGGGCGCCGTCTTGATCCGAACAAGGTCGTCCCTGTTCCGACCAAGTTGGTCACGATGCGCTCAGGCCCACCAAATCGGGTCGCCAGAGTTGGGGGGAAACATTGGACGGCTGGTTGAGACACAGCAGAAGCCGCGTTTGCCCTGTTTTGGCAACAGGTGGCGAACGATGGACGACGCCCCGCCCCGAACCGCTGTGACACCCCTTGAAGAACGCAACATCATGCTGCTTTAGTCGCTCTAAAGGACCATCGAAACCTTCTTGGTCCTTCAAGGCCTGCTCACCATGCGCTTGCGGGACCCATTCCGTCGCGGGTCCGCGATACGTCGTCACGAGGCGCGCCTCCACCCAGTCGCGGTGGAACTTCTTACAGGCATCGTGGTCGATGCATTCCAACCGGACATCAACTTGGCCAACACCGGTGATGCTCGCAAACTCTAGGACCAAGCCCTCAATATCCGCAACCAACAGGTCCCGCATCCGCCCGGCAGGTAAGCCCTCCGCCTCCAACTCGGCGTTCAAGGCGGAGACAAGCCTATCCGGTTCGATCAGGATGCGCAGGTCCGGCAAATCAGAGGCCGCAAGGCGGTCGATCCAAGCGATCAACTCCGCGGGCAGAGTCCGGCGCCAGATCACAAGGTCGATCTCAGGCCGGCCAATAGCGGCAAGCCCGCTTATGGACTCGATCCGTTCGATCTGTCCGGTCTCCGGACGGTCCTGCGCGCTCATGCCGTTGTTCGGCGACACCAAGGGACTACTCATGCCTCATCCCCTCTCTTCCAGGCCGGGAAGGGATCCTTCAGTTTCTTCCAGGCTTTGACCTGCATCTCATCGCCGGGCCCGACAAGGCAGCTGTCGAGCCGCCGGCGGATCGCCGCCTCATCCATATCGGTCCCGATAAAGACAATTTCCTGACGCCGATCGCCAAAGACCGGGTCCCAGACCTCGGTGATGCGCTCACGCCAGGCTGCGTCATCGGGCCAATAGTCCTTGCGCACATTGGCCCACCAGAACCCTCTCGCCTCATGGCGGACAAGGGCGCCGGCTTGGCTGACTTCACCGACCCATTCAGGACGGGTCGCCAGCCAGAACAATCCCTTGGCACGGATAACACCGGGCCACGAAGAATTCAGAAAAGCGTGGAACTTAAACGGATGAAAAGGGCGCCTTGCGCGATACACAAAGCTGCCAACCCCGTATTCTTCCGTCTCCGGTGTATGGTCCTCGAAGCTGTACAGTTCCTTGAACCAAAGGGGATGTTCCTCAGCCTTCTCGTGATCGAAGAGACCCGTGTTCAAGACCCTATCCAAAGGTACGCGGGACATGCTGGTTTCGATCACTTCGGCATCGGCGTTGAGCGAACGAATGATCTTGCGCGCGGCATCGAGCTGTTCGGGCGTGGCCGAGTCAATCTTGTTCAAGATGATGATGTCGGCGAACTCGATCTGATCGACCAGCAGATTGACAAGCGTGCGGTGATCGTCATCGCCCAGCGCTTCGCCGCGGTCGGCCAGGAAATCCGTGGACGCATAATCGTGCAACAGATTGACGGCATCCACAACGGTGGCCAGCGTATCGAGCCGCGAGACGTCAAGCAGGCTTTCGCCCTCCTCGGTACGGAAGTTAAACGTCGCCGCCACGGGCAGCGGCTCTGAAATTCCGGTCGACTCAATGAGAAGATAGTCGAACCGACCGTCTTCGGCTAGACGCCGAACCTCCTTGAGCAGATCGTCCCGCAACGTGCAGCAGATACAGCCATTGGTCATCTCGACCAGCGTTTCTTCCGTCCGGCTCAGATCCGCGCCGCCATCACGGATCAGATCGACATCGATATTCACCTCGCTCATGTCATTGACGATGACCGCGACGCGTTTGCCTTCGCGATTGTTGAGGACGTGGTTCATCAATGTGGTTTTGCCCGCGCCCAAAAAGCCGGAGAGCACGGTAACCGGTAGCTTGGATTGGTGTTGAGCGTCCTTCATGAGGATCCTTCCAGGCCTTGCCTTCCTCGTCGGGTAAAGGTGCATGGCTGTGCGGGTGAGACTGCATACGCACCACACCATTCGTCGATGGCGCGACATCTCATGCCGGTAATGACCCTGAGCCGATGAGCACGCTGCATGAGACCATGGATGTTATAATATTACAGACAGGCCCGGCAAGCAGGAAAAGCGGGAGGCCGACCAAACACAAGGACCTTCGGTCTCATGGCGTGATCGGCAACAAAGCCCCGCCGGCGTTCGTGAAATCCGTTCGGTCCGCACGCCGCAGGGCGGTCATGTATCAGGGGATTGCTGCCCGGCCTTCGGGGTAAGCTCAACGATAATCGTAAGTTTTTCAGCCTGGCGGACCAACATGGGGAGCCGACCAACGGGAGCCCAGAGGGTGGCGTGTTCGCCGCTTCCATCCGAAGCGGATCCCTCAAAACCGAGGTGCTGAGGGCATTCAAAAGCAGCACTGCTGACAAAGCCCGGCTCACCGGCGCGTCTTCCGGCGACTTTCATCAAAACGAGCCAGGACCTGCTTCAGATCGGCAAGCAGCCGCTCACGCGCCTCGTCACGCGCTTCAGCATCGAGGTTCTGCCGCAGATCGATCGAAAACTCAGACAGCATGTTCCGCCAATCGGGCTTGCCCCCAGCGTGCTCCGGATCGAGCCGGCGCATCGTCGATGCCTTGATCCGTTTCGGTTTGTCGGCATCGAGCGCAAATCGCTCATCCAGTTGCGGAACAATGATCGGCGCATCGAAACCCGTGTTCATCAGGCGATCACGCAGGGCTTCGGCTGCCGGAGCTTCTCCGTGCACCAGGAACAGGCCGCGCCGGATCGGGCAGCGAGCGGAAATCCACTCACATAACGTGTCCCGGTCCGCATGTCCGGAGTACCAATCCACATGCAGGATCTCGGCGCGCACCTCAACATCCTCCCGATGGATGCGCACCGTCTGCTTTCCGTCCGACAGAAGCGCGCCGAGCGTGCCGGGAACCTGATACCCCACCAACAAGACCGTTGCCGCATCCTGCCAGAGGAAGCTTTTCAAGTGATGCCGGATCCGCCCGGCATCGCACATGCCGCTCGCGGAAATGACGATCATCGCCCCGCGCAGTCTGTCGATGGCCTTGCTCTCCCCAACCGTCTCAGTCGTGTGAAAATTCGGCAGGCCAAAGGGCGACGCAATGTCCCGCAGGTCTTCAAGATCCTCCGCATGGGACTTGAAGACCTGTGTTGCATTCCGCGCAAGCGGCGAGTCCAAAAAAACAGGGATCTTGGCCAAGGCGCCGTCATGCATGATCGCCACCAGATCGCTGAGCAGTTCCTGGGTCCGTTCCACGGCAAAGGCAGGAATGATCAGCGGGCCTTCTTTTTCGATGACCCTCGAGGCAAGGTCTGCCAGACGCGCCCGGCGATCTTCGACCGGCATTTCCTGGCGGGTCCGGTTGCCATAGGTGCTCTCGCATATGACATAGTCGAAACCAGAAGGGGCGTCTGCATCGGGATGAAAGGCTTTATGCTCCGGACCAAGATCGCCGGAAAAAAGTAACCGAATGGGGTCACCGCCGGCCCCTTGAGCAATTTCAATCTCTACGGACGATGATCCAAGAATATGGCCGGCATTCCAGAAGCGGGCCCGTATCGACGAGGCTGCGTCGAACCAGACCTCATAGTCCTGGTCCGAAAACTGCTCGATCGCGCGTTCGGCATCGTCGCGTCCATAGATCGGCGTCAGCCTCGGCTTGCCTTCCCGCTGGCGGCGTTGATTACGCCGCTCAACCTCGTTCTCCTGAATATACCCGCTATCGGGCAGCATGTAGGTGAGGAGCCCGCGGGTCCCCGCCGTGGCATGAACCGTGCCCTTGAACCCGCCTTTGATGAGCTTGGGAATGAGCCCGGCGTGGTCGATATGGGCATGGGTGAGAATGACGGCATCGATCGCTGCCGGGGCAAACGGAAAGTCACCATAGTTCAATTCGGTGATCGTCTTGGATCCTTGAAACAAACCGCAGTCAATCAGTATGCGTGATTTCTCCGCCTCGAGCAGGAAGCACGATCCTGTAACCGTCCCGGCGCCACCGAAAAAACTGAGATGAACCATCACGCGCCTACCGTCATGCCATTGAGTGAAACACCCGTCTCCGCCTCCGCCAAGTCGCAAGCGAATTCGAAATTGGACTCTGCCGCAGCATAGATCCGATACAGGGGCTCGCCCTCGTCCACCCGGTCACCGATCCGTTTGAAGATCTCAAGTCCGGCCCCTTTGTCCACCGGCGCACCGGCCAAGCGCGCGATGCGCCCAAGCCTCAGACAATCGACCGTCTCAACGAGCCCGTCCGACGGCGCAAGAATATCCCGGACACGCTGCCCAAGTATCGCGTCCGCCGGCGGGCGACCTTGCGCTTCGCAGATCCGCTGGAATTGCCGATACGCGCTGCCCGACTCGAGGATCGTCCGTGACACCTCGTAGCCCGCCCCACCGCGAACAGCCGGGTCATAGTCGATAATTCTACCCGCCAGACTGAGCGCCCGTTCTCGCAGATCCGGCGGCGCATTGGCATCGTTTTGCAAGACCGCCACCACATCGCGTGCTTCCAGAACCGGACCGACACCGCGCCCCACAGGTTGACTGCCATCCGTGGTTACAATCCGTACGGATAGTCCCATTCGGTCCGCAATAAATTCGAACAGCTTGCGCACGCGCATGGCCTCCGTCATCGTGGTGACCTTGGCGGACGGACCCACGGGCATGTCGATGACCAGATGTGTCGATCCTGCGGCGGCCTTCTTGGACATGATCGATGCGATCATCTGCTCCCGCGTGTCGATGCGCAAGGGGCGTTCGACCGAGATCAGAAGATCATCCGCAGGCGATAGATTCACATGACCGCCCCAAATCAGGCATCCCTTGTGTTCGTGGACGACACGCTGCATTTCTTCCATGTCGAGATCGACATTCGCCAAAACCTCCATTGTGTCGGCCGTACCGGCGGGCGAGGTGATGGCACGGGACGATGTCTTGGGGATCATCAACCCATGGGCCGCGACAATGGGCACGACGATCATGGATGTTCGATTGCCTGGAATGCCGCCAATGCAGTGTTTGTCAGCAACAATCGCATCAGGCCATGTGAGCGTATTGCCGGCGGACGCCATGGCGCGCGTAAGCGATAACAACTCATCCGTTGTCAGAAAATTTGCACAGGATACGAGAAAGGCCGCGATCTCCATTTCCGAGTAACGGCGCCCGATTATATCCTCGATGATCGACTCGATCTGACTGCTGGAAAGGATATGCCCAGCAATCTTCTGACGGACAGCATCAAGACTGGGTGGCGGATGAACCGGCTCGATGGTCACGGGCGTCCCCTTCGGCAGCCCCAAGCGGTCAAACGTCGTTGCCGACAGCCCCAACTCGTCGGGGCCGACAATATGGCCACTCGATGCAACCATCAGTGTCGCCAGGACCGTGCCGCCGGCATGGCGTATCTCAATGCGCTTCATGGCCCGAAAGTCTTCAGGCCGATAGAGCCGGCACCCGTGGGCCAAGAAGGCAACGTTCTCTGTCTGCGTATCCAGCGCAACACGGCGCAATTTGAGGGCTTGCATCGGTATCGCTTCTTGCCGCCAGCTTCGGTGTCTCTCCGCGGGGGCATTGACCAGGGTCATTGCCATCCGCGAACAGACAACAGATAGCACTTTGCAGCGTCATCGTCCGATTATGGGCAAGCCAGAGTCTCCATGGCCCTTAAATGATCCGATCACCTGACCGATCGATCTATAATATCAAAAACCGAGAATCGCGCTTTGGCTACAGCTTCACATGATGCTCCGATCCTGCTGTTCGACCTGGGCGGTGTCCTTCTGGATTTCGCCGGCTTTGACGCCATGCAGGCTTTGATCGAAAATGGCATGACGGTCGCACAGGTTCGGACAAAGTGGATCCGATCTCCGACGGTTCAGACCTTTGAACGCGGGCGCTCTACAAACGAAGACTTTGCGAGGGCCATGGTCGAGGAATGGAACCTCGACCTGTCACCCGGCGCCTTTCTCGATGACTTTGGAACATGGACCAGAGCATTCTATCCTGGGGCGGAAGGGCTGCTTCGATCTCTGCGCAAGCACTATCGAACCGGCTGCCTGACCAACACAAATGCGCTCCATTGGGCGGGCATAAGGCGCCTTGCCGATATGGACGCAATGTTCGACTTTCAACTCTTGTCGTTCGAAATTGGTCTGTGCAAGCCGGATCAGCGCATTTTCCGATTTGTGGAGGGGCAGTTGAATGTTGCCTCAAGCTCATTATGGTTCTTCGATGACACGCCGGAGAACGTCAAAGCCGCGGCGCTCGCTGGTTGGCATGCACAGCAAACCGAGGGTCTGAGCCAAGTGAAGGCCGCCCTTGCCCGTTGGCTGCCGGACGCATTGGACTCGCCTGCCTAGCGCCGCCGCCTTGCTCGCGCAACCCTGCCCACTCGATCCGAACCCGTCTCATGCCGCCAAAGCCGGAGGCCGCGGCGTCAAACCTGCACCAACGCGCGCAGGGCATTGCCAACACCAAAGGCAAGACCGGCCGCCAACAAACCGATGCTCAGTGTTTCCAGACCCGACCGCCACCAGACGACGGTTGACCATTTACTCTTAAGCGACCCGATCGCGAAGAACACCAGCGCCGTCAAGGCAACGGACCACCCGAGCGATGCATGACCGCCGAACAGGAAGGGCATGAGCGGAACGGCGCCACACAGGACGAAGGCCGCAAATGTTGCGAGCGCCGCTCGAACCGGCGACCGCAAGGCTCTCGAGAGCCCATACTCCTCGACCAGCATCGTTTCGACCCATCGCTCCGCAGACGATGTAATCACCGCAACGGCGCGGTCGAGGTCCCGGCCCTTAAATCCCTTTGCCGCGAAGATCTGGCGGATCTCCTCTTGCTCTCCCGCCGGCGCCTCGCAGATGTGACGGTGTTCCTGCTGACGCAGCCGTTCATAATCCTCTCTTTCGGCTTTGGTGCCGGTGAAGTTGGCCGCCGCCATTGAAAAGCCATCCGCCAGCAGATTAGCTAGCCCGAGAATGAGAACGATTCCTGCAGACAGATCCGCACCGACCACGCCGGCCACAATGGCAAAGGTCGTCACCGCCCCGTCTATGCCGCCATAAACCCAGTCGCGTAGATAGCTGATCGACGGTCCCTGAGACAGACGCCTCGCAATCTCATCAGGATCATGTCCGTGCTCTAAGTTCATCATTGTACCGAGCCTCGTTTGGCGGGACTGCCTCGACAGCCGCACGACCGAATAGTACCCTACACATCGTTCTTCGTGGACTATGATCTGTACCGGTATGACTTACCCTTGGCGCATTAAGAGGACATAATCATGCAGATGCATCTCGCTTGCAGCTATCGCCGCAAGACGCTTGTCTTGGCGGTGTTCGCATTGACAGCCGGATGTAGCCCGGAGCAACCGTCCCTCAGTCCTGAGATTGTGGCTGCGCAGGGCAAGGCCCGCCAAGCGATCAACCAGTTTCAATCCGAGCTCAAATCTCAGCTTATCGGGGCGATTGACGCAGTTGGCCCCGCCGGCGCAATCGGTGTGTGCCGCACCGTGGCTCCTGCGATTGGGGATGCCACATCCGAGCATCACGGAGTGGTCATTGGGCGGACGGCCCTCAAGCTGCGGAATCCGGAAAATGCACCGGATGACTGGGAGTATGAGGTCCTGCTCGATTTTGAGCGCGCTATGGGATCTGGAGCCGATCCAGTGTCTCTGTCCGCCTCAAAGGTCATGCACCATGATCAGGGTCATTCCCTCCGCTATATGACACCGATCCCAACAGGGGGGCTCTGCCTGACATGCCATGGAGATGCCATCGCCCCGGCGATCAGCGCCGACCTTGCGCGCTTGTACCCTGACGATCAGGCTACGGGCTTTCAACTCGGTGAACTGAGGGGCGCCTTCACGGTGCAAGTGCCGCTCGTCGAAGATCAATCGAAAGACTGAGGATTATCCGCCCCACTGGACGATCCTTTCGGGCCCTCCGGCAGCACCGCCCTCATCTCAGTCGACGACTGAATTTGGGGCGAGACCGGTCATGGCCCTGTTTCAAGCGAGAGACCTTACGTGGCGCCATTCTCTGGCGCATCGCCCGCCGCGCCGTCCGTCGGCCAGGGTGATGGAGCCGCCTGGCCCAGCGT
>CAZHDI010000102.1:2072-12039 GCA_964531285.1 uncultured Alphaproteobacteria bacterium | reverse complement strand
ATCGTCTTCGTCGTCCGACTCATCGTCGTCATCGTCGTCGCCACCATCGGTGCCGTCGTCGCCCCCGTCGGTGCCGTCGTCCGTGTCGTCATCATCGTCGTCCGACCCGCCACCCGAGCCGTCATCGGACCCGTCGTCGTCATCGCTGCCGTCGGTGGTGTCGAATTGCGCCCAGGCGGTATCCCAAATCGCGCCGCCGTCGTCGGTCGCATACTGATTGAACAGCCAGAAGCTACCGTCCTCGGGATCGACGGACAGGCCGCTGTAGTCGCCCCACTGATTACGGCCCGAGGCATCGGGCGCAACATGGGAGGCTTCGCCGTCTTTGACCGTCTCGATACGGAAGGGGGTGCCGGGACCGGCCGTGCCGTCACGGAACGCCACATAGGCGCCCGGTCCCATCTCGTCATTCGATGCGGTAAAGCCGACAGCGATGTCGCCCTCGTCGTTCACCGCAATCGAGGGCATATAAGTCGCCGTGCCAGCGCCCAGGGATTCGCCGCCAATGGCACCCTGATCCACGGCCGTCAGACGGCCCGAAGACGCGTCCGGATCGGCGATATCGACAGCCGCCCAATGCACCGTCGTCTGACCGGCGTCGGCGCCGGAAGGCGCCACCGTCTGGAATGCCACATACAACTTACCGTCGCGGATCACCGCGTCGGTCACGCGGCGGTCATTCGTCAAAAGGCCCTCTTCGGCGCCGTCCTGCGGCGCGTCCTCGGTCAGAAAGCCGAGATAGCCTTTGGTTTGATCGTCGATATTGCCCAGATCGACCGCATAACCCGTGTAATGCGGCCCGCTGCCCGTATCGGTGACATGGATGACCAGAAGATGATCGTCATCTTCGAACGGCACATGAACGCCGTTATAGGCGACGAGCCACAGGCCATCGCTGCTGTCGTCGAGCGCCTGAGCGGGATGGAAGGTGAAATTCGACGGAACGCCGATGGGCAGACCCAGAGCGCCCGCCGGATCGCTGACGCTCACGGTGGAGGACGCGCCGGTATAAAGGCCCTTGTCCAGCGTCCAGACCCGGGTGCCGAGCACATCCGCGCCATCCGACCCGCTTTCGGTCTCGAACAGATTGGCGCCGATATAGATCGATTGATCATCCACCGTGACCATCGGGTAATCGGCGAAGGCCAGACCCTCGCCGGTATCGGTCAGGGCATCGATGGTCTGAACGGTCCAGCCGTCATTCGGGTCGGCGGTGTTCGACACCGCCACATGGATCGCGGCCGCATCGTCGCTGGCGGTGCCGGTGTCCCGCCCGCCATTGGACACGGCGACCACGATGAATCGGTCCTCGGCGCTGTCATAGATCACGCGCGGATCGTAGGTGACCTGCTCTCCCGCCAGCGATGACGGCATGGAGACCGCGAAAAAATGATCGAGACTGCGCGAGCCTTCCAGCGTGCCGTCCTGGTTGAACCACTGGATGACGCCGTTCGTCGCGCTGACCACATGATCGAGGCCGGCCGCGCCGTCACTGGCGCCGGGGATCGCACGGGCTTCTTCCACGCTGTTGCCGCCGAAGCGGATCTCGCGGGACGGCGCATCGGCGGCCGGACCCAGCTCCACGGGGAGCGGATCGACCGCGGGCAAGGTCGTCCCGGCGTCGAGACGGTCAGGAATGGTGGCACCGGTCTCTACCGAGAGAACCCGAGATGGCCACAGGCTGGCGACGAGATCGTCGAATGTCATCGTGTCCCCCGAAGGACGTGGCGGCCTGGCGCACGACACACACAGCGCGCGAAACCGTCCCCTTAAGTTTCTTATGGCCTCCCCGGAGCGCCGCGCGTGTTATCCGCGCATTCGTCACGCCGCCGTGGAAACCGTCACCCTTTCGCCAATCCCTTGACCGCCGGCCCCGCGGTCTTTGCCGCAATCGCCGGCTGACGGAGACCGAAATGCCGCTTATCCGCGGCTACCGCCGGCCTCGCCCCGTACATCCGTCGTCACACTCAGCCCGTTTCGAGCCTGCTGCATGACACGCGGAGTCCCTCTCCATGACGGACTCACACCGCTATCCGCAGCATAAGCGAGTCGAGCGTCGATGAACACCGCGATTCCCGTCTCAGCCGAAAAACCCGGTGCCGTGTGAAGCCGGCCACACCCAAAATGGAACAGCCGGAATTTCAGACCGTTAGCATTCGGTAACCCTGCAATCAGGCATCCATATGGCGTGCCACATCGCCGCGCCGGCTTCCGAAGAGTCGCGGCCATGCTCCCGAAGGGGCCACGCGCTTATCCGGTTTTTCCGGTTGAGGGGATGCATTAGGGACTTGTTCGGCCTACCGGCGAGCACTAACCATGGGCGATGCCGTCCGGGGGTTGCCCCCTCCAGGCCACGGGGCCTCACGGCGTCTCACGACACGGGTTGTAAATGCGCGGGAAACGGCCGGTCCGGCCCGCCCCGCATCGAATGCAGCCGCTCCGGCGTTCCGGCGGGCGCGGCCAATGGGGACTGTGAATGGCCTATGAGGCGGATCTCAATCTGGGTGTGGTCGGCAATTGCGCGATCGGCTCTCTGATCGACCAGCGCGGACGCATCGTGTGGAGCTGCATGCCGCGCTTCGACAGCGATCCGGTGTTCTGCTCGCTCCTGACCGATGTCGCGCCCGAGGGTGAGGACGCCTATGGGGTCTGGGACATCGAGATCGAGAATTTCGCCCGCAGCGAACAGCATTACATGAAGAACACGGCGGTTCTGGTGACCCGTCTGGAAGACACCGACGGACGCGCCATCGAGATTGTCGATTTCGCGCCGCGCTTCAACCGGGCCGGGCGCCGGTTTCGTCCGGCCTCGCTGATCCGCATGGTCCGTCCGGTCGCCGGAACGCCGCGGGTGCGGATGCGGGTCCGCCCGGCCTTCGAATACGGCGCGGCCCGCCCCGAAGTGACCCGGGGCTCCAACCATCTGCGCTATGTCGGGCCGGACCAGACGGTGCGCCTCAACACCACCGCGCCGATCACCTATATCCGCGACGAGTCCTGGTTCTACCTGGAAGAAGAATATGCGTTCTTCCTGGGCCCCGATGAGTCCTTCAGCGGGCCGATCATGAATATCTGCCTGGACATGCTGGAGAACACGGTCGCCTATTGGCGCGAATGGGTGCGCCATCTGGCCGTGCCGCTGGAATGGCAGGATGCCGTGATCCGCGCGGCGATCACGCTGAAGCTCTGCTATTACGAGGAAACCGGCGCGATCATCGCCGCCATGACCACCTCGATCCCGGAAGCCGCGGACTCGGGCCGGACCTGGGACTACCGCTTCTGCTGGCTGCGCGACGCCTATTACGTTGTGCGGGCTCTGAACCGGCTCGGCGCGGTCGATATCATGGAAGGCTATCTGGGCTATCTGCGCAACATTGTCGGTGTCGCCGATGGCGGCCTCATCCAGCGGGTCTACGGGATTAACCTCAACGGCCGCCTGACGGAGCGGCAGATCGCGGACCTCCCCGGCTATCGCGGCATGGGGCCGGTGCGGGTCGGCAATCAGGCCCACGAGCATCTCCAGCACGATGTCTATGGTCAGGTCGTCCTATCGGCCGCCCAGGCCTTTTTCGACGAACGGCTCCTGCGCCCCGTGGGCAAGGCCGATTTCGAGATGCTGGAGAAGGTCGGCAAGCGGGCGGTCAGCCTGCACAAGGAACCCGACGCGGGCCTGTGGGAACTGCGCACCAAGGCGTCCGTCCACACGTATTCAAGCGCGATGTGCTGGGCGGCCTGCGACCGGCTGGGCAATATCGCGAGCCATCTGGGCCTCGAGGACCGGGCCAAGGACTGGCGCGCCCATGCCGATGCGATCCAGGGCGAGATCATGGAGCGCGCCCATAACAAACAGGTCGGCGGCATGTCGGCGGTGTTCGACGGCTATATCCTCGACGCCAGCCTGTTGCAGCTTCTCGACATGGGCTTCCTGGCACCGGACGATAAGGTCTACGAGAAGACCCTCGACGAGGTTGAACAGACGCTGGCACGCGGCAATCACCTGATGCGCTATGCCAATGAGGACGATTTCGGCGCGCCCGAAAACGCGTTCAACATCTGTACCTTCTGGTACATTGAGGCCCTGTGGAGCGTCGGCCGAGAGGAGCGCGCCCGCGAGGTGTTCGAAAGTATGCTGGCCCATTGCAATCATGTCGGCCTACTGTCCGAGGACACGGCGTTCACGACCGGCGAACTCTGGGGTAACTACCCTCAGACCTACTCGCTGGTCGGCATCATCAACACGGCCATGATGTTGAGTAAGCCCTGGAGCCATGCCCGCTGAGGCATCCATAAGGAAACGCGCATGAGCCGGCTTGTCGTCATCTCCAACCGCCTCGTCGAACCGGCCGCCAAGGAAAAGGGCGCATCGGGCGGTCTGGCGACGGCGATCCATGCCGCCTTGCGCGAATACAAGGGCATCTGGTTCGGCTGGTCCGGACGGGTGGTCGAGCAGGCCGATCAGCAGATTTCGGTGGCCGATTTCGAGGGCGTGAAAATCGCCACCCTCGATCTCGATACCAACGACTTCGAGGAATATTACAACGGCTACGCCAACTCGACGCTCTGGCCGCTTTGCCACTACCGGATCGACCTCACCGCCTATGACCGGTCGTTCGATGCCGGGTATTACCGGGTCAATTCGCGGTTCGCGCATACGGTCGCCCCCTTGATCGAACCGGAGGATCTGGTCTGGGTGCACGATTACCACCTGATCCCGGTGGCCCAGCATCTGCGCGATCTGGGCCTGAAGAACCGGATCGGCTTTTTCCTGCACATCCCCTGGCCGGCCCGCCAGATCCTGATCACCCTGCCCAAGCACCGCCGGCTCGTCGAAGCGCTGTTTCACTACGATCTGGTCGGGTTCCAAACCCAGGATCATGTGGAAGCCTTCCTGGACTACGTGGTCCACGAGGTCGGCGGCAAGGTGCTCGACAAGACGCGCGTGCAGTGTTTCGGGCGGACGATACAGGTCGCGGCATTCCCGATCGGTGCGGATACGTCGGATCTGGTGCGCATGGCCGCCTCGCCCGAAGGCACCGCCATGCAGGCGCGGATGCGCAAGAGCCTGGGCAAGCGCCGCCTGATCATCGGGGTGGACCGGCTCGACTATTCCAAAGGCCTGCCGAACCGCTTCGCGGCCTATCAGTCCCTGCTGGAGAGCCATGACGAGCACCGCAAGAATGTGCTCATGCTCCAGATCGCCCCGCCGAGCCGAACCGACGTGCAGGAATACCAGGATCTGCGCGATGAACTCGACAGCCTGACCGGCCGCATCAACGGACAATTCGCCGATGTCGACTGGGTGCCGCTGCGCTATGTGAACAAGGGCTATCGCCGGGTCGAACTCACCGGCCTGTTCCGGGCCTCGGCGGTCGGCTTCGTGACCCCGATGCGCGACGGGATGAACCTGGTGGCCAAGGAATATGTCGCGGCCCAGAACCCGGACGATCCGGGCGTGCTGGTGCTTTCGCGCTTCGCCGGGGCCGCCGATCAGCTCAAATCCGCGCTGATCGTGAACCCCTATGACCAGGACGATATGGTCAACGCGCTCCATAAGGCGCTGACCATGCCGCTGGAGAAACGCAAGGAGCGCTGGCAGCGCCTGTTCGACTCCGTGAGCAAGCAGGACGTGGTCGCCTGGCGCGACGCCTATGTCACCACACTGATGAAATCGGAGCCCCAGGCCGACCCGCCGGCATGAGGGTTATTCCGCCGCCCCCAGGTCCTCGACCCGCCAGCCGCCAGCCGCGCCAAGCGCCTCGCCCATCCAGGCCAGCCCCTCACGCGCGGCATCGGCCAGCACATAGGGCGGATTGACGATCACGAGGCCCGATCCGGTCATACCGCGTCCCGCACGGTCAGGTTCAAGGCACAGTTCCAGGCGGATCATCCGGCCGCCGACATGATCTGACACACTGTCAACCAACTGCTCCGTGCGCGCCCGGTCGATCACCGGATACCACAGCACATAGACGCCCGTCGCAAAGCGCCGGACCGCTTGCCCCAGGCGCGGCGGAATCGTCTCGTAGTCGCTTTTGACCTCATAGCTGGGATCGATGACCGCCAGCCCCCGGCGCTCCTTGGGCGGCATCCGCGCGATCAGGGTTTCCAGCCCGTCGGCCTTGACGGTCCGCACCGCACGGTCCCGCGCGAAGACCCCCGCGAGCGTGGCATGATCGGTGGGATGCAACTCCACCAGATCCAGCCGGTCGCCGGGACGCATGCCGCGCCGCATCAACGCCGGCGATCCGGGATACCCCGACCCGGCCCCCCGCGCCGCCCGCACGGCTGACAGATAGTCCGCACAGAACGCCGGCGCGGTGTCGTCCCGGTCAAGCAGACGCACAATGCCGCTTTGGGCCTCCCCGGTCTTGAGCGCCATGGCATCGGCCAGGTCGTAATGCCCGGCCCCGGCATGGGTATCGATCAGGTAAAGCGGTTTCGGCTTTTGCGTCAGATAGGCCAGCGTGAAACACAGCGCGGCATGTTTGACCGCGTCCGCGGCATTACCGGCATGAAAGGCGTGGCGATAACTCAGCATCCGATCCGCTTCGCCGTGGGTTGGGCTTGTGCCGCCCCCGGCGATCCTCCTATGGTGCGTGAGTGACCGGCGTGCTTCGCGCCGGCTCACAGGCCGTTCGAGGATCCGGCGCTCCGGCGTCCCACCGAACGCATTGTCCCCTAGTCCGCGATGCACAGCCCCCATGAATGACAACGATCCCGGCGCCGCAGACACGCTTTATGGCATGGCCACCCGCCTCAGCGCATCGGGGCGTTTGGATGAAGCCCGCGGTCTGCTGACCCAGGCCGCCGAACTGGGCCATCCGCAGGCGACTTATGCCCTCGCCTCGTGCCTTGCCGGCGGCATCGGCGGCGGCATCGACAAGCCCGGCGCGATGGATCTGCTGCGCCGCATTGCCAAGGATCTGCCCCAGGCCCGTCAGATGATGGCGCTGGGAACGGCGCTGCGCTGGACGCCCGACGGGTCCTGGCAGGCCGCGCTGGAGGCCCGGATCGGCGATGCCGAGGCGGGCGACACCCTCGCCATGACGGAGATCGGTCTGCTGATCGGTCTGGAGGCGCCGGACGATACGCTGGCCGATCACTGGTTCGAACGGGCGGCGGCCTCCGGCGAACCCGCGGCGATCGCGGCCAGCGCCCGGCGTCATCTGGACCGGGGCCGCACGCCCGCGCACTGGGCCATGCGTCATGCCATTCTGGATCAGGTCAATCATCCGCTGGCGCCCTATTTCGAGCAGCATTTCCGGGATCTTCCCGTGGCCGACCCGGTCGAGCCGGGCGATCTGAACAGCGCGCGGGTTCGCGACCGGCTCGCCGATCTGCCGCCGCCGGACATCGCGAGCGCGCCGCTCGACGGCGCACCGGCCGCCCAGGTCGCATCCGGCTGTCTGCCCGCGGTCTTGTGCGATTACGCCCTGGCCCGCTATACGCCGCGCCTGCGCCCGCTCCTGCGCCCGGATGTGGCCACCGGCAAAGCCGTGCCGGACCCGGATCATCCGGCGCTCTCCGCTGCCTTGCCGCTGAGCCATCAGGATCTGGTGCTGCATGCCATCGAACATCGCCTGGCGGCCATTGCCGGATCCGGCTGGGCCCATGTGGAACGGCTGCGGGTCTTCGTTTATCGGGACGGTGACGCAGAACCGGTGCGCCATGATGCGGTGGACCCGGACAATCCGGACCCGGCCATTCAGGCCGACTACCAGCGGGCCGGCCAACGCCCGGTGACCGTCTATGCGGCTCTCAACGAAGGCTATGGCGGCGGCGCGATCCTCTTCGACGAGACGGGCGGCAGCTGGACCGGCCGGCGGGGCGATGCGCTGATCATCCGTAACACCGATGACAGCGGTACGCCCGAACCGGCCGCGGCGCACAGCGCCCAGCCCGTCACCCAGGGCTGGCGGGCGGTCGCGCGGCTGGGCCTGCGCGAACGCTCCGTACTGCCTGCAAACGCCTGAAAATCACTCCACGATCGCGCTGTAGACCAGCGTATCGAAAAGCGCCCGGTAGGTTGCGCGATTGGCGATGTCCTGGATCATGAACACCGTCACCAGGTTTTCTTCCGGGTCGATCAGGAAGCTCGTCCCCGCAAGCCCGCCCCATCGATAGGTGCCGACACTGCCCGCCATGCCCGGCAGACCCAGATCCTTGCGCACCGAAAAGCCCAGGCCGAACCCGTGCCCCGGCCCAGGCAGATAAGGATAGGGCGCGGCCGCGTAATGCTTGGGGTCCGAAATATGCGCCGGGAGATGATCCGCGCGCATCAGATCGACCGTCTTGGGGCTGAGAATGCGCACCCCATCAAGACTGCCGCCGTTGAGCATCATCTGCGCGAACCGGGCATAATCATGGGCCGTGGACATCAGCCCGACGCCGCCCGCTTCAAAGCCGGGCGCGACACGCGGGTCGGAGTAATTCACCCGGATGCGCTCATCCACATTGAAATCCGGCTGCGCTATCCGGTCATGATCGGCCTCGGGCACGACAAAGCCGGTATCGTCCATGCCGAGCGGATCAAACAGGTTTTCCTGAAGAAAGACGCCGAAGCTCTGCCCGGAAACGACGGCAACCAGATGCCCCAAAACATCCGTTGACAGACCGTAGGAAAACACCGTTCCCGGCTCGTAAGCCAGCGGCACCGTCTCAAGCGTCTGCGGGAAGTTCGTATACCGGTCGCCGACCACGATGCCGGCATCGTCATAGGCGCGCGCCACCGCGTTGTCCGGACCGCCCAGAAGATTACCGTAGGTAACGCCGGAGGTGTGGCGCAGGAAATCCTGCACGGTCGGCTGGCGCCGGGGCGTCTCCAGGCGGAGGATCTCGCTACCATCCGCGTTCATCACCGCGACCTTGCGGTCGGCAAGGGCGGGAATGTATTTGCCGATGGGAGCGGTCAGGTCCAGCTTGCCCGCCTCCCACAGCATCATCACCGCCACGCTGGTAATCGGCTTGGTCATGGAGTAGATGCGGAAAATATCGTCCGCGGCCATGGCATCATCGGCGGCCGGATCGCGCACCCCGAAGGTGTGCTCATACACGACCGTGCCGTTGCGCATCACCAGGGCCACTGCACCCGGCGTGCCGTTCTCCTCCAGCGCCGTCCCGATCCGCTCGGTGATCCGCGCGAGCCGCTCAGGCGCAAATCCGTGCTCACGCGCCGCCGCCGGCCGTTCGCCCGCCTGGGCAATCGGCCCCGTCACGCTGGCAGACACCAGCGCCAGAGCCAAGGCCGCGCCGAACACGCGTGCGCTTGTTCGCTTGGTCATTATCCCGTCCCTCCCCTGCCTGTGCCCCGTGCCGTTGTGCATCGCGCCGGGGTCTTCGCAACAGGCTATCCCAGAAGCCGCCCACCCTGAAAGACCACGCGCTTTCACGCCGGACCGGGCAGTGCTACATCTTCACCCGGTTCCACCGGCGGGCAGGGAGAGCGCGATATGGCGGCGCGATTGGGTGCATCTTGGAGTGTGGCCGTAATGGCGGCCCTTGGTCTCATGGGCTGTATGGCCGCAGCGGAAGGACCGGTCGCATCGGCGCCGCCGGCGGCCTGGGCGACCCTCACCGGTGCCCCCACCCAGATCATCGCCCATCGCGGCGCGAGCGGCCTGCGCCCGGAGCACACGATCGCCGCCTATGAGCTGGCAATTGATCAGGGGGCGGACTGGATCGAACCGGATCTCGTCATGACCAAGGACGGGGTCCTGGTCAGCCGCCACGATGCCTATCTGTCCACGACGACCGATGTGGCCGACCGGCCCGAATTTGCCGAGCGCCGCCGGCCCGATCCGGGCTTCGGCAGTGAACGGATCGACTGGTGGGTCAGCGATTTCACCCTTGCCGAATTGAAGACCTTGCGGGCCCTCCAGCCGCGCGAGGGCCGGTCCACGGCCTATGACGGTCAATTCGAGGTGCCGACCCTGGTCGATGTCATCGCGCTTGCCAACGAGCGCTCGAC
>CAZHDI010000102.1:0-1972 GCA_964531285.1 uncultured Alphaproteobacteria bacterium | reverse complement strand
TCGGGCCGCGAGACGGATTTCATCGCGCGCGCCCATGCCTTGGGCCTTGGCGTTTATCCCTGGACCATCCGCGACGATGCGCCGGCGCCGGACGGGGTTTCCGTCGAGGCCGAACTCGATCGGCTGTTCCGTCTGGGAGCGGACGGCCTGTTCACGGATTTTCCGGGCTCCGCGGTCATCGCCCGGGACGCGTTCGATCCGCAACCAGCGGACTGATCGCAGACAAGGCGTCCGCGGACCGCTCAGCGATCCGCCCAAGGACCGCTCACCCGCGCGGCGGAGCGGACCGCCGCCGGATTTCAGCGGCGATCACCCAGAGCCGGTCCTGGCCCCAAACCGCGAGATCGGGCTCGCCGTCCGTGCCGCTCAACCGATAACTCGGCACGCCCCAGAGCCCCATATCCTCGACCATTTCGGTTTGGAACCGCTCGATCATCGGGCGCCAGTCATCGCTGTCGATGACGCGCTTGGCCTCGCGCCAATCGAGCCCGGCGGCTTCGACCGCGCGGCGCATGCCTCTTTTTGAATGAAGCGGAACACCCAACGCAAAGGCATGACGCAGGAGCGAACTCATCAGCGCTTCGTCCTTGCCCTGAGACATGGCCCAGGGCAGAAGGGAATAGGCACTGCGCGTCGGCGTTCCGATCGGTGTAATGACCTTTCCGAACGGCACGCCGAAAAAGTCCGCCTCACGCTTGGTGTCGAACATGATGTACTGCCCCTTGGCCATCGTGGCGGGCACGCCGCGCATGATCATGGGCAGAACAGGCTTGTGATTGAACTGAATGCCACAAGCATCTTTCATGGCAATCGTCCGATCAAAGATGATCGACGTATAAGGCGAGTTGAGCGACGGATAGAAATCCAGCGTCAGATGGCGCGCATCCACGCCATCGACATCGATGGGCGGGCGCGGAACAAGCACGGGCGCATCCGGGTCCTTGCACAGGCCCAACTCACGCAGCCGGTTCTCAAGGTGAAACAGCCGGTCGACGCCCCAATACCATTCCCCGCCATAATAGAAACACGCACCCGAATAATGCCCAAGCGCCTTGAGCCGTTCAGACCCGCGGTCAAGCGCGGCTGAGGTCTCGTCTTCCGTCGCCATCCGCTGGCCATCGCCGCTCACGCCCTGCGCATCGCCGCCCCACAGCGCGGTGCTCGTGGCTGAGACCGCATCCACAAAATCCGGCCCGGACAGCGCCGCCAGATGCCGTGACGCCGACGACACCAGAGTGGCATCGGGAACGGTTGGGGCCGACGATGGAAAAGCGAGGTTGAGATACGGAGCAATCAACCCGGCATCGCGCCGGGCCCAGACCGCCAGCTTGTGCATCTCAGGCTGATTGGCGCCGCCGGTTGCGCGGATAAGATGCGGCACGATCTCCACATTGTAGCGCTCGGAAAACGCCTTGAGGACCTGCGCTGACAAATGCGAGTACGGATCATCGAGTTGATGAAAATACTCGACCCGGTGCGGTTCTCCCAGGCGCTTGCGCTGAGCTTCGAATTTCTCGCGGCTCTTTTTGATAAGCCGGGCATCGGTCATCTTCTTGAAGCGCCAGGCGAGCAGATACCGCGCCCAGGCCGGCGGGTCGACGGCAAGGCGCGGATTCGGATTATCCTGGGGCTCTAGCATTTGGCATCCTCTCCCAACTCTCGGCGCGCGGTGTCACGTCACACGGAAAACGCTGACCTTGAGAGATCGTGCTGTTGGCACCGGCATCGGCGACAGACAACGAGCGCGACAGGCCAGCGCCCACCGTGGATCGCTTGCGCACGCTAGCCTACGCCTTCCGCCGCCGGAAGCCCAGATAGATGGCACCGGCAATCCCAAGGATGACCAAGATCAATCCAAGGCCGACAAGGCGTACGATCCAGCCGTAGTGATCCGCCATTCTTGCTGTCGTATTCTCAAGGATCTGGGCCGTTGAATCATATCCCTCCGGCATCTCCAGAACACCCACTTCAG
>CAZHDI010000101.1:0-12123 GCA_964531285.1 uncultured Alphaproteobacteria bacterium | reverse complement strand
CCGCTGCACACAGCCGTGTCACGCAAACGGAATAGACACTCGAATCGGCGCCTGTTAAGGACAAATCCCATGAGCGATCCGGTCATCCATCCGGCCGATAGGGCCGACGATTTCGCGGGCATGCCCCACCGGGCGTCCGACGTCCTCATCCATCTGGCGCGCACGTTCCCGGACGATCAGGTGACCATCGGCGCGCTGGTGGACGGCCTCAAGGACCGCGCCTTCGGGATGCTGATGCTGGTCCTGGCGCTGCCCTGCTGCCTGCCGTTTCTCTACGGCGTGCCGCAGGTGGTCTCGGTGCCGATGCTGTTCGTGGCGGTGCAGATCGCCATCGGGCGCCACACCCTCTGGGTTCCCGAAAGCCTGCGCAAACGGTCCTTCAGCCGCGCCGCGTTCCAGGACATGGCCGAGCGGGCCAAGAAATATATCGGCTGGGCGGAAGGCCTCAGCCAGCCGCGTCTGTCCTGGCTGACCCGGGGCGTGCCGGAGCGGCTGTTCGGCGTGCTCATGGTGATTTTCTGCCTGTCGATTGCCGTGCCGCTGCCCATGACCAACACCTTTCCCGGCATCGCCGTGGCGATCATGAGCGTCGGCTTCATCGAGCGTGACGGGCTGATGGTCATCGCGGGCGCGATCCTAGGGACCCTGTGGGTCGGTTTCCTGGTGGCGCTGGCGGTGTCGATCACGGTGTTCGGGGTCAATTTTCTAACCGGCGCGGCATCCGCAACAGCTCTTTTCTAAACACCCGGGCCGCGACGCCGAAGCGGCTGGCCTTTTATGCCAGGGGGCGTAGACTCCTGCCCATGACCGGTTTTTTGACCCATCGCGTGACGCCGCATGCCGCCCCTCTGCTGATCCTGGCGGGATCGGCATTCGCGCTTGCGGGCGCGCAGGTGTTCGAGCGGATCATGGGCCTCGCGGCCTGCGATCTGTGTTACCTCCAGCGCTATCCCTATTGGGTGGCCGGCGCCCTGGCGATTGCCGGATTGATCGCCCTGCGCCGGGGGGGGCCGCGCCTTGTCGCCGATGGGCTCCTGGTGCTGGCGGTCGGCGCGCTCGCGGTGACGGCGGGCATTGCGGGCTATCACACCGGCATCGAGCAGGGCTGGTGGCCGGGGCCGGGCAGTTGCACCGGGACGGCCGGCGGGATGCCGGACACGCTGGATGCCTTCGCGGCTGAATTCGACAGCACCGCGCGCATCACCGCATGCGATCAGGCGCCCTGGTCGATCGCCGGTCTGTCGATTGCGGCGCTGAACGGGCTTTTGGCGCTGGGGCTGATCGGCGGCGCCATCGCGCTGCGCGTCCTGGCGGGCCGGGCGATGCACGAGAGCGGCGGGCGATCGAGATTTGAGGAGGTGCGGCCATGACGACGACCCCGCGTGAGGATCTGGACCCGGGCGTGGTGCAGACCCGCAAGGCCATGGGTTTCCCGGGCGCCAAGACCGGCGAGCGGCGCCTTGCCGAAATCATCCGTGTGGATCATGCCGGCGAATATGGGGCGACCCGGATCTATGCCGGCCAGCTTGCGGTGTTGGGCCAGAGTCGCGCGACCCAGCGCAGCGCCGATCTCATTCGCCATATGGCCGAACAGGAATCCGCCCATCTCGACGGATTCAACAAGGCGATCCACGATTATAAAGTCCGCCCGACCGCGCTGCTGCCGTTCTGGGATGCCGCCGGTTTTGCTCTGGGCGCGGCAACCGCGCTCATCGGCGAGAAGGCCGCCATGGCCTGCACCGAGGCGGTCGAGGCGGTGATCGTCGAGCATTACAATGCGCAGGAGAAGGAGCTAGGCGATCAGGAGCCGGAGCTTAAGGCGATGATTTCTCAGTTCCGGGACGAAGAGCTGGAGCACCACGACACGGCGATTGACGAAGGCTCACAGCAGGCCGCGGCGCACCCGGTTCTGTCGGCGATGATCAAGACCGGGTGCCGCCTGGCGATCAAGCTCGCCGAGAAAGTCTGAGGCCGGATCAGGCGGGCCGCGCCGCTTGATCCTGAGCCCCGGCCGGGCGCTTGTCGAGGATAGCGATCACCGCCGCCGCGACACTCCATCCTACCAGCGTGTGGCTGGCGTCGATGAAGAACAGCGTCCAGGACTGATTGGCCGAATAGACCAGGGCGTAGCCCGCCGCCGGCAATCCAAGACCCAGCCAGACCAGAGCCGCTGTGCGTACGGCCGCGCCCGGATGGGGCACGCCGCGCCAGCGCAGGATATGCGCCAGCCCCCAGGCGGTCAGCATGGGGATCATCAGTCCGCCGATGTAAAAGAATAGCGGATTGTTGTCGGCCAGTTCGGCGTCCGAGTAGCCCGACGCCGTTTGCCATGACTCCATGAACAAGACGCCGTACCACAAAAAGCCAATCATATAGAATGCAAGGCCGCCCGCGATCACCGCGAGCCAGCGTATGGGGCCTGAGCGCATTGTTTGTTCTCCCTCAAGACCGGAACCACACAGATCAACGCGCCGCTCCGCCATCGAAGCGGCGCCCTGACCATCCGGCCCTAATCGTGGTTCGATCACGGGCCGGCTTTGCCCCCAATGAGCACCGATCCTGCGTCTTTGCGCGCAGATCTTCGGATCATAGCCCATTTGCCAGCGGATTGAACATATGTAAGCTCACGCATTACGGCTTGGCCCAGGGTGAGCGGGCATCTCGGGGGGAGCAGGATGCGGGAACTGCTGTTGTCGATCCATATTCTGGCGATTGCCGTTTGGATCGGTGCGGGCTTCTTCGAGCTTTATATGGGGCGCCGGTTTCTGGCCACTGAGACCGCGGTGCCGGAGCGCCAACGCGAAGCGGCCACGCTGCTGCGCATGACCTATCATGCCGATTTTGCGGTGTTCATCGCGACGCTCACGGCATTCGCCGCCGGGTTGGTCCAGACATTTCTGTTCGACTGGGGATTTCTGACCGGCCCGCTCTGGCTCACGGTCAAACAGGTCATCATGCTGATTGTGCTGGCGACTGTGGCACTCATCCTGCCGCGCGCGCTGAAGCTCGGCGCCGTTGTCGCTGCTCTGCCGGATGGCGCGCCCTCGGTTCCACCCGAGGGCTATGCGCTTTATCGCGGTTTGGAACCGTTCTATGTGTTGATGCGGGTGCTGGCGGTGGTGGCCGTAATCCTTGCGGTATCGCGCTACACATTCTAGCGGCGATCAGGCTAGACGGGGATCAGGGCTCCAGTTCGGAGTCCCAATAGAGATAATCGTGCCAGCTTTCATGCAGGTAATTGGGCGGGAAGGCCCGGCCATTGGCGTGGAGTTGGGCGACCGTGGGCTGCATCGGCTCTTCGGCGGGTTCCATCCCCGCCTGTTTGGGCATCCGCCCGCCTTTGCGCAGATTGCAGGGGGAGCAGGCCGTAACCACGTTTTCCCAAGTCGTCTTGCCGCCCTGACAGCGGGGCACGACATGGTCGAAGGTCATGTCCGAGGACGGGCCGAGGCCGCAATACTGGCAGAGGAAGCGGTCCCGCAAAAATACGTTAAAACGCGTAAAAGCCGGCTGTCGGGCCGGCTTTACGTAAAACTTCAGGGAAATGACGGATGGCAGCCGCATCTCGAAACTGGGCGAATGCACCATGTGGTCATAGTGCGAAAGAATGTTCACCCGGTCGAGAAAGACCTGTTTGACCGCTTCCTGCCAGGAGACCAGAGAAAGCGGGAAGTAACTCAAGGGCCGATGATCCGCATTCAGGACCAGGGCCGGACAACTTTCAGGTGATCGTGCGCTCGCCTGCACCTGCTTCGCCCTCCGCCGTCTTACCGGACCGACCAGCCCGGACACGCCATTTGACTAAGCTACTGGCGCCGCGGATTCAACAGCCTGTGGATAAAGCCGGCCGCCGAACCCGCATCACCAATGATATTATACTACATGTTGTATGACAGATGTGTGAAGAACGGCAGATGTCGGGTCACTCCGCGCTTGGAGCGGGGGCGGAAAAGATGTCGCGCAGGAAGCGGGCGCCGAGCGCGAGGCCGTCCTGGGCAATGCCGTGGCCGACCCCTTGCGAGACATGCCATTGCACGGCCAAGCCCGCCTCGCCCAACGCCTTGGCGGCGCTGTGCATCCGGTCCACCGTAATCATCTCGTCCATATCGCCGTGAATGAGCAGGATCGGCGCCTTGGATTTCATGTCGCCGGCGAGGTGCTCCGGGCCCGCGAGCGCGCCGGAATAGCCCAGAATGCCGGCCAGCGGTTTGGAGCGGCGCAAACCCACATGCAGCGACATCATCGTGCCCTGGCTGAACCCGACCAACGCCAGCCGGCTTTCATCGAGGCCATGGCGCTCCAGTTCCTGATCGATGAAGGTGTCGAGATCCTGCGCGGCGGTCTGAACCCCGCGCCACAGCTCGCCCGGGTCGATCCGGCTGATCGGGAACCACTGATAGCCCATGGGATTCATGGCGCAGGGTTCGGGCGCGTTCGGCGCGACAAACGCCGTCGATTTGAGCACCAATTGCCAATGGGGCGCCAGGCCGATCAGGTCGTTGCCGTCCGCGCCATAGCCATGGACCAGGATCACCAGAGAGTCGGCCTTGCCCGAGGGCGGGTTCACACGGGGTCCATCGAGCGGGCGCGGGGCCATGGGCGGTCTCCTTTGCGGTTGCGGCGATCATTCGCGGGATGCGTAAACGCCGATACTCTATCGGGATCTGCCATTGCGTGACCAGGGAATGCCTTTGCCCATGACCCGCGCCGTCACCCGTTTCGCCCCGTCGCCCACTGGGCGGCTGCATCTGGGCCATGCTTATGCCGCGCTGGTCGCGGCCGAGGCCGCCGGGCCGGACGGCCGGTTTCTGGTGCGCATCGAGGATCTGGACCAGGCAAGGGCGCGCCCCGATTACGAAGACGGGATTTTCGAGGATCTCGCCTGGCTGGGGCTCACCTGGGAGCGCCCGGTCATGCGCCAATCGGCGCGGAGCCCGGCCTATCGCGCGGCCATCGACCGGCTCGATGCCATGGGGCTTGTGTACCCGTGTTTTTGTACCCGGAAGGATATCGCCGAGGAGATCGCGCGGGCCGGGTCGGCGCCCCATGGCCCCATTCTGGGTCCTGACGGGCCGGTCTATCCGGGTCTGTGCCGGGCGTTGAGCAGGGATGACCGGAACGCCCGGCTTGCCTCGGGGGCGGGCCACGCCTTGCGGCTCGATCTGGCCAAAGCCATGGCCCATATCGAGGCACCGCTGACTTTCATCGAGACCGGTGCCGGGCCCAACGGGGAAACCGGCATGATCGCGGCCGATCCGCGCCCTTTCGGCGATATTGTCCTGGCGCGGAAGGATGCGCCGGCCAGTTATCATTTGAGCGTCGTGGTCGATGACGCGGCGCAGGGCATTACGCTGGTTCCGCGCGGGGAGGATTTGTTCCACGCGGCCCATATCCATCGGCTGCTCCAGGCGCTGCTCGATCTGCCGGTTCCGGACTACCGTCACCACCGGCTGATCCGTGACGCGGCCGGCAAGCGGCTCGCCAAGCGTGACGATGCCCGGGCGCTGAGCACCCTGCGCGCCGAGGGTTGGACGCCGGACGATGTGCGCAAGGCCGTCGGTCTTGGGCCGGAAGGGGAGGCCGGTCCGGCGCCGTACCCACGTCCCTCGTTTTAGGGCGCCAGAGCGGCGTCGATCGCGGCGCGGGCATGGATTTCGGTGGTGTCAAACACCGGCCGGTCCGTGTGCGATGCATCGATCAGGAGGCCGATTTCAGTGCAGCCCAGAATGATGCTGTCCGCCTCCGGCGTGGCGGCGATGACATCGAGAATGCGGGCGCGCGAGGCCTCCCGGATCACGCCCTGGCAGAGTTCATCATAGATGATGTCATGAACGATCCTACGCCCGCTGTCGTCCGGGATACGCATATCGAGTCCATGCCGGTTGCGCAGGCGCCCCACATAAAAATCCTGTTCCATCGTGTACCGCGTCGCCAGGAGCAGCGGGCGGGCGGCGCCTGCGGTCTTGAGGGCGCGAGCCGTGGCATCGGCGATATGCAGGAGCGGGATTGACGCCGCCGTCTCGATGGCTTCGGCCAGCTTGTGCATGGTGTTGGTGCACAGGATGAGAAGATCCGCCCCCGCAACGTCCAGGCGCCGGGCGGCATCGCCGAGCGCCGCGCCCGCCCGGTCCCAGTCACCGGCGGCCTGCCACGCGGCGATCTGGGCAAAATCCGCCGACCACAAAAGCAGCGGCGCGGAATGGAGCCCTCCCAGGCGCGCGCGGGTCATACGGTTGAGATGCTGATAATAGACGGCCGTGCTTTCCCAACTCATCCCGCCAAGAAGGCCGATGGTTTTCATGGCGGGCCGGTGAAGAGGCTGGGCGGGGGTCACCAGGAGTCGAGGGCAATGACCGTGGTGAATCCGGCGGCTTCGCCCCAGGCCTTCCATTCCTCGACAATGCGCTGGGTCAGGCTGGGGGAGCCGCCGCCGCGTCCCAGACCGAGCATTTCAAGGCGCGCGCAGCCCGAAAACGCGCCCGCGGCTTCGTCCGGCAGGGTGCCGCCATCGCTCATGCGCGCGAATTCGGAGTCCTCGAAACCGTCAGTGGCCACGATCACCACCGTCCGGGTGGCGGCGCAATCGATGCTGCGTGCCATGGTGCCGAGAAAGCCCAGAATGTCGCTGCGGCCGTGAACTTCCAACGTCCCGTTGCGGACGATTTCCGGCATACCGGCGATCAGCGCCCGGATGAACGAGGCCGTAGCCTGGGGCGTTTGATTGCGGCTGATCTCCCGGTCGAATTCGAGCACGACATCGGTGGTGCTGTGGGCGCCAAAGGACCGAAAGGAGACTTTGGAGCGCATGGGCAGGGCGGCGATGCGCTCGGCGATACGCCGGGCGGTTTTCCCGGCGAACACATCGTCCGTCACGAAAGGGCTGTTCTCGCTGACATCGATGCCGATGACGAGGTGATAGGCATCCCCCGGCAGGCCGGTTTCGGGCTGCGCCAGAGCCGGGCGGGCGACGCTGAGGCACAGGGCGGCCAGGCAGACGGCGGCGAGGGCGATTGCCAAAACGGCGAAAGCCGGCTTGGCCGAACGGGGGCTTGCGGTCGCGATCATGGCGATCTCCTCACGCGGATGGCCCGGTCAGAGCGAGTGCTGGCCCCGATAGGCCGCGAACCCGGCCGTATTCGCCCAGTCCTTCCACTGATGATCCAGATCCTTGGCAAGGGTCGGGCTGGGCTGGCCGAAGCCGACGCCGATGATCTGAAGCAGGGCGCAATCTTCATACAGGTCCCGGTCCGGATCGGGCAGGTCCTGGCCGGTGCCCGGGCGCAGATATTCGGAGTCCTCGACGCCGTCGGTGATCAGCACGATGCGGGTTTCGCGCGCACAATTCACGGATCCGGACATGCTTTCCAGAAAACCGATGATGTTGGATTCCGTGTGGAGCTTGACCCGGCCTTTTTCGACCGCGGATGGCACACCCGCGATCACCTGATCCAAGAGGCGGCCGACGCGGGCGCCGTTGTTGCGCAGGTTCAGGCGCCGGTCGAAATCGAGTGCGGTGCCGGACGTGCCGAAATCGCCGAACCCGCGCACGCTCACATCCGTGCGGCTGCCCAGCGGCGCCAGCAGATCCCGGATTTCCGCGCCGGCCCGGTCCGCGAACACCGGATCGTCTACCAGCGGGCTGCCATTCGAAATATCCAGGCCGATGACGATGTGGGGACCGGGGGTGCGGTCGCTTTCGACGAACGAGAGCGCATGCTGAACCGCGATCCAACTGACGATCACCGCGGCCGATGTGGCGATGAAAACCCCGAAGGCCGCCAGGCCGATCAGCGTCCAGCGCATGGACTGGGAGAAGTTCTCAAACACGCGGTCTACCCCCTCATGAGCACGGCGTGGTTCGCCCCACCGTCCGGGCGCACCGGCCGTCGCCGATCACCAGTTATTCAGACCCTGGAACCGCCGGAAGCCGGCCCGGTTCGACCAGGATTGCCATTCGCGGCGGATCCGGTTGGTCAGGGTCGGGCTGCCGGTCCCCTGACCGACGCCGAGCATCAAAAAGCGGTCGCAGCCGTCGTAGAGACCCTCGCGCGGCGCCGGCAGAGACGTACCGCTGCGGCGCAGGCGCACATATTCTGAGTCCTCAATGCCATCGGTTGCAAGTATGACGGTCGTTGCATACTGATCGCAATCTACGATTTGCGCCATGTTCTCCATGAACGAAACGATATTCGTGAAATTCTGGGCTTGGATGCGTCCGCTATCCACCAAATTTGGAACACTGCTGATGATGGTGTGGAAGAAATTCGCGGCATCCTCGGCATTGGCGGTATTGGAGATCACCCGGTCGCGGCGCAGGGAATTGAAATCCGCGCGGTCCACTCCGAAGGTCCGCAGCGTGATTTTCGAGCGCAAGGGCAGATCGTCGATCTCGTTGCGCACGTAATCGGCGACCTTGCGGGCAAAGGCGTCGTCCAGCACCAGCGGGTTCGATTTGGAGATATCCAGCCCGATAATGATGTGCTCGACCGTGGCTTGCGGCGTCCGAGTGGACGGGTTCAGCCATCCCCAGATGCTGTCCCACCAGGTGCCGAAGCCGGCGGTGCGCACTTCGACCGCGGCCACCTGGGCGCGGGCCAAGGCTTCCGCGGACGGGGTTTCGATGATGGGGGCGTCGATGGTGGGGGCGGCGGCGCGGGCCGGTTGGGCGACGAAAATGGCCGACATCAGCATGGCCGCCACGATCAGACAGAGGCCCTTTGTCCAAAGCGGCGCGCGCGTGTCGCAATCCGTGGTGCGCATGATGGTCTGCAGTGCCATGTCGTCCCCCAGATGAGCCGGCCCCCCATGACCCGGCTTCTCAAAACCCGGATTCTCAAAACCCAGTGCCACGCCGGTTCGGCGTGTGCATTGGGCAATGGCCCAGGCCGCGGTTCGCTTTTATCACCGGCAGCCGCTTAAGGACAGGCCGGGGCATGTGCCTCGCCCGGCCGGAGCCACAATGGCCGTGCGGGCCCGCGTTTCAACGCTTTAATCGTCGTCGTCCTTGTCTTTATCGCGCTCTTTCTTTTGCGCTTCCTTGTCGTGCTTGCGCAACTCGCCCTCGTCATCGATTTCCGTGAAATCGCGCACGTCTTCGATGATGAAGGTGTAGGTGCTGTCCGGACCCAAAATGGCATCGCCGGATTTGACGGCCTGGATGGCCTGTTCAAGCTGCATGACCAGGGCCTGTTCCTGGGTCTGACGCCCTTCGCCGCCTTCGACCGCCGCCGATTCCGGAAGGCGCCGCTGACCGCCCAAGCCGAACAGGCCGCCCTTGTTCTCATTGAACAGACCGTAGAGATAGCCGGACTCGAAGGCCGACAGGCAATGGCGCAGCAGGTCCTTGCGGGCGCTCACCGAGCGCAGCCAATCCCCGGCCCGGCGGGCGCGCAACTGGCGGAACCGCATGTCGCGGCGGTTCATGATCGAACGGTTCGAGAAATAATGCTCGTTATCGATCCGGCCGAACAGACCGGCGACCGCGCGCAACGCCACATGCAGCACCAGGGCCGCAACCGAGGTCACCGCGATGAACAACAGTGCCAGGGTGGCGAACCAGGATGCTTCGTAGGCGTTGCGGAAGCCCGCGCCGCGATCGGCTTCCGGGGCCGCCTGCTGACCGGCGGTGCCGGCGGCCGGCGCCTCGGCGCCCGCATCGTCGGTTTCATCAGCCAGACCCAAGGCTTCCAGGATTTCCTGGTCTTCCTGAGAGGCGTCCTGGGCACCGGTGGTCACGGCCAGATCCGAGCCCGGCGGCAGGCTGTTGGCGGCATTCAAAAAGCCCAGACCCAGCAGGAACAGCAGGGTCACGCCGAACACGAAGAAAGTGAAGATCTTCCGGTGTTCCCGGCTCAAATTCTGAAAGAAGAAGTGGAAGGCGAGGGCGGCCACCACAACCTGGAGCGATTTCACCACCACGGATGCGGCAAAATCCGGCGGCACTTCGCCGTATTCGTTGGAATAGACCCGGGCCCAGAACTCGCTCAGCACCGCGTAGTCGACCGCGAGCACGGCCAGGAACACGATGAACGAGAACACCGCCGTGATGCCGAGCATCAACGCATAGCCGAACCCCTGGCGGCGCTTGCTCAGATCGCGCAGATCGACTTCGATGATCCGCAGCTTGGCGTTGTAATAATCATTCCAACGCTCAATCCGCGAGGTGAGCATCTCCGTGGTGACCGGGACGCGGCTGCGGCCCAGCATGGCGCCGTCTTCGTCCGGGAACCGAAGCTGGTTGAGATCCTTGCCGGAGCGGCCGCGCTTGTTACTGTCCTGATGGTTGAATCCATAAGGAATATTGCGCGCTGTGAACTCGTCGAACACATCGCCCCAAGGCGAAGTTGCAACCATAATCCGGCCCTCTCACCTGTGGGACCGTGCGGTACGACCGCAAGGCACCCGAATCTTCACTTAAAAGACTCTGAATTCGAGATTATGGGGTAAATCGGCCCGCGTAAAGGCCGGATGGCGATCTAATAAAGACAGCGCGACGGCAAGTTGAACCTGATGCCGTGATTCGCGAGACCGTGATGAAGGCTTGTCCTCCACATCACCGGCCCCGATAAGCTCAAGTTTAAATCCGTAATGCGCCGTTCGTTATTTGTAGCCGCGGTTCCCAAATCAAGGCGCGCCCGTTGCCGGCGGGCTATCGATCATTGGGTAAGCCTATCGCCACAACCACGCGCGCTCTATCAAATCCAGAAACCACCCTTGAGGTCCATGGATGAACGCAATCTGAATGCGCGTGGCCGGTTGCGCGGCCGGTCGCCGGTTCGCTGTGCCCCCTTCGAATTCCGGTCAGGTCTGGTCCGATATCCCCCAGCCGCGCAAGACAGACTTGACGCTGCTGTTCCGGACCGACCGGAAGGGCGCTTACAGCAAATACGGGCAACACGCAACCGAAGCATGGCGCCGGCGGTTGTATTGCCTGGCCGGTTACGCCGCGGCGCGCCCGTCAACCAGCTGGACGATATCGCGCATAATGTCGGTGAGCTGATAATCCTTCGGCGTGTAGACCCGCGCGACGCCGAACCCGATCAGGGTGGCCTCGTCCTCCTGCGGGATGATACCGCCCACGACCACGGGAATGTCGTCGATGCCCGCCTGACGCATGCGGTCCATGATGTCGCGCACCAGCAGCACATGGGAGCCCGACAGGATCGACAGGCCGACCACATGGACGCTTTCCTCCAAGGCGGCGTTGACGATCTGCGCCGGGGTCAGGCGGATGCCCTCATAGACGACTTCCATGCCGACATCGCGCGCGCGCACGGCGATCTGTTCGGCGCCGCTGGAATGGCCGTCCAGGCCCGGCTTGCCCACCAGGAACTTGATCCGCCGGCCGATCTTTTCCGACACCCGGTCCACCGCTTGGCGCACCGTGCCGATCTCGCCGGACTGATCCACGGGGCCGGAGCGGGCGACACCGGTCGGCGCGCGGAATTCTCCGAACACATCGCGCAAGGTGCCAGCCCATTCCCCGGTGGTCACGCCGGCTTTGGCCGCGGCGATGGAGGCCGGCATGATATTGCCGCCCTCCTGCGCGACGCGGCGCAACTCGGTCAAAGCGGCGTCAGCCGCGGTCTGGTCGCGGGCCGCGCGCCAGGCGTTGAGCGAATCGATCTGGCCCTGTTCGACATCGTCCGACACCGTCAGAATCGACCCCTCGGCATTGGTCGAGAGCGGCGAGGGCGCGCTTTCCTGATAGGCGTTGACGCCGACCACGGTCATCTCGCCGGTTTCGATGGCCTGCATGCGGCGGGTGTTCGATTCCACAAGCTGGCGTTTCATATAGGCCGACTCGACGGCCGCCACGGCGCCCCCCATGGCATCGATATGCTCGAATTCGCCGCGCGCGGCTTCGATGATCGCGTTGGTCTTGGCCTCGATCTCGGTTGAGCCGTTGAAGATGTCGGCATACTCCAACAGGTCGGTCTCATAGGCCAAAATCTGCTGCATACGGAGCGACCATTGCTGGTCCCACGGGCGCGGCAGGCCAAGGGCCTCGTTCCAGGCCGGCAACTGCACGGCCCGGGCGCGGGCATCCTTGGACAGCGTCACCGCCAGCATCTCGATGAGGATGCGGTAGACGTTGTTCTCGGGCTGCTGCTCGGTCAGGCC
>CAZHDI010000100.1:0-12170 GCA_964531285.1 uncultured Alphaproteobacteria bacterium | reverse complement strand
AACACCCGACCCTCGCATTACGAATGCGATGCTCTACCAGCTGAGCTATGGCGGCGCCGGAGGCCGAACGGTCCGGCCTGGAACGTGCGCGGACGATAGTGCGCGGACGGGGAAAACTCAAGGCCCCAACGCGCGGACCCGAAAGGCCCCGGAGCCGGGGAGACCTTAGCAAAAATCACGCCCAGCCGTCGTCGCGCTTGTCCTGATCGGGCTTGGCCGGCCCCGGATCGTCGGGCGGACGCGGCGGTGTGTACATGATCGGCTCCGGACGCGGGTCCCGGCCCCGGGCCGGGCCGTGATCCTTGGGCGCTTGCCGCTCGGGCTCGCGGGTCTTCGAAGGCTGATCCTTCGGACCGTTGTCCGAGCGGTCCGCCGGTTGCGAGGCTGGCTTCTCGGCTGGTTTCTCGGCCGGTTTGGGAGCCTGTTTCGGGGCCTCGGGAGGATCGGATTTGGGCCGCTGCTCGGCCGTGACCGGCTGGGGCGCCGGTGCGGGCTTGTCTTGGTCCGCCGCCGGTTTGGCCGGCGGCATCGGCGCTTCAGGCTGATGGGTGATCAACGGCGTTTCGGGCGGCAATTCCGCGCCGGACGCTCCGCCCCCGAACAGCCGCGACCACAGGCCCGCCGGCGGCGCGCCGGTCTCGTCCTCAAGATCGAACAGGTCCGGATCTTCGAGGATCTCGCCCTCGTCGTCCAGAACCGCGCGGTCCCCGAAGGCCTTCCAATACTGACTGTCGAAGCTGTGGCAATGCGGGCAGACGGCAGACCACGTTGTCGATTGACGCCCGCACGACCGGCACAGCCAGACCGCATCGCGCGCCACATGATGGGCCAGCTGATACCAGTGTTCGACCGACGCCGGGTCCGCCCCGTCGCGCTCTTCGATCTTGGCCATCAATTCGGCCACCCGCACGGTGGGCGCGGGCTCCAGCAAGGGCCGCAGGGCGTCCCGGGCGGCGGGCAGCATATCGGCCGCCAGGGCATAGCGCGCGAACAGGATCCGGCTTTCCCGGTGGTCCCGGTTCAGCGTGATCAGCCCGACGATCCGGCGCCAGCGGGTCTCGGCGCTCTCGCGTCCGCCGATCTGAGCATAGATCCGCCCCAGATCGGGATGGGGCGCGGTGGGCCAGATCGCTTCGATGATGGTGCCGGCCCGATGTTTCTTGCCGAAATTCTTCAGGATGTCGGCGCTCATGACCGCCGCGGGCGCGAAATCCGGCGCCAAATCGAGTGCCCGAAGCGCCAGGGTCAGGGCCTGCTGGCTGCGCTCGGCCTCGCGTTCGCCGGCCGCTTCGGCAAGTGACAGAACCGCCGCATACCGGTCACCAGCCGTCTTGCCGATCGCCCGGGCCTTGATCGCGCCGTCCAGCACCTTCTGGGCCGCCGGCCAATCGGCCTCACGGGCATGAAGCGCGAAGAGAAAGTCGAAAGCGACCGAACTCGAGGGCCGCAACGCGAAAGCCCGCTCGGCAAAGTCCCGGGCGCGCAAGGTCTCGCCGCGCGCGTTCAGAATCCGCATCAGGCCGATCAGGCCGAGCAGCTCGGTCTTGTCATTGGTGAGCATCGCTTCATAGGCGCGCTCGACATCATCCGCCTGGCCCAGACGTTCCGCCGTCTGAGCGCGCAAGAGCAGGGTGAGCGGCTGATCGGGCAGACGCTTGACCGCGTCGCGCGCCACCTTGCGGGCGGTCTCTGCATCGCCCGCCGCCAGAGCCACAAGGCCGGTCGCCACTGCCTGACGGGCCCGGCGCTCGCCCTGAACCGACATGAACTGCCCCACCGACGAGACCCGGCCCACCAGCCAGGCGATCAAACGCACCGTTGCATAGAGGAGCAGGGCCAGGACCAGCAGCGCCGTTAAGGTTAACGCAATGGTCGCCTCGATCCGGACGCCGAGCCAGTCGATCGCCACCGTGCCCGGACGGTCGGCCACCCACACGGCGCCCAGCGCGAGGACGAGAATTACGGCAAAGGTCAGAAGGGCACGGATCATGGGGCTTTGCGATCTGGATACGGGCGCCGGCCTGGGTCGGCCCCCGATCATGCCCGGCGGCGCATCATGGCGCCGGGCGGGCGTGGCGGCCCGACCATCGGACCGCCGCCTGGGCTCCCGCGATTAGATGCTGCTGCTGGCACCCGTGGGCGCGGCACCGGCATCGCTGGAGGGAACCGGCAGGTCGTCGCCGTCATCTTGACCCGAAGCCGGCGCAGCGTCACCCGCATTCTCGCCGTCACCGCTCGAGGCATCGGCATCGGCGGCACTTTCGTCGGCGGCACTTTCGTCGGCGGCACCTGCCTCAGGCGCAGGCGCGGCATCGTCAGCCGGCGCGGGCGCGGCCCCGGGGGTGGCATCGGGCGCGGCTGGGGCATCCGAGGCCGGAGCCTCAACCGGGTCCGTCGCCGGTGCGGTCTGAGACGCTTCGGGCTGAACCGTTTGGGGCTGGGCAGCCGCCGGAGCGGGACGGACGACCGGCGCGGTATCGGCCGAGATGCCCGCGATCACCCGGGTATTGAGTTCGCCGATCAGGCGGTCGAGCTGAAGCCGGGCCTGCGCCAGAGCCATCCAGTCGCTGGCCGCCTCAGCCGCCGGACCATCGAGCTTGCGCAATTCGGCGACCGACCCTTGCAGATTGTCTTCGGCAAGACGGGTTTCAGCCCGCGCCAGAATGGCAAGCACGCTGTTGCCCTGAATATCGCCGGTCGGCCGCACCGTGACCGTCGCCAGAACATTGGACCACAGCTTGTCGAGCACGCCGACATTCTCATCCGTGCGATAGGCCTTGGCGATATCGCTGGCCACGCCGCGGAAGCGGTTTTCCAGAACCTGGGTCGAGGGCAGGCCCTGATCGGCATAGGCCTCCAGCGCATCGACCAGCGGCTCGTTCGGCAGCAGCACATCGACCGCTTCGACTTCCGCCGCGAAGGAGCCCGCCGAACGCGACGCCCGGGTCAGATTGGCCAACGCCACGGCCATGGCCGCGCGGTGGGCATCACGCGCCACGTCATTACGCTCAAGCGATCCGATCCGGGTGGTGAGCGCGGCCATCTGACTGTCGAGATCCACCGGAACCGTGGACTCAACCGCCGCGATCCGGTCGCCGAGACGGGTTTGATTGCGGGTCATCTCGCCCTGAAGCTGGGCGATCCGGGTTTCGACCTGCCCCACGGCGTCGGTGAGTTCGGTAATGCCGCCTTCCAGCGCTGCGACGCCGGCGGCACTGCCCCGAGCCGTGCCCGCGGAACCGCCGGTGCCGATCCGGGCGACTTCCCGGCGCAGCGATTCCAGGCCGGTCAGCCGGGTGCGCAGATCGTTGATTTCGGTGCGAATGCCGGTGGCGACCGCCGGATCGGTGGTGCCCAGTTCGATGCCGTCGAGACGGGCCTCGAGACCTGCCAGGCGCTCGGTCGTGGCCTCATCGGGACCCGGCGAGGACATGCCGCGCATCACGAAAGCCACGATCAGGCCGCCGAGCACCGCCGCGCCGACCAGTAGCAGCGGGTTGGTGCCGCCCTGCTTGGGCTCCGGCTCCATCGGGGTGAACGGTTCGAATTTCGGCATATCGCTCGACGCGGTGCCGGATGCGCCCGCACTGCCCTTGGTATCGCCGGTCTTGGCGTCGTCCAGGGCTGCGCTGGCGGCTTTGGCGGGCGCGGCCCCGTTCGTCGCCTTAGGGTCTTTGGTGTCGGCGGGGCCGGAATCATTGGCCGCTTTCGTAGCAGCGCCGGTGGCGGCGCCTTTGTCCTTGCCCGCGCTGTCCGGACCGGCATCCGTGGCCGGCTTGGGCGCATCGGAGGCTTTCACCGCCTTCACGGTACCCGTCTTGCCAGCATCGGCTTTGGCCGCGTCGGTCTTGGCCGCGTCGGTCTTCCCCGCATCAGTCTTGGCCGTACCGGCCTTGCCAGCCTCGGACCCGGTTTTGTCGGATCCCGCACTGGCGCCGGGCGCGCCCTGGTCCGACGCTTTGGCATCGGCCGAGCCGTTCGCGCGGGCAGCCGGTTTCGTCTTGGACTCAAGCGGGGCGTCGGACGTCGTCTTGGGATCGGTCATGGGCTTCTCGCTCAATTGCGGTTGGGCACGACACGCGTGCAATGTGCGGTGAGAAACGGGTTACAAGCCGGAGCGCCGGGGGCCGGTCGCAAAGATCTCGACGGATCGGTCGGCACCACCGGGCACTGCATTGCCTAGCACCGGGTTTCTTTCAAAACTCTCGATAGCCCGGTTGCGAATACCGTGGCGTGGCCCGTATTTACGCCCCTGCAAGCTGATTGGCCAGAGCGATCATTGCCTGATCGGACGACTCATCGGCGATACCCATCCTGGCCCAATCGACCTCGCGCGCTGCGTGGGCCACCGCCGGACTGAGGCACGCGGCGGCCCACTGCTTTGCATACCGCTCAAGGGCGGCTTGGCGGATCAGCTTGATCGCGGTGCGGACGGTGCGGGGAGAATAAAGCGTTAAGATGGCAAACTGCCCCAAAACGAGAAAATTCTTAAGCGGGGCCGGTAATGCCGTGGCGGGGCGGGCGCGATAGAGGGCATCGCGCCGAACGGTAAATCCAAAGGTCTGGAGCGTGCCCGCGAGATCCCCGGCCAGGGTCTCCCCGGCGCCATGATAGATGGCCCCCGCCGCCGGGTCGCACCGGGCCCGGATCGCCTCGGCCAGCCGGACCACATCGCCGCCCGCGGTCTCGATGGTGGCAAATCCGGCGGCCCGGGCCGCCTCCGCCGTGGCCGCGCCCACCGCATGGACGGCACGGGCGCGCTCAGGGCTGCGGCGCGCGAAGGCACGCACCCCATTGGCGCTGGTGAAGGCAATCGCCTGAACATCCGTCAGATCCGGCGCCGGACCGTCGATCGGCTCGATGGTCAGCATCGGCGCCGCGATAACCTCGAACCCCGACGCTTCCAGTCCCGCCGTCAGCGCCCGGGCATCCTCGACCGGACGGGTGACGACCGCGACCGGCATCGTGTCAGTGACCCAAAATGACCGCCGGATCGATCCCGGCGGCATCGAGATCCCGCTTCAGCGCGGCGCCAGCCTCGCGCCCGATCTTATGCGCCTCCTCCACCGGACCGGCCCGCTCCAGGCTCCAATGCCGGGCCCCGTCGGGGGTGAGCACCAATCCGCGCAGATGCAGCCGGTCCGCGCTGGCCAAATGGGCATGGGCCGCAATCGGCGTCCGGCACGATCCGTCGAGCACCGCCAAGAGCGCGCGTTCGGCCGCGACCGCCGAGGCGGTTTCGGGATGGTTGAGCGGCGTCACGGCCGAGCGGGTCCGGGCATCGTCCGAGCGGATCTCGATCCCCACCGCGCCTTGCGCGACCGCCGGGACCATCTCTTCGGGCTCCATCAGCGTGCCGATCCCCGTGATGCCGAGCCGGTTGAGCCCGGCCTTGGCGAGGAACGTGCCGTCGACTTCGCCGGCCTCCAGCTTGCTCAGCCGGGTCTGCACATTGCCGCGCAGAACCACGACCTCCAGATCCGGGCGCAGCGCCTTGACCTGGGCCCCCCGGCGCAGGGACGCGGTCCCGATGCGCGCGCCGCGCGGCAGATCGCGCGGATGGGCGACGGACGCGCCGATAAACACATCGCGCGGATCCTCGCGTTCCAGGATCGACGCGATTTCCAGGCCCGGCGGCAGCTTGGTCGGCACATCCTTCATGGAGTGGACCGCCAGATCGATATCGCCGGCATACAGCGCTTCTTCGATTTCCTTGGTAAACAGGCCCTTGCCGCCGATTTCCATCAGCGGGCGCGACTGAATCGCATCGCCGGTCGTGGTGATGACCACGATTTCGGGCGCCGTGCCGGTGATTTTCGTCATCTCCGCCGCCACATGATTGGCTTGTGCCAACGCCAGCGGGCTGCCGCGCGTGCCGATCCGGAAAGGGGTGGGGTCTTGCTGCATGATGGTGCGCCGCTCTACATGACAGGGCGCGCGGGAAGAGCCCGCGCTGGCCCGATCCCCGTGTTTATCGCCAAAACGGCGCCAGGAAAACGCTTGTGTCCTCTGAATTGACCGTTCTCGGCATCGAAACGAGCTGCGATGAGACCGCCGCGGCCGTGGTACGCGGTCATCCGGACGGATTTTCCGCCGGATCGGCGCCGGGGATTCTGTCGAATGTGGTGCTCAGTCAGCTCGACGAACACGCGCCCTATGGCGGCGTGGTGCCTGAAATCGCGGCCCGCGCGCATATCGAAGCCATCGACGCGATCATCGCCCGGGCCATGGCCGACGCCGGCATCGGCTTTGGCGACCTGGACGCGGTGGCCGCGACCGCCGGGCCGGGGCTGATCGGCGGGGTGCTGGTCGGTCTGATGTCCGGTCAGGCCATCGCCTTCGCCCATGACCGCCCGTTCCTGGGCATCAACCATCTGGAAGGCCATGCCCTATCGGCCCGGCTGACCGAACCGGTGGCCTTCCCTTACCTCCTGTTGCTGATTTCCGGCGGCCATTGCCAATTGCTCAGCGTCGAGGGGCCCGGCGCCTATGCGCGGCTCGGGACCACCATCGACGATGCGGTGGGCGAAGCTTTCGATAAGACCGCCAAGCTTCTGGGCCTGGGCTATCCCGGCGGCCCGGCGGTGGAACGGGCCGCGCGCACCGGCGATGCCGCGCGCTTCGATCTGCCCCGGCCCATGATCGCCCGCCCCGGCGCGGACCTATCCTTCTCGGGCCTCAAGACGGCCGTGCGCCATGCCGTCGAGAGCCTCCAGCGCCCGTCGGACCGGGACATCGCCGATCTGTGCACCAGTTTTCAGGCCGCCGTGGCCGAGTCGCTCAAGGCCCGCACGGCCAACGCCATGGCCATGATGACCGCCCGCACCGCACCGGACGACCCCACCCTCGTGGTCGCGGGCGGGGTCGCGGCGAACACCGCCATTCGGGACGCGCTGAGCGATCTGTGCCGGGAAAAAGGGTTTCGTCTGGCCGTCCCGCCCGCCCGGCTGTGCACCGACAATGGCGCGATGATCGCCTGGGCCGGGATCGAACGCCTGAGCCTCGGTCAGACCGATGCCCTGGGGCACCCTGCCCGTCCGCGCTGGCCGCTCGACGATGCCGCCCCGGCCATGGAACCGCGCGCCGGCGCCAAAGGAGCCCGCTCATGATCGGTGTACTGACCCACGGCCGGCTCGGCCAACTGTGGTATGGATAGATCATGACGGACGGGGTCTCGACCATCGGCATTTTGGGCGGCGGCGCCTGGGGCACGGCCCTGGCGACGGTGGTCGCGCGCGCCGGGCTCAGCCCCCTTTTGTGGGTGCGTGAGCCGGCGGTCATTGCCGCGATCAACGGGCGCAACGAGAACCCGGATTATCTCTCCGGCGTCAGCCTGCCCGACACCATCCGCGCCACCGGCGCCATCGACGAGGTGGCACGCACCCGGGTGATCCTATCCGCCGTCCCGGCTCAAGTAACCCGCGAGGTTTTGACCCGGATGGCGCCCGATGTGGCGCCGGACACCGCGCTTGTCATCTGCGCCAAGGGTATCGAGACCGCGACCGCGACCTTGATGAGCGACGCGGCCCGCGCCGCCCTGCCCCAGGCCCGCCCGGCGATCCTGTCGGGTCCCAGCTTCGCCGCCGATGTGGCGCGCGGCCTGCCCACCGCGATCACCCTTGCGGCCGACGATCTTCCGGAGGCGGAGCGTCTGAGCGGTATCATCGGCATTCCAACCTTCCGGCCCTACGCCTCGGCCGATATGATCGGCGCCCAGATCGGCGGGGCGGTCAAGAATGTCCTCGCCATCGCCTGCGGCATTGTCGACGGCCGTAAGCTGGGCACCAGCGCCCGCGCGGCCCTCACAACGCGCGGGTTTGCCGAAATGACCCGTCTGGGCATCGCCATGGGCGGGCGGACCGAGACCCTGGCGGGCCTGTCCGGTCTCGGCGATCTCGTGCTCACCTGCAACTCACCGATGTCGCGCAACAACGCTCTCGGTCAGGCCCTGGGCGAGGGGCTCACCCTGCGCGACGCGCTCGATGCCGGACACGGGGTCGCCGAAGGGGCGTATACCGCCCAGGCCGTCGAGACGCTGGCGGGCCGGCATGGCGTCGAGATGCCCATTGCCCGGGCGGTCGCCGACGTGCTCAGGGGCAGCCTCGGCATCGACGCCGCCATCGACAATCTGCTCAATCGTCCGTTCCGGACCGAATAACCCCCCGCCCGGAGACCGCTCATGCTGTATGTCCTTATCTGCGAAGATCATCCCGGCAAGGAAGACCTGCGCCAGAAGACCCGCTCCGCACATCTCGACTTCATCGCCGAAGCCGGCGCGCGCGTGAAAATCGCGGGACCGCTGGTGAGCGATGACGGCGTCCGGTCCGTCGGCTCCATGCTGGTCATCGAGGCGGCAAACCGGGCCGAGGCCGAGAGCTTCGCCGCGCTCGACCCCTATGCCCGCGCGGGCCTGTTCGCGAAAACCGACATCCGCCCCTGGAAATGGCTGATCAACAATCCCGAGGACCGATAATTCGATGGCATATTGGCTCTTCAAATCCGAACCCGGCGCCTGGTCCTGGGACGACCAGATAAAAAAGGGCGCCAAAGGCGAAGGTTGGGACGGCGTACGGAATCATCAGGCCGCCAACAATATGAAAGCCATGAAAAAAGGCGACCGGGGATTCTTCTACCACTCGGTTGACGAAAAACGCGTCGTCGGCATCGTGGAAGTGATCAAGGAGTTCCATCCGGACCCGACCGACGAGAGCGGGCGCTTCGGCATGGTGACCGTCAAAGCCGTCAAGCCGGTGCCGGAGCCTGTGACGCTCGCGCAGATCAAGGCCGAGCCGGACCTCCAGGACATGGCGCTGGTGCGCCAGTCGCGCCTCTCGGTCACGCCGGTCTCGGACGATCAGTGGAAAAAGATATGCACCATGGCGGGGCTGTAATTTCAATCCGCGTCGTCGGTTCCGATCAATGCGGATGGGTATCACGCCTGCATCAAAAGACCGTAGATCGAGATCGACACGATCACAGAGACATAAAGCGTCAGGAGCGTGACCGCGAGGAACGCGAATTTCAGTGTTGTCTTGATGTAGCCCTGCTCGTAGACCCGCTTCATGGCGATGAACAAATAGGCCGCGATGACCGTGAGGAAGAACAGTCCCGTCGTGGACCCGTCGATCACATCGCCCACATAGGTCGCCTTCACCACGCCCAGTGCCATGAGGAAAAAGATGAAGGCATGGAAGTGGAACGAGAACACCAGGTGGTCGATGAAATAGACCCGCTTCTTGAGCCCTTTCTTGCGCCCGTACAGGATCGCCAGCAGGAACGCCAGAAGCGGCACCAGGATCACCATCACCCGCGGCAGCCACTCATTCATGATCCGGTTGAACACACGCGGGTCGGCCAGCGCCAGATTGATCGCCTGAAACACCCGTTCGCCCAAGACGCGCGCTTCGCCATTGGCATCGCTGTTACTGAGAATGCGTTCGATCACCTCTTCTGAGATTTGATCGTTGGGCGCGTCCGCCTCATTGATCCGCGCGAACATGCGAAGACGGAATTGGACGTTTTCAAAGTCCTCGATCTGAAAATTAAGGCCGTCCTCCTCGCCGTCCGGCGGACCGGGCGATTCCGGGGTGGGAGCGGGCGGCGGCACCGGGATGCCCCGCCCCTCAAGCTCGCGCACTTGCTCCTCGGCTCGCTGCCGGGCTTTTTCGGCCTCCGTGAGGGCCTCGGCCTCGATCTGGGCTTCAAGCTCGGCCCGCGCATCGGCGCCCTCGGGATCTTCGTTGGGGTCGTCCTGGGGATCTTCCTGGGGGTCGTCCTTGGAGGGATCGGACATGTCGAAGGCGGACAGCTCCGCACCATCGGGGCCCAGAAGACGGTGCCGGCTCTCCCGGGCCTGACGGCGTGCTTCCGCTTGCAGCCGCGCCCGTTCGACCTCCGCCTCGAGACGCACGCGCTCGTTTTCCATCCGGGCCCGCTCATTTGCGATACGGATCCGTTCATTTGCAATGCGCGCGCGCTCGTTCTCCTTGTGCACGCGCCTGGCCTCACTGGCCGCAAGATCCTGTTCGACCCGCTGCCGGATCGCCTCACCCATTTGATCCGCCGGCAGATCGGCGATGTCGTCCCAACTGAGCGCGGACGGATCCCGGCCTCCCGCCGACGCGTCATCGTCGCCGCTAAAGTCGACACTCAAAGGGCCCGCGAGGCCGAACCCGTATCCGGCTGCACTCGCGACTGCACCGGGCGCGGTGGGCGGCCGGGGCACGCCGGTATCGTTGACGGCGTTCTCGATGACCTCGGCGATGCCGCGCACCTCGAATTTAAGGATCGCGACATTGGAAAAGGTCAGCAGGGTGAAGAACAGCAGGCTGACCACGATATAGAGGCGCAGCGGCGTGACGTAATGGCCGCGATGACCGGACATGAACGCCCGGGTCATTGTGCCGGGCAGCACCAGGAACGGCACGACCGAGCGCAAAATGCGCGAGTCCCACTGGAAGGTGTCGGCCAGAAGCTCGTTCGACAGCGACAGAAACGGGCGCCGGAAATCGTCGTCGCGCTGGCCGCAGACATGGCAGAACGGCCCGGTGAGCGGCGTCTTGCAGTTCAGGCAGGCTTCGTTGTCATGGGCGGTGTCGAGCCCGAGGTCCTGGGCCGAGCGGTCGTGATCGCTCCAATCGGGCAGATAGCGCCAAACCTGCCACCAGGCGCGCGGACGCTCGGTGACCGCCGGATCGTCCGGTTCTGCGCTCACGCCCGTCATCGCCCCTTGACCCCGTTTCTTGCGAAGATGTGAGTTTACACCTCAAGTCTCAAGGAAACTGCGAAAATCCGCTATCAAAGCCGGCACCGCCGCTTTGACAAGCGCATCGCCCGCCTCCGGGGTCGCCGTCGAGGGATCCGACCCGATCCGCCCGTCGGGAAACTGGCGGCGATAATCGATCGCATCGCGAATTGGGCCGATGGGGGCGACTTTCGGAGTCATCGCGACCCGTTTCTGCGCCTGGGGATAGGCATGATAGGTGATCGCCACTTCCGCCGGGGTGGCATGGGCGCCGAGCCCGACCGGGAACAGCTTGCGCGACAGCGCCTCCACGCCGGCCAGGTCCCACCAATTCATCTGGCGCAGCCGCAGCCCGCTCATCCCGCCGCCATCCTCGGCCCGGGCCAGGCTGGTCTCGGCATAGACTTCCGAAAACGCCGCCGAGATCGTCGCGCTGTTCCCGCCATGGCCGTTGATGAAATAGATGTGCGTGAAGCCGTGCCGGCGCAGGGACGTGATCCAGTCCCGCAGCGCCGCGATCATGGTCGAGGGGCGCAGCGCAATCGTGCCCGGAAACGCCAGATGATGCTGGGCCATGCCGACATTGAAGGTGGGGCCGACCAGAAACTCCGCGCTTTCCCCCGCGGCCCGGGCGATCACCTCGGGGCAGATCGCATCGGTGCCCAAAAGGCCGTTGGGCCCGTGCTGCTCGGTCGAGCCGATGGGAATGACGATCCCGGTCGAGCGGGTCAGATAGGCTTCGACCTCCTGCCAGGACAGGTGATGCAATTGCATGGCGCGCGCTCCTTGGTTAGGCCAGTGATCAAACCGGTATTTTACATGATTAGCGCCGCCGGGGCGCGGGCGCGGGGCCGGATTCGCATCCGGCCCGACTTGCGTTAGGCTGCGCCTCCCACCCGCCGGACGATCCAGGGAGAAACGCCATGACCGAGCCGTCCCCGACCCTCCTGCCCGTGACCGATGACTGGGCCGGGCGCGCCTATGTCGACAAGGCCCGCTATCAGGCCCTTTACGCGCGCAGCCTGGACGATCCGGACGGCTTCTGGGCCGAGGTCGGCCAGCGCGTGGACTGGATGAAACCCTTCACCACGGTCTCGGACGTGTCCTTTGAGCCCGGCACTGTCTCCATCGCGTGGTACGCGGACGGCACCCTCAATGCCTGCGTGAACTGCGTGGACCGGCATCTGGAGACGCGCGGGGATCAGACCGCGATCATCTGGGAGGGCGACGACCCCAAGGACGACGCGCATATCACCTATCGCGCGCTGTATGAGAATGTCTGCCGCTTCGCCAATGTGCTGAAGGCACGCGGCGTGAAAAAAGGCGACCGGGTCACGATCTATATGCCGATGATCCCGGAAGCCACCTACGCCATGCTCGCCTGCGCGCGCATCGGCGCGGTGCATTCGGTGGTGTTCGGCGGCTT
>CAZHDI010000099.1:0-12370 GCA_964531285.1 uncultured Alphaproteobacteria bacterium | reverse complement strand
TCGCGACGGCGCCGTGGCGGTTCAGCGACATGACCGGCACCAGGAACACGCGCCAGCCCGCTTCCATCGTCATCACGGCGGCGAGCAGGACGAAGAGCCCCAGATTCGCGCTCACCGCCCCGCCCGTCCAGACCGGGATGAGCCAAGGTCCGAGTGCGGTCAATCCGAGGATGGCCGCGCCGGACAGCCAGGTGAACGACTGCACCGACCGGTCAGCCAAGGTGCGGAACTTGGCCATGGCCGCCGCATCGTCCTGCTTGAACATGAGCGTCAGTTCCGACCCGACCGGGGCGGCGAAATTCACGACCATGCCGGCGAAGAGGAGCAACTGGCGATGGGCCAGGAAGACGGTGACCGCCGCCGGACCGAGCATCTGAGCGATGATGATTCGCGGCATCTGATAGCTCAGCGCCTGTCCGAAGCTGAACGACAGAGCGGCCACGGAGGGCCGCCAGAGCCGGCGCAGCAGCGCCGTGTCGATCCAGTGCCAGCGCCGGAACAGCCAGGGGGTCAGCCAAATCAGCATCAGGCTACCGGTTATAAGACCGGTTACGGCAACGGCCAGAACGGCCCAGGCGGCGTCCACCGGACGCCCGCCCAAAAGCGCGGTGAGAATCGCGGCGAAGCTCATTCCGGTTCCCGTGAGCGAGCGGAACAGCGTGCCCAGAGGATAGCGACCGTCGCTCATCAACCCGGCATAGACCAGCGATCCCAGGAGCTGGCAGAGGGCGGCTGCTCCGTATGCTGTCAGAATGCGCCCAGCCTCGGAATTGGGGATGTTTTCAAAGCGCAGCCATGCGTGGAAGGGAATCAGCGGCGCCAGGGCCGCGATGACGGACACTGCTGTAACGGCTACCAGGGCCACGACAAGGCCCGTTGTGGCGAAAAACCGGCGCGCCTCGTCATGGTCGCCGCGCGTGACCGCCATGGCCATGAACCGGCCCGTGACATTGGACAAGCCAAGATCGGCGAAGGCGATGTACGCCAGCATTGCGGTCAACACGAACCACTCGCCCGCCATGGCCACGCCCCACATGGCAATGAACACCGGGATCTCCAGCAGGCGCTGGCCGATGGTGGCGCCCTGTCCGAGGAAGCGCGCGGCAAAGCCCCGGACCAGCCGGATGTTCCAAAGTCGCTTGAGGGTCAAAAAGCGGCATCCGTCGATGGCGAAGCCGTCATGGGTCTGACGGCCACAAGCAGCGGGGCGAAGAACCGGTAACGCGCGGTTCGGTCTCGGCGGCGCCCGGCAAATCCATGCACCGGGGCCGAACATCGGCACAGACGTGACCTTTACTGCCTTGATTCAGCCGCTGCAACGAGGCATTAGGCAAAGCGTGACGGTTTATCCATCTGCTCGCCCGTCGCTCCCCGCCCCGCCCAGAAAAAGGTCAGCGCCATGCGTGTCGCCTTGTCGGTTATCGCAAAATTCCATCATTTCACGCTCGGGCGCGAACTCTTGCGTCATGGCGTCCTGGACCGCATCTACAGCGGCTATCCCTGGTTCAAGCTTAAAAACGAGGGAGTGCCGCGCCATAAGGTGGATTGCTGGCCCGTGCCCCACAGCCTGCGTATGGGCTTGGCGCGGTCCGGCCTGTTATCCGCCCGGATGAAGCCGGGGTTCGATGACTGGGCGCAGCGCAGCTTCGAGGCACATGTGGCGCGCAGCCTGCCGGAGGGGCTCGATATCTTTCACGGGCTGGGCCGGTATTCGCTGAAGCCGGGTCAGCGAATCCAGACCATGGGCGGCCGGTTCATTCTCGATGTCGGGTCGTCCCACATCGACAATCAGATTGCCGTGAACTCCATGGAACACCGGGATCTTGGTTTACCCTTTCACGGCCCCAAGTCCCGCACCGTGGAGCGCCTGAAGCAGGAATACGAGGCGGCCGATCTGATCACCGTGCCGTCCGATTTCGTGCTTCAGACCTTCCTCGACCATGGCGTTGCGCGCGACAAGCTGGCGAAAGTGCCTTACGGCGTGGATATCTCGAAATTCGCGCCCCAGCCGGTCGCGGATGACGGGGTCTTCCGGGTCGTCTTCATCGGCGGACTGACGTTGCGCAAAGGCATCCGGTATCTGGTCGACGGGTTCAATCGGGCGGCGATACCGGGCAGCGAGTTGATTCTGATCGGCTCGCAATCGGCTGAAACCGACGCCGCGCTGCGCGGGCTCGCGCTCGACGGCGTGACCATGACCGGTCACCTGCCGCAGGCGGAGCTTCCCACCTGGCTGTCGCGGGCCACCGTCTTTGTGCTGCCGTCAATTGAAGACGGCGTTGGAATGGTCCTGCTTCAGGCGCTGGCCTGCGGGTGTCCGGTTATCGCGTCGACGAATACCGGCGGTACCGAATATATCCGCGACGGTGAAAACGGTTTTGTGGTGCCGATCCGGGATCCCCAGGCGATTGCCGACCGCTTGACGCAGCTCGCCGATGATCCCGTGCTGGCCCAGAGCATGCGGACCCAGGCGCTGGCGACCGCGCAACAGGCCGGCAATGCCGCGACCTACGGCGACCGCATGGTCGAGACCTACGCCGCGCTGCTGGCCGGTCGGGCGGCTGCAGCCTGACCCGGCCCGAATGAGGAGCCACGCCATGAATGCTCAAACGCCGGTCTCCCCTCAGGCACCCCGCGCCCTGATTGTCGGCATGTCGCGGGCGGGCACCACATGGTGCACCAAGACCCTGGACCGCAATCCGCAGATCGCCGCTTTCGGCGAGAGTTGTTACTGGGGCCGGAAGTTCAAAACGCCGGATGAGGACGGGCGGTATGGCGCCGGCGATGCCCGTGCCATGCTGGAGGATATCGGCCAGTCGATCATCTCCGGCTGGCGGACCATGGATTCAGCCCAGGCTCTCGCGGCGCGGCCGGATCTGCCGCACATCCTCGCCTGTGCACCGGCCATTGACGATACGGACCGGTTGACGCCCAAAGAGGTGTTCGATCTGAGTTGCACCGCCATCGCGCGGGCCTGCGGCAAGCCGGGCTATATCGAAAAGACCCCGCATCATCTGCTGTATAGCGGCCGGATCCTCGACGCCTATCCCGCGATGAAGTTCATCATCTGCGTGCGCGATCCCTACTCCACGATGCTGTCCTACAAGTTTCAGGCACAGAAGCGCCAGGACGCGGTCAGCGATCTCTTTCGCGGGCTCTATCATCCCCTGGCCTTCGCCATCATCTGGCGGAAGAACTATTTAACGGCACACCGGCTCCACGAGCGCCTGCCCGATCGCTCGATCCTGATCAAGCAGGACACGGTCGACCGCGATGCCGACGCCGTCATCGACCTGTTGGACGCGTTTCTGGGACTGGATCGGACGCCGCGCGAGGCCACTCATATCAATTCCAGTTTCGAGGGCGGCGCCGACCGGCCCGATCTGGATGCCGCAGATCTGTTCTGGATCAATCTGATCGCCGGAAAAGAAATCGCCGCTTATGGCTGTGCGCGGCGGTCCCTGCCGGTCTCGGTCGGCAGTGTCGCGGCGGTTCTGAAATCCGCCGTGCGGCTCTTGCCCTGGGGCCTGTTCGTCTTCCGGAAGCGGGTGATGCGTCCGGGCGCGGGCATCGGCCATTTCATGACCTGGCTGGCACCGACCCGGTGAGAGCGCGAGCGATTCGCGCTTGCCGTGATCTATGTCGAGTGTTTACTCGGCATTCATCGCCGGAATGGCCATGTCTACTGACCGTTCGTGTGGCGATTCAGGAATTCGCATGAGTGCCCGACGCCTGTTTTTGCGAATTCCTGGATCGAAGCCACACGAGCAAGTCTATGGTTCTCGTGTCGTTTCGGTTTGGACGTTCGCTATCGGACGGCCCGCGAATTATGAGGCGAACGTCCGAACCACGACACGAGCCGTTTCCTCATGAAAATGTTGAAAGATGTGCGCATTGCACGGTGAATCTGTATTTATTGCAGAGACTTGTGTTCACCTACCGTCGACCTCGCTTTGCTATCGATGGTGCTGACCGGTCGGCTTATAACCGAATGGCACAATTGTAGGATCCCGTGTGTACTTGACCTAAGCGGTTGTCATCTGTAGGTGTTTCGCGTCATGAGCGGCCAGCCAGCCAGCCCCGGCCGCACGCTCCGTTATCCGACAGATTTCACGCACTGATCACGGTCGCTGGAGGCTGACCCGACGATGCGTCTTCTTATTCATGGTCTGAACTACGCGCCCGAACTTGTCGGGATTGCGAAGTACACGACCGAGCTTGCCGAATGGATGGCAGCCCGGGGCCATGAGGTGTGCGTCGTCACCGCCCCGCCCTATTACCCGCAATGGCGCGTTCCCGAAGCCTATCGCGGCGGCCGTCGGCGGCGGGAGACGATCAACGGCGTCACGGTCCGGCGCTCGCGTATTTTCGTGCCGTCCGTGCCCACCGGCGGCAAGCGAATCCTGCATCACATGTCCTGGGGACTCAGTTCCTTCGTGGAGATGATGCGCGCCGGTTTTGCGTTCCATCCGGATGTGGTGCTTTCGGTCGCGCCCTCGCTCCTTGGATGCCCAACCGCCCGAATCGCAGCCGCCCTGTCCGGCGCCCGGTCCTGGGTGCATATCCAAGACTTCGAAGTCGAGGCGGCTGTCGCGGCCAATATCCTCAAGCCCGGTCTGCTCACATCGCTGGGCCTGTGGACCGAAGGGCAGATCATCCGCAGCTTTGATCAGATCAGCTCGATCTCGCCGGAAATGGTCCGCTCCGTCGAACGCCGCGGCGTGTCGCCGGACCGCGTGTTCGAACTCGTCAATTGGGTCGATACCGACGCCATCCGCCCGCTGCCGCGCGACTCCAATACCTATCGTCAGGCCTGGGGCGTGGGGCCGGATGACATCGTCTGCCTCTATTCCGGCACCATCTCCTATAAGCAGAGCCTCGATACGGTCGTCGATGCCGCGCGCCAACTGGCCGGCAATCCGCGCATCCGATTCGTGATCTGCGGTGAGGGCCCGCTGAAGACCAAGCTCATGGACATGGCCGGCGACGTGCCGAGCATCCTGTTCGAGACTCTTCAGCCCCATGAGCGCATGGCCGATCTTCTGTCCGCGGCCGATATTCATCTGTTGCCGCAAATCGCCGAAGCCACCGATCTGGTGCTGCCCAGCAAGCTGGCGCCGATGTTGGCTTCGGGCCGGCCCGTCGTGGCCACGGTTGATCCGGATACGGGCATTGCCCGCGAAGTGGATGATTGCGGCGTGATCGTGCCGCCCCATGACAGCCGCGCTCTTGCGGATGCGCTGGTGCGCCTGTCGCATGTGGACACATTGCGGGATCATCTCGGGGCCCGCGCCCGGGTCCGCGCCGTGGACCGATGGTCGAAAGAAACCGTGTTGCGGGGTCTGGAAGCCGTTCTGGACGAAGCGCCTGTCGCCAGCACGGTACCGTCGCTGGACATGCCCGGCTAGGGCGCATTCACCCTATTCCAGAACATGGACTGCGCTGGATGGTTTTGATCTGCCGCATTATCGAACCGCAAAACTGCACCCGTTCGCTGCGCTCACTGCTGAAAACGCTCTCAATGCGGATCAGTACGCGTTGCGCGGCAGCAAGACGGCCATCACGGTCATCACCACGATCTTGATATCCAGCCAGAGCGACCAGTTCCGTATGTACCACAGGTCGTGTTCGACCCGGGCTTTCATCTGATCGAGGGACGCGGTCTCGCCGCGGAATCCGTTCACCTGCGCCCACCCCGTGATCCCGGGTTTCACATTGTGCCGCAGGGCGTACATCTCCACTTCGCTGGCATGCTGACGGTTGTGGGTGAGCGCGTGGGGCCGCGGTCCGACCACGGACATATCCCCCAAAAGCACATTCATGAATTGCGGCAATTCATCGAGGCTCGTGCGGCGCAGAAAGCCGCCCACCCGGGTGACGCGCGGATCCCGGCGGGTGGCTTGCTTCACATGATCGCCGTCATCCTCGGTGGTCATGCTGCGGAATTTGAAGATCGTGAACACCTTGTGCCCGAGCCCATGCCGGCGCTGCCGGAAAATCACGGGGCCGCGCGAATCGAGCTTGATCGCCGCCGCGATCACCGCGAAGACTGGGATGAGGCACATCAGGACGACGGCGGAAAAGACAATGTCGAAGATCCGCTTCAAAAGGCCCTGAACGCCATATTGCGTATGAGGACGGATCTGGACGTAAGGCGTCGGGCCAATCTGCTCAAGACCGTAATCCAGCAGCCGGTGGAACTGACGGTCGAAGGCGACGCCGACCGGAATGCCGGACACCGAGAGCAGATCGACCACCCGGCGGGCATCCGCGATCTCCGGTGCCGAGCACGCAAAGATGATCTGCTCGGCATGGGCGCTTCGGGCCTTGGCGATGAACCCGCGCAGGTCCGTCTGGCCCTCCGGAGTAAGAAACAAGCCGACGGACTGGCGCGCGGTCACTTCGATGATGTCCATGCCGCTTTGTTCGGTGCGCAGATCGCTCAGCACTTCCTGTAGCCGGTCGCCAACCCCGATCACGGCGACGCGTAAGCTGAGCGGACGCCCGCTCCGCGTGAGCCGGCGCGCAAGATTCGCGATGAACCGCCGGGACAGCACAAGCCCGGTCAGCGCAACGAGGCTGGCAATGATCAGTGTGCCGCGGGCCAGTTCGTCACCGAGCTTGAGGAGATAGGTGATGGTGACCGTCGTAAAGACGGCGATGCCCCAGGCGCGCAGGACCGGCTCGACCAATCCGGCCAATGATGACGGCGATAACATCGCCACCGGCTCATAGCGGCGCATGCGATGGCTGTAGAGGACATAGACGGTCCCGAGCCCTAGGCCGAACAGCAATCCGATTCGCGGATTGCCATCGCCGCCGCCACTGAGCAGCGTGTGGTAGAGCCAATCGCCCAGATATCCGGCGCTGACACACACCAGAAGATCCGCGATCCAGATGAAATCGAAGAAGATGCGCCGCTTGGACAGGTGCATGGGCGCATTGGTCCCGATGCCGTCGATGGCAATCGGCGCGGATTCCAGAGGTTTCGGCGTGGGATCGTTCCGCTCCGGCTCGCCCGGCGGCGATCCGACAGCGCCCTGACTCCCCCCCATGGGTGTCACCTGTCGCTTGTGCGCGCTGCGGGCACCGTCATCCACACGGCACCCGACGGCGCGTGTTAACCCTAACCTTCGTAGTACTTGTTGTAGTGATAATACTGATACGAACCATAGGTGTAATAGGCATGGCGGCGCGTATCAGCGCGCGTAAGCACTGCACCGGCGACCGGCATATCCAGGTCCCTGAGACCTTGAAGCGCGGCCACGGCCGCCCGGCGCGGGGTGTGATCCCAGCGCACGATGAACACCACCTTGTCCGACAGCCGCGCCAGATGCTTGGTGTCATGCACCGGCAACAGGGGCGCGCTGTCGATCACGATCAAATCGTATTCGCTGCGCAGGGATTCCATCAGAGACCGCATCCGGTCGGAGGCCAGAAGGTCGGACGGGTTCACCGCCTTTTGACCCACGGGAAGGATCCGCAGCGCGGTCAAGGTATCGTCGACGATCACCTCGCCGATCTCTTTTTGATGCGCCAGATAATCCACGATCCCGATCTCGGCGTGCGATTTGCCGAACGCCTCCAGCACGGAGGGATGCCGCAGGTCGCCGTCGATCAGCAGGGTTTTCATCCCCTTTTGCGCGCTGAGCCGGGCGTAGCTGGCGGCAAAGCTGGTCTTGCCTTCCGACGGCAGCGCAGACGTCACCAGGATCACCTTCGGCTTGCTGTCGACATCGGACAGCATGAGCGAGGTTTCGAATCCCCGTAGCGCCTCGGCGAAACTGGAAAGCGGTTTGTCGATCACGTAATCGACCAGACGCACCCCGCCGGCCAGGGCCTTGGCTTCGATCTCGCGGACGGTGGACAGCACGGGGGTGCCCAAGGCGTGCTGAACCTGCTCGCTGCGGCGGAAGCCGTTGTCGAGGCCTTCCACGACAAAGGCGGCCATGACGCCAAAGGCCAGGGAGACGACCGACATGACGCCGATGATCATGGATGTGCGCGGATAGCTCGGGCCGCCCGGCACGCGGGCTTCCGACAACAGACGGGCATCGGATTGCTGGATCGAGTCCTGGCCGCGGGTCTCGGTGAACCGCTTGAGCAGCGACTCATGCTGCTGGCGTTTGGTGTTCGCCGCGCGCTCCAGATCGCGCAGCTTGATCTCGGCCTTGCGCTGCTCGGCGGCCTGCGATTCCAGAGTGTTCAGCCGGCTTTCAATGGCGCCCATCCGGGCGGCCATCACATCGGCTTCGTTGGACAGCTGTTGAATGATCCGCTGAACCTCGCGGTCGATCTTGTCGGCCAGGTTCTGCTTCTCGGCGCGGATCTGCACCATGCGCGGATGGCGTGCGCCATACCGGTTGCTGAGTTCCGCCTCGCGGCGCAGAAGCTGGGTTTCCTGGTTCCGCAACTGTTGAATGAGCCCTGACGCGACCACCTGTGTCACCGAGTCGATGTCGCCGCCGGCGCGATAAAGATCGCGCGCCTGGCTCACTTTGGCCTCCGCCTCGGCATGATCGGCCCGGGCCAGGGAGAGTTGGGCATTGAGATTGGCAAGCTGCTGATTGAGCAGCGTGCCGCCCTTCTCCGTCGTCGTCAGATTGTTCTCGATCTTGTACTGCTCGACCATGCGTTCGGCATGGTTCACCTCGTCACCGAGTTTTTCGATCTGTTCGGCCAGCCATGTCGTGGCCCGCTCATTGGCTTCGAATTTGGCCTCAAGCTGATCGTTGACGTAGTTCTCGGCGATGGTATTGGCGAGGAGCGCCGCCTTGTCCGGATAAATCGAGGTGTATTCGATCCGGATGACGGTCGAGAGGCCCTCAATACTGATCCTCTGCCCGCCCAGCAGGCGGTCGATCAGCGAATCCGTACTTGGTGCTTGCGGTGTGTTATCGCCGCCGCCGAACCAGCTGAGCGGGTTGAGGGAACTCAACACCGATGTCTGGCCTTGCGGCGCGTAGAACCACTGACGCTGGTCCAGGTTCAACTCGTCGATCACCCGGCGGGCCAGCCCGCGCGAGCGCAGGATCTGGACCTGATTCTCAAGGGTCGTCTGGTCGGCCGCCATTTGCGGCAGAACCGACTCCACGTCGACGATCCGCGCTTCGCTCGTGTCGATCATGACGGTCGCGGACGCGGTATAGCGCGGGGTCATCTGCATCAGCGCCAAGACCGTCAGCGTCATGATCACCGCGAAAATACCCAGAACGATCCAGCGCCGGGCATTCAGAATCTGAAAGATCTCGACGAACGAGATCATCGGCGCGCCTGCCTGGGTGCCGGTCTCGGTCTCGCCTGGCGCCGGAATGGCGCTCCGGATATGGTCCGTGTCATTCATAATCTGGTCTTCTCAAGCGGCCTCTGGTTGCCGGGGAGCACCAGGGCCTTGGCAAGGGATCCGAGGGGATCCGTGAACAGTCACGCCGGGTTCGCCAGGAACCGTGTGATCGCGTCGAGTGTGTCGGGCCGTCCCAGGAATGTTTGATAAATCAGACCTTGGCCGCCTTCGGATCGCGCAAGCCGCCGAAATCCGTTTGAGCGGTCGCGCCGGTCCCATAAGCGCTCCACATCCCGGTGCAGCATCACCCGGGTCTCGTCATCGAGGGCGCCACGGATGTCCGCGCCGACCGTGGCCCGGATATCCGCATACGGCACATCCGCATGCCCGAAAATCAACGCCAGCCGCAGGGCCGCGCCGACCGCGGCAGGATCGGAGCCGGATGCCAGCCGGGCGCGCGCCAGATTGGCCCAGGCCCGCCCGTCCATCGGTGCGCGGGCCAGGGCGATCTCAAGCCGGTCCCGGGCCGCCGCCATGCGGTCCTGATCATCCAAGCGATCGGCGATGAGCAGTTGAAGGCGGGCCTGCTCGCGGGCGGCGGACGCCGACCACAAAGCTTTGCGCTCCAGGGCTGCCGTGGCCGGTTCCAGCATTTCGGGATCCGCGGCGCCGGGCCCGTATTCCTCAATCAACACCGGAACCGCCTGAAAGGCCGCCGTCTCGGCAGCCAGCCGCCCTCCGGCATGGAGTGCCATGGTGCCCGCAATCACCCCGAGAGCGGCCATGACGAGCGTGCGCCGGATATCCCGGACCGGAGCGGCAAGCCAGCCCGCCACTGGCCATGATGCCCGGTCCGCGGAGGATGTCCGCCCCTGCCCCGTATCTGGCGCAATATCTGGCGCATCGGTCGCCGTCATGGGTCCGGCCCCGCGCGTCAGTTCGATCCCGGATCGGTGGGGTCGGGCTCGTTGCCGTTGTCGTCGCCGTCGTCATCCGCCGGGCTGTTGTCGTTGTCGGACTGATTATTGTCGTTGTTGGAGGTGTCGTTGGTCTCCGGCGGCGCGACCGTTGCCTTGACGGCTTGAACCGTCTGCTGAACAGCGGGGCTCACATTGGCTTCGAAAGTCGAGACGGTCTCGCTCGGGGCCACGGTGTAGACCGAGGCGATAAAGCTGGTCTGGGCCGGGCCGGTGACATTGTTCGTCACAATGGCGGCCGCCTTGGCCTGAACCGTCTGGGCGATGAAACTGTCGGTCGAGGACACCGCCGCGAACAGAGCCTTGGCCGCATCGTCCGCGGTCACCGCACCGGTCTCGATGGCCGTCTGGATGAGGTCGGCGAGATCGCTGGCCAGCACGTCTTCGTCCACAGTGCCGACATTATCCAGGAAGGCACCGCGGATCTGATCGAGAAGCACTTGCCCGGCCTGGCTCGTCGGACCGGCCGGGGGCGGATTGTCCTGGGCATGGGCCGGAAGCACGGCCATGACCGCACAGGCCGCAACGCCGGCGGCGATCGCGATGAGGCGCATGCCCTGCATGCGGGCGCCGCGCGCCAGACTGTCTGTCGTTATCGTCATGTCACTCCACCTCTGTCGGGTCTGATGATCCGGCGTGCACCGTCGTCGCTTGCCGCCATTGGTCTGCCGATTCCAAACGGGCTTCAAGGCACCACCCGCCTCATCCCGGGCGGTTATGAGACAGTGCTACGGATCAATAAGAAGTTGCGCAGACCATACAAGAGCCCTGAGTTTTGGTCATCCTCGTCACGCCGCCGTAACGCGTTGATCCATCACTCTTTAACCGCTTTCCAGGGATCGGCCGGCCGGAGGACCAAGCTGCGCTCGTGAATTACGGTAAATACACGCATCGCGCGCTGCCCGCAACCGCCCCGTCCACCGAGCGGGCCCGCAGAAACCAGCCCTTCTCATTGACATCGACCTTGATCCAGTTGCCCTGCCCCGGCATGACGTGAAGCATGCTCAGGTAACAGGCACCATCGGTCATGGTGAACCGCTCGGTTTCCGATTTGTAGAATTCGACCGTGGCGATCTGACCGCGCACGGCGATGCTCACATCAATTTCATCTGAGACGATATACGCGCGATCGTCCGCATCCGGTCGGTCGGGTGCGATGATTTCGGCGACGGGCGGCAAATAATCGTCACGGAAGTGCGGCGTGGCGGCACAACCGGCCAGAACGCCGGCCGCCAGCAGCACGGCAACAGAACGGGGGAAACGGACGGACCCGATATGGCGCATGGGACGGCTCCTCAATCGTGAGCCGTCCTAGTGGTTCGACTCCGACACTTGCATCCCCTCGCGGCACCTGCGTTTGCAAGTGTCGGAGTCGGAAGAACCACTAGCAAGTCATTGTTTCTAGTGGAGCTTTTGAATTTGACATTTGAGAACGGGCCACGCTGCGAGTGGGACTCAAATGTCAAATTCGCTCCACTAGTATCCTGCTTTGCGGTGTCCTGCCAGGGCAGGCTTGCCTTAGGACAGGACGCCGAAAGCCGCCATCATCGCGACAAGCGCCGCGGCCACGGCAACCACGGAGATACCGCCGGCGACCATGGCCGCCTGACGGGCCGCGCGCGCCTCGGCTGCGGCTCCCGCCGTGCGTTCCAGCTGGCTTTCGGTCAGATCCCGGACCGATGCGAGGCTCTCCTCGGCAAAGTCATGACGCCGCTTGGTCCGGATCGCGAGCGCCATCTTAAAGGCGCGGCCCGACGCCGATCCGAACAGGCCCATGGCGATGCCCCGGTCCAGATCCGTGTCCGACAGACCGTTCAACCGGTCCCAGTCATAGTCGGTGTCCTGAAACGGAACGACATTGGTTTTCGTGGCGGTCTCTTGGGTCTCGATGACGGCATTCGACATGATACTCACCCGATACTGGTGCGCCGGTCCGCAGGACGGTGCGCGAAACTCCACATGCCAGCATGACCAGCAAGAACCGGACCGTCGAATGATCATGCCGTCATGGGGCGCGCGCAAAACCGCTTGCTCAACGGTTTGGGGTCTCTGATGCTCGGGGCGCCGATCGACGATGCGCTATCGCGGCTCCAGGCGCAGGCCGCCCGGC
>CAZHDI010000098.1:0-12452 GCA_964531285.1 uncultured Alphaproteobacteria bacterium | reverse complement strand
GAGGCCGTCCACCTCATCGGTTGACTAATGCCGGTAGGTATAACCGAGGTGACTCACATAAACTGCTATCGCGGTTGAAAATCGCACCCATGACAAGCTCACCCAGTCCAGCATGGGGTTCTTGCGCGGCATCGTGATAAGGATCCCAGTGACGGGATCGAATGGGGACGACGATGGTCAAATATCAACTTGCGCTGATTTCAACAATCTTTGTCGCTTCATGCACCTCAGGGGCGGTGACCGGCAATCCAACCATGCCGAGTACGGCCACAGTTGCGGACGCCTCCACCCCTGTTTCGAGTGAAACAACGGGAACACCGACAGGATCGCCGCCCGTCACGAATTCTGAGGTTACACATTCTGAGGTTACACAATGTGGCTTGAACCAAGAATTCCGTCATCGGACGAGAGGGCATGGCTCCAAGAAGGTCGTTTTTAGCCCCGAAGCTCTCGTCTTTCGATCTCATTACGCTGTCAATACGGACGGTGCGCCTACCTCTTACCACCCAGATGATCCGTGGGGGACACAAGGTAAGGCCATCAACACGATATGTAACGGCGCCAATATTGTTGATGTGGACGGAACACGCGTAAATTACAATCAATGCCGAAAGCTTGTCGAGCTTTTCAAACAGGCCAGAGATTCTGGTTGGTCGCATGAGGGGGCACCGAAAACCGACTTTTACGGGGTCGCTACTGTGGGCAGCTCAGTGACCGACAAGCACGCGCCCTGTATTAATGATCAGGCACCCTATAAGGGATACATGGTTTCAACCACGGCACTGATTGCCGACCCATCGCGGGACCGTTGCGATCAAGCGCGATATCTAAACTCCCTCGAAGTGCCCTTTATCATCATGCCCCGGCATCGCCATTTCCGCAGTAAGGGCGTGAATGTTGGGGATCTGGCAGTCGTTTATCATCCCAGCAGCCAGACAAGACTCTATGCGATTGTTGGCGATATTGGTCCAAGTTGGGGATTGGGTGAGGGATCCGTGCACATTGCCAAAGTGCTCAATGGTAAGGATGAGGACCCCAAAACGAGAAAAGAGGTTTACAGCTACGCTACTCCCGATGTTGTGACCTTGATGCTCCCGGGAGAACGCATGTCCCCGCCATATACGTTGGAACGTATCCAAGTATCAGGTGAGAGCGCATTCCGACGTTTTGGAGGTCAAAGCCGTCTGAATGCCTGCATCGATGATCTAGACCGCACCTGACAATCAAGGCTCTGGGGGATTGAGCAAGAAATGCCGGGAGAAGGCAACGAAATGCACCTTCTGGTCTGCCGCCTACTGACAATTTGCAACAAAACCACCCACATGGAACAGCAGCGGACTGTTGATCCGTGACAGGGCTAGATTGAACCCGCCCTGAACTGGCCTGCTCCCCCGCCAGGCGACCCACGCGAGTACTCTTAATGGGTTGGCTGGGCGGGGGAGGGGGCCGGCCAGGCACTCGGAAATACGCCTTCCGGCGCATTTCCAAAAGGACCCTCAGAGGTCCCGGCGGCGTGATCGACTGAGTCGACAAACGCGCCGCGCGATCGCGTGTATGTCCACACAGAATGCCCGTCTTGACGCAATTTCGCCGCTTCCGAAGGAGCCGTCACGACCATGGGCAGCCGATACAGGCTTCTATCCTCGTCAGGAGGGTGTTTTAAAGTTTCAATGGCATAACGGCTGGATTTCCACAGGCGTTGTAGGTTAACGACTGTTTATGTCTTGGGTATCGGCGCCTACGATGTTCGGGATGCCGCCTGGACTCTCGCGCGGCACATTGGGGGATGCCGCATGGCCACGATCACCGTCACCAATCTCAATGACTCCGGCGCGGGAAGCCTTCGACAGGCTGTCCTCGATGCCCAGGACGGGGACTTGATCACGTTCGATGCGTCTTTGTCCGGCGGAACGATCAATCTGGCCAGCGAGATTTTCTTCGATCCCACGCTCTACGATACCGACGGTTTCGATCTCGCGATCGATGGCGACCTGAATGATGATGGCGTCGCCGATATCACCTTGGATGCCGGCGGAAATGGCCGGGCGGTTCATTTAGGTAATGCCACGTTCATCGGTGGTGGTTCCAACAATAACTGGATGGACATTGCCTTTGATGGGCTGAACATCACCAATGGTGTCGCGGCCAATGGCGGCGGTATTTTTGTTGGGACACAGAACATTCTGAATTTTAAGAATGGGTCGCTGACCAACAATGAAGCGACAGCGGATGCCGGCTCTGGTGGCGCGGTCTTTTTTGAAGTCGGCGCGGGAGGACTTTGGGATACCGTCACATATGACAGCAATAGAGCGGCCTTCGAGGGCGGCGCAGTCTATGTGCGCACCGGCGCGCAAGCTGGGCCGAATTTCGCTAACTCGACATTCTCCAACAACAGCGCAGGCGATCAGGCCACATTCACCGGTGACGGCGGCGCCGTTTATTGGGACGACCTCAGCGGCAGCTTTTTCAGCAACAATACGGTGTCGAATAACTCCGCCGGCGACCAGGGCGGTGGCCTATACATTGGTCAGGACAGCGGCATTTTTGCCCGTCATAACACGATAACGGAAAATTCCGCCGCCAATGGTGGCTCCGGCATCTATATCGAAGCCATCGACAAGGCCATGGCCGCGGCCTTTGAACTCGATGAGTCCGTCGTTTTCGGAAATACCGGCAGTGCAGATTTTGCTGGTCCGGGCTCCAGCGCTGGAATCATTGAGGGCGATTACAACTATATCGCCAGCGGGTCCGTCAGCGGCGTTGGCAACACCGTGAATGGCTCAGACCCAAAACTGGGTGCCCTGAAGGACAATGGCGGCCCCACCTTCACGCATTTGCCCGCACCGGACAGCCCGCTTGTGGATGCTGTTCTTGGCATAGGTTTCACTGTCGATCAGCGCGGCGAAGCCCGGCCGGGCACCTCACTAAACGATATCGGCTCAGTCGAGCGGCAAGCGCTTGAGCCGGACCCTGACCTGTTCGATCTCTTGGGTCGTGTCCTTGTGGACGTCGATCGTAGTGGTGGCCTCACGTCCGCCGACCTATTGTTTGTCGATGGCGCCACGTTCTATCTCGATAGCAATAACAATGGCGAGTTGGATGACGGTGAAAGAACAGCCGTCTCAGATAGCGGTGGTCTTTGGGAATTTGACGACGGGTTCGATCAAAACAGCACCTATGTCATCCGCATCGATCTCCCTGACGGATATGAGCTAACGGGGACTCTTGCGCGAAATGGTGCCGTAGCAGGTCAGGATTTTCTGAGCTTTACCTCGGTTACTGAAGGCGCCGTGAGGATAGCGATCGGAGACTTTTTTATTGCACTGGCAAATGAAGCCCCCGTTGCGACTGACGACACCGAAGCAACGGATGAAGGCACTGCGATCGAAATCCTTGCTCTGACCAATGATACTGATGCGGACGAGGACACACTGACGATCACCAATGTCAGCGATCCGACCAACGGGACCGCAGAGATCACGGATAGTGGGCAAAGCATTATCTACACGCCGGATGATGATTTCTTCGGGACGGAAACCTTCACCTATACGATCTCTGATGGTTCCCTCACCGATACCGCCACGGTGACAATTACGGTCGAGGAAGTGAACGCGGTCCTCTCCATCGCCGCGCTTGATGCGGACAAGGCAGAGGGAAATGCTGGCACGACGCCCTTCACGTTCACGGTGACGCGCACGGGTGCCCTCAACGATGTCGTCAGCGTCAGCTATGCCGTAACCCCGTCGGGTAGCGATCCGGCCGAAGCGCAGGATTTCGACGGGGCGGAGTTCCCCAGCGGGACACTGTCATTCGGCGCGGGCGAGGTGACCCAAACCATCACAATCGATGTGTTTACGGATGAAATCTTCGCCGGTGACGAGGGTTTCACGGTGACGTTGTCGGATCCCGTCAATGCTGAGATCGGCACGCCGAGTGCGGCGGCCGGCGAAATCGACAATGACGACCCTGCCCCGCAGACGGGCGCCCAAGTGGATATCTTCGTCAAGGATGCCGACAAGGCCGAAGGTGATGTCGGCCTGACGGCCTTCACCTTCGATGTGGTCCGCACCGGGATGATAGATCGCACCGCAACGGTCGCCTGGCGGGTTGTGCTGCCGCAAGACGGTGACGACGAAAATATCTTTGACTTCAACGTCATAACGCCCTCCGCCACGGTTGAGTTCCTCGCCGGAGAGACGGTCGAGACGATCGAAGTCCTTGTATCCGGCGATTTCGATCCGGAAGCGGACGAGGTTTTCGAGGTCGAGCTGTTTGCCCCGTCGCAAGTCAATATCGGCGAGAACGGCTCTGCCTTCGGTGTGATCCGCAATGACGATGACGGCACGCCGCCACCGCCGCTCTCCACCTTCACCGTCGCCGCCGATGACGCTGCAAAAGCCGAGGGGGATACCGGCACGACCACTTTCACCTTCACGGTGACGCGCAGTGGTGACACGAGCGGCGCGGCGACGCTGGACTTCGACGTGGCGGGAGCCGGCGGCAATGGGGCAGACGCGGATGATTTCGGTGGCACGCTGCCCAGCGGTCAGGTCAGCTTTGCCGATGGCGAGAGCACAGCCACCCTCACCGTGGATGTCACGGGCGACACGGATATCGAGGCCGATGAGGGCTTTACCGTGACGCTGAGCAATGCCAGCACGGGCAGCATCACTGGCCCAACGGCGAACGGCACGATCCTTAATGATGATGACGACGGTGGTGACGGCGGCGACACCGGGTCGGGCGGCGCGGTGTCCATCGACGTCACCAATCAATGGGTCAATGGCGGCGGCGCCTCGGCCGGGTTCCAGGGTTTCATCGAACTCACGAACGACACCGGCAGCGGGCAGATCGAATTCGACTTCGACCTCGACCTGACGGCATTCTCGATACAGAGTTTCTGGGCGAGCGGCCTGCCGGTCTATCCGGATTTCGACCAAGCCAACGGCATCGTCGATCTGGAACCCACCGGCAATCCCTGGTGGCAGCCGGAAATTGCCGACGGCGACAGTTTCACGATTGATTTCGTGGCCCTGACAACGGACGCCGCCGCTATCGCCGCGGTTCAAGTGGGTGAAACCGCGCTCGAAACCTTCCTCGCCGATACCGCCAACGCCAGCCTTACTTTCGAGTGGGGCGTGTAGGATCGCACGAGCCCCTCGTGATCAGTACCGCGCGGGGCTGATAAGACATGGTGGCGAACATCCGCGGGGGATGCCCGATCTTACGCCGGAGTCGGAAAGGGTTGGCTCGTCCGGAAATGGCCTCGCCCAAGTGATTCTCCCGAAAACCTCATCCGGGCGGTGGTTTGCGCGATCGCGCAATGATGTTTCGTAGAATTGGCGACGCTCAAGTTCACGGTGGCCATTGTGGCGAAGATGTCCCGGTCTCGTTTGCGGTAAGGGTGCACGACGGCTCCGGGACAAAAGTCGAACACGTTGGGCTTTCGAGGGGCCCTTTCTGACGGCCAGGACACCTTCAGGCGCGCACCGCTGTGCGGGCGCCCCCGTTCCTCCGCAAGCCCATCGACCGATGAAGGTTCGAGGCCGACGCGCCCCGGGCCGATCACGCTTGCGGGTCCCTGTGTTTTACCGATTGACGATGGCCGGCTTGTCGGGCACCCCTCTGCGCGGGGCCGAGATCGAAGCCGAGCGCCGGACGGGGGCGCGGCGGCATGTCAGTCAATTCAGGAGGCCGGCAGCGCTGAGTGCTGCCGTGAGCACGCGTGACATTTGATCTTCGTCAAGTCGACGGCACCAACGGATTCTTCATTCTGGGAACGGATGCGGGGGAACAGCTTGGCCAGGCCTTGGAGCCGGCCGGCGACATCAATGGCGACCGCATCGACGATCTTCACATTGGCAGTGCCGGCGCGGTGTTCCGTCTGACCGGGACCACGGAGGATTTTCTCCGGGAGATCACCATCGAGGGTGTCGACGATGTGGTTCGCCGCTCCGACGGCTTCGGCGATTCCCTGGCGCCGGTGGGCGATCTTGATGGGGACGGTTTGGCGGATCTTGTGGTCTCGCTCGAAGGCACATCCCGCATCGCCATTGTACCGGGCACGACGGAGATCACCGATGCCTCGGTCGTCCCCGTGGAGAACCTGACCCTCAATGCGGAAAATTCCATTGAAGTGGAAGGCCTGGAGGGTGTGGACACGGAAGATATGTCCGTTACGGCTGTGGGCGATGTGAACGGCGACGGCGTCACCGATTTCGCGGTCCAACTGCCCAACGCGGATGTCACGGTCGGCGATGAAAAAGACGGCACGCTTCAGACGCGCGAGGATGCGGGCGAAGTCCGCATCGTGTTCGGCGACAAGTTCAAGAACAGCATAGATCTGGGCGACCTGAAAAAGAACGACGGGTTCGTCCTTGTCGGCGCGGAGGCGGGCGACGGGCTCGGCCGGACCGTGAGCGCGGCCGGCGACGTCAATGGCGATGGGTACGGCGATATTCTGGTCGGCTCCGAGACGGGCGACGGCGTGGCCTATCTGGTCCTTGGCGACAAAAAAGGCCCCAAGGACCCGGTCGATCTGAGCGCGAGTTCGAACGCTGTCGTGCGCCTGGCCTATGAAGGCCTCGCGGCATCGGGCGCCGTTCTGGCGCCGGCCGGCGATCTGGACCGGGACGGCTTCGACGATTTCATGATCGGGCTTCCCGATGCCTCCATCGGCGGCAAGGCCAACAGCGGTGCGGTGCTGATCGTAAGCGGATCCGCCGGGCTCGCCGGCAACGCCCTGCCGGACACCATCGATCTGGGCGCCTTTCCGGGCACGACCCTGCTTGCCGGTGCCGCCGGCGATCGGCTGGGGAGCGCCGTGACCGGGGCGGGCTTTGTCAATGGCGACAGCTTTCTGGATATCGCGATCACGGCCGAAGGCCGGGACGAGGTCGCGATCGTGTTCGGCGGCGGGTCCGGTATTCCGGGAACCAATGATCTGTTCGCCGAAGGACCGGAACGGGTGCTCAACCTGTTCGGCGCCGATTTCGATATCGATTTCGGCGCAACCCTGGTGGGCGGCAGCGATTTCAATGCGGACGGTTTTGACGATCTGATCATCGGCGCCCCGCGCGCGCCCAATGGCGCGGCCCAGAATACGGGCCAGATTTTCGGCCTGTTCGGTGACCCGCTCTTTGGGTTGGGCAATGAAAATCCGGAACCGGCGGACGATGTCATCAGTCTGGTGACGACATCGAGCAACAGTAATCTTTTGATCGACAACGGATCGGGCGTCGATATCGATCCGGATCTCGATGGTCTGACCGCGCACTCCCTGAACGGCGCGGTCTTCAATGGCAGCGGCACTGCGGTTCTGGACGGCGGGGCGGTGACGGTGACCTTGACCGAGGCAGGGCAGCTCACCGCGCGCCTGCCGATCAGCGTGCCGCTCGGCAGCACGGTGGAGACGACCTTCACCTATGGGATCGAAGATGAGCGCGGCGGCATTGGCGAGGCCGATGTCACCCTGACTGCCCGGCAGTCGATCCTGGCGATCGATGAGTTTACGTCCGCGAATGGCGATGTGCTGCGCGGCGCGGCCACGGGCGATGCCTATGGCGCGTCGGTCACGGTCATCGGCGACATGAATGGCGATGGGTTCAAGGACTATGCCATCGGGTCGGCCAACGAGCAGGAGGTTGCCGTCATCTTCGGGACCGAAGAGGGCATCCCAACCAATATCAGCCCCGCGCTTCTGGACGGGTCCGACGGTTTTATCTTTACCCTGAGCGATCCGTCGGGATTTGACGGGCTCCGCGTGTCAGCGGCGGGGGACGTCAATGGCGACGGGCTTGCCGATCTGGCCATCGGGGCGCCCCAGCCAAGTGCGCCGGGTGCGGCCTTCATCGTCTATGGCGCCGATAGTTTCGATGCGGAGATGACGGATGAGGACCTTGCGGGTGGCGGCGGTGTCGTGCTCGAAGGCGCGCCGGGTGACAACTCGCTCAGCCTGAAAATCGATCCCGCGGGCGATTTCAACAATGACGGGTTCGACGATGTGATCGTCGGGATGCCGTTCATCGAAGCGGGATTCTTCGATGTTCCGGGCCGGGCGACGATCATCTACGGCAGCGGCGGCGAGGACCCGCTTCCCGATACGATCTCGCTGGCGGCGCCGGGGGACCGGGGCACGGTGATCACCCAGTTCGGTGATTTTGAATCCATTGGCGTCGATGTTTCCGGTATCGGCGACGTCAACGGCGACGACATCGACGATGTGATCATCGCGTCGCTGCCGTCTCCGCTGGCGGATGAAACAGCCTTCATCATCTACGGGTCGGAAACCCCGGATGACACTATTGTGCTCGAGGGCCTCGATGAAACGCAGGGTACCAGGATCACCGGAATTCTGGACCTCGCCGCTCGCCGCGTGTCGGATATCGGCGACATTAACAATGACGGTCTCGATGATTTCGCGGTCAGTCTGCCGGGGGCGGCGGGCGATGAGTTCAGCGAAGGTCTCATTTACGTCGTGTTCGGACGGGAGGGCGGCTTCGGCAGCACCTTGGTGATCGACGAGATCGCCGAGGATGAGGGCTTCTTTATCGGCGGGGCGCCGGGCAATGCCTTTGCCGGCGCCGAACTCGGTCCGGCGGGCGATGTGAATGGCGACGGCATCGACGATCTGTTGATCGGCGCGGGTGTTCTGCCGGAAGACGGGCCGCAGCAAGGCGGCGTCTATGTAATTCTCGGGCGCGAAGAGGCCTTCCCGGTCAGCTACGATCTGGGGGAATTGTCCGGTGTCGACGGTTATCTGATCACCGGCGATGCGCCGGGCGACTTCGCCGGCTTCGCCATCGCGGGCGGTGCGGACGGCAATGGCGACGGCATCGACGATATTCTGATCGGTGCGCCGGGTTCGGATTTTGCCGGAGCCGACCGCGGCGCGGTGCACGTGGTCTACGGTCAGCCAAGCCAGCAACTGGCGCCGGTGGCCAATGACGACGAGGTGACCAGCCTGCCGGATGTCGAGTTCTTCGAATTCGATCTGTTTGCCAACGATGTCGAAATCAATGTGGGCGACTCGTTCTCGATCCTGGAGTCCGATGGCTCCGGATTGTCCGCGCCCTTTATCGTCGAAGAGGACGGGACCTTCTTTTATGCGCCGGTCCAGGCATTTCAGGACCTGCCCTTCGGCTCGGTGGTGGTCGAGGAGTTCCATTACACAATTGTCGATGAAACCGGGCTCACCGATAGCGCGACCCTGGAAATCACCATCGAGCGCGATGCATTTCTCGATCCGATTTTCCCGGCCGAGGCACTGCCCGGTCAAAACCTTCTGGGCAATGACGAGAAGAACAAATTGTCCGGAACGGAGTTTGGCGATCTGTTTTCGGCCGAGGGCGGGCAGGACAAGCTGAAGGGCAAGCGCGGCGACGATTATCTCTATGGCGGCGACGGTCCGGACAAGCTCTATGGGGACAAGGGCAACGATGTGATGTTCGGCGGCACCGGCAACGACCTCCTCGATGACAAGGAAGGCAACAACTTCTATTTCGCCAATGAAGGCGATGACCGCATCCGCGCAGGGCGTCTGGACGACATTATCGTCGGCGGCGACGGCAACGACATTATCAGCGATATCGACGGTGCGGACGATTTCATCTTCGAACCGGGTTGGGGCGACGACGAGATCAAAGGCTTCCAGGCCGAGAGCGACCGGCTGATCTTCACCGATCCGGATCTGACAAGCTGGGATCAGCTTGAGATCGGTCCGGCGGAGCAGTCCAAGAATACGCTCATTCAGTATGGCAACGACTCGATCCTGCTGAGGAAGGTCGACTTTACCGAGCTGACGGAAGACAATTTTAAGTTTGAATTGACCCTGGCGGAGGTCTCGCCGGTGCTGTGACAAGGGCGGCGCCCTTATGGATTTGACCTTCAGCGGTCAGACGGCCCTGGTCGTCGGCGGTCTGACCCCGTCCTGAAATCGGGCGCTCATCCTCGTGATCCAGCGCGCGCCTTTCTTGGAAGCGGGGGATGTCATTCCTCGGGTTCGAACACCGCCGTTGTCGCACCGGAGCCGTCGATCCGGCCCCGGATCATCGCGGTGGTGTTGAACACAGCCGCCGCGTTGCCCTGCGCATCCAGCACGATAACGCCGCCGGTGCCGCCCAACTGGGTCAGTTTGCCGTGAATGACGCCTTTCGCGGCGGCGCTGACGCTGTCCCCCGCCAGTTCCATGCGGGCGCAGATGTCCCGGGCGACCGTGGCGCGGATGAAATACTCGCCCTGGCCGGTCGCCGAAACGGCGCAGGAGGCATTGTCCGCATAGGTGCCGGCGCCGATGATGGGCGAGTCGCCGACCCGGCCCCAGCGCTTGAGCATCAGCCCGCCGGTGGAGGTTCCCGCGGCGAGATTGCCATCCCGGTCGAGGGCTACAGCCCCGACAGTGCCCTTTTTGGCATCGGGGCCGTCGGGCATCATCCGCTCCAGGGCACGCTGATACTGGTCCCAGCGCGCATCGGTCCGGAAATAGTCCGGTGCCACCAGGTCGATATCGTGGCTTTCGGCGAAGGTCTCCGCGCCGTTTCCGACAAACATCAGATGACGCGAATTGGCCATCACCGAGCGGGCCAGGCGGATCGGGTTCTTGACCCGGGTGACATTGGCGACCGCACCGGCATTGAGGGTCGCGCCATCCATGATCGAGGCGTCGAGTTCATTGCGCCCATCGGCAGTAAAGACCGCGCCGCGGCCCGCATTGAACGCCGGATCGTCTTCCATGGCGACGATCGCCGCCTCCACGGCATCGAGGGCGCTGCCGCCGCCGGCCAGGATGGCATAGCCGTCCGCCATGGCGGCATTCAGGCCGGCCTTCCAGGCGGCAATGCGGGCCGGGTCCACATCCGCGACATCGGAACTGGTGGCCCCGCCATGGACCAGCAGAACCGGTTCACCCGCCCGTGCGGTCTGGACGCCAACCGACGCCAAAATGCCGCCGACGAGCATAAGCGCGAGGCCCCATACAAGAGTATGCTGCGTGGTCATGTGTCCCTCCTTGTGTGTCAGTGGCATCAGCTTAGCGGCCGGCCGGGGCTCCGGAAACCGGGACCGCTCATCCGGACCGGTGGAAAGACGCCGCCGGGCCCGACGATCCGCTTGACAGCCGATGGCACGCTGCCCTACATGCTTGCCTCTACTGCGCGGGCCGGAGATGGCCTGACGCCCCGGCGGGGGTGTAGCTCAGTTGGTTAGAGTGCCGGCCTGTCACGCCGGAGGTCGCGGGTTCGAGCCCCGTCACTCCCGCCATTCTCTTCAAGACCGTTTCCCCAGAAACCGTTTTCCCAAAATACGTCGAATGACGCGCTCGGGCCGGTTTCACCGTGCCGCCACACAGCCTGTGCGGTACGACCCGCGGTCAATGCCCGTCCAGGCTTTACCGGCCAAAGCCGACAACCAGCCGCCCCGGGACACAGCCCCGCAGGTGTCTGGTTTGACGTTGCAGTGCACTCAAATCCTCCATAGGGTGGCGCCAATTCCGGGATGTGGAGGGGGACGCCGCCATTAAAGCCAGTCCGTTTTGGACCGGCGCTGCGGTGCCGAGCACCGAAACCGCGCCCCCGGGCGCGCGGGCCGGGCTGCTTCGCCATCGGAAGACACCGGACCGCTGTCCGCCGCCGGCCTGACCGGCAGGTCATGGTGGCTCGGTGATGGGCCCAGTCATGTGGGATCGCGATCCGCCGCTGGATCAGGGTAACGGGACGACATCGCTGTCATGGATGCGCTTCTGCTGGAATATCTGCCGGTTGTCCTCTTTATCGGCATCTCCGCCGTCATCGGCATCGCCATGCTGAGTGCCTCGCTTCTGATGGCGCCGAGCGCGCCCGATCAGGAGAAGACCTCGGCTTACGAATGCGGCTTCAATGCCTTCGAGGATTCGCGCATCAAATTCGACGTCCGCTATTACCTCGTGGCGATCCTATTCATCATTTTCGATCTTGAAGTTGCCTTCCTGTTCCCCTGGGCCGTCGCACTGGGCGAGATCGGCCTCTATGGCTTCTGGTCCATGGTGGTGTTTCTCGGCGTGCTGACCGTCGGCTTTATCTATGAATGGAAGAAGGGTGCCCTGGAGTGGGAGTAAAGCCATGAGCGATGACAAGATCCCGGCAGGGTCGGGTGCGCGTTCGGGGCCGGAGGATGTCCAGGTCCTGGCCGGACACAATCTGTATTTTGACGAGGTCAACGACCAGCTTGCCGACAAGGGGTTCGTGACGGCGGCGGCCGACGATCTGATCAACTGGGCGCGCACCGGGTCGCTGATGTGGATGACGTTCGGGCTCGCCTGCTGCGCGGTCGAGATGATGCAGGCGTCCATGCCGCGCTATGACCTGGAACGGTTCGGTTTCGCGCCGCGCGCCTCGCCGCGCCAGTCGGACGTGATGATCGTCGCGGGTACCCTGTGCAACAAAATGGCGCCGGCTCTGCGCAAGGTCTACGACCAGATG
>CAZHDI010000097.1:9755-12501 GCA_964531285.1 uncultured Alphaproteobacteria bacterium | reverse complement strand
TGTGGGTTGCAGGGAGCGCGGGCCGTCAGCGGCTTTGATCCGGCTTTCGCAGAAAGACATAGAGCGCGCCGCCGCCGCCATCGCGCTGATGGGCCTGCTCGACCGCGAAAATCCGGGTGCGGAGCGGTTCCTGAGCCAGCCATTGGGGCACCTGCCGGCGCAGGATCCCGCGTTCGCCGCCGGCGCCGGTCATGAACGGCGCGTCCTCGCCGCCGCGCCGGTCCGATCGCCCGCCGCCCTTGCCCGTGATCACCAGCACGCAGCGCCGGCCCAGCACGGTGCTGGTCTGAATGAAGTGAATGAGCGCGGTGTGCGCATCGGCCTGACGCATACCGTGAAGATCGATGGTCGCCTCGACGCCGAGTTTGCCGCGCCGGGCCCGCCGGGCCGTCGCCGCATCGAGACCGCCGGTCCAAGGCGATGCGGGCGGGCGCTCAGGCGTCAGAGCGGCCGGAACCTCAGGCGGCCGGGCAGGCGCGGGCGTGTCCTGAGCAGCCGGTTTTTTCTTTTTGGGCGGCGTTTCGCGTTGGGGGGGCTCTTCGAGCGGATGATGGCCAGGACGCGGAGCAGAGGGCCGGGGGATCGTGGTCCGTGTGGCCCGGCGCCACAGATCCCATTCCTCCCTCGACAGGTCGCGGCGCTTGCTCACGCCCGGTCAGCCTTCGCCCGGCAGGAGGCCGGCGCGGATCGCCGCAGCGCGCGGAACCAGCACGCTCAAGCGGCCCTCATGCTTCATGGCACCCGCAACCTCGCCCGCCGCATCCCCGAAGCCCCAAAACACATCGCCGCGCACCGGCCCGCGGATCGCGCCGCCGGTATCCTGGGCCATCATCAGGCGATGCACCTTGCGCTCCGCCTGCGGATCATCGCCCGCCGGTGCCGTCGTTTCGACCCAGACCGGCAGGCCGTAGGCATGGAAGCGATGATCGACCGCAAGGCTGCGCCCCGGCGTCAAAGGCACGCCCTCGGCGCCGATCGGTCCGGCATTGGGGTCTTCTATCGTCAGAGGACGGAAGAAAATATAGGAGGCATTGGCATTCATGACCGTGTCGGCCCGGTCCGGATGATCGGCGAGCCAGGCCCGGATCGACTGCATGGAGATGGTCTTGCGGTCGAGCGCGCCCCAGTCCAGCAGCACCCGTCCGATGGCGGTATAGGGATGCCCGTTCTGGCCGGCATAACCGACCCGCATGACCCCGCCATCGTCGAACCGGATGCGGCCCGAGCCCTGAATGTGCAGGAAGAACTTGTCCACCTTGTCTTTCACATAGGCCAGCGGCGGCCCGTAGGCGATGTCGCCGGCGGCCTCGATGGCATTGCGCGGCTCGTATGGCTCCAGGCGCCCATCGGTCACCCGCCCGGCGATGCGCTCGCCCTTGAGATGATCGCGAAACCGCCCGAGATCGACCTGCACCAAATCTTGGGGCAGCGCCCGGATCGGCGCCGCACAGCCCGGCCGAGGGGCGCGGCATCCCGCCAGTTCCGGCTCGTAATAGCCGGTGAACAGACCTGTCGGATCCGCGCCGTCCGCGACAGTCACGGGAACAAGGCTGGCTTCGATCAGCGCCCGCACGGCGCCATGATCATTCGGCCCAAGACCCTCAATCGAGGCGCACAGGGCGCGCCAGTCTCCGGCGTGGCCGGCATGGGGCAGGTCGGCATGCAAGGGGGTATCGGGCGGTAGAGCGGTCAGACGGGCGCAGGACCGCCGCCAGGCGGGCAACAGATCGGCGCTGGTGTCCGCCGTCCAACCGTCCAGATCGGCAAAGGCCGCCGGGGTCAGCACCAGGGTGCCTGTGGCCGGTCCGGGAGCGCGGGACAGGCTGATCCAGGCGGCCGCCAGGGCGCATAGAATCAACCCGCCCAAAAGGGCGGGCAGAAGCAACGCTGAGATTGGGGGCCCGGAACGCGTCATGGTCAGAACCTGGCCCGGTCAGCCGGCGGTCGCGACAAGCTCCCAGTTGGGATCCGAACTGCGGGTGTCGCGCGCAAAGGTCCACACATCGGTTACAAGGCGCATATGCGACGGATCGCCCTCGATGACCGCGCCATCGGCGTTCTTTTTGACCGAGATGACTTCGCTGACAAACCGCACGGTGACTTCGGCAATTTTGTCGATCAGCGCCGCTTCGGTCATTTTCGCGCTGTTCAAACCCACAAATGTGAATTCCATGGTTTCGCCCCGGCTTTCCCGGTCGGTAATGGCGGAGTCGAAATCACCCATGACATCTTTGGACAGGAGCGGGCGCAACGCCTTGCGGTCGCCCGCGGCAAAAGCCGTCACGATCATCTCGTAAGCCGACTTAGCCCCGTTGACGAAGCCTTCCGGCTCGAAGCTGCGGTCGGCGAGTTGGATATCCATCAGGCCCTGGGCGAGCGGCGAGCCGGCGGGGGCAAAGGCGCCAATGCGCTCCTCGGCGGAGGGCTGCGCTTCCACCGGGCCGGTCCGGCGCGGCAGGGCGACGACCTGATCGTCGTTATCGCCCTGACGCGCATTCGGATCCTCAGTCTTCCGGGGCAGGAAAATGCCGTTGCGCTGCTGTTGTTCGTGACCGGTGCGCCGGCCGAGCACGCTACGCAGCTTGAACACGATAAAAGCCAGCAAAACTGCCAGAACGATGATTTCGATGACCGCCACGTCTTCGCCCATACTGTTTATATCCTTCGCGTTCATCGGGTCGGGCATCCGCGCCGCATCGCGGACCCGCCAGTCTCCCATGCCCGACTGAAACATGCCCGACTGAAA
>CAZHDI010000097.1:0-9655 GCA_964531285.1 uncultured Alphaproteobacteria bacterium | reverse complement strand
CCGCATCGCGGACCCGCCAGTCTCCCATGCCCGACTGAAACATGCCCGACTGAAAGCGATCTTACCGATGGTGTCACAGGCCGCACCGCGCCACCACCAGGAACCGTCCTCGACGGACTTTAATCCTTCCCGCGCCCGGATTGTGATCCATAAAGACCGCATTTTGCCGGGTTGACGCCGGCGGGGGTCGTCATGACCTTAATTGTGTCTGCGCGCCGGCCCACCGTATCAATTAGGGCCCGCTCCCCGAAACCTCAAGGATCTGCAATCCGTGGCATTCCTTCTTCTTGCGCTTTTTATCGGCGTTCCGGTTCTGGAAATCGCCCTGTTCATCGAAATCGGCGAGCGGATCGGCGTTGCCTCGACCCTGCTTCTCATCATCGTCACGGCTGTTTTGGGCACAATTATGCTGCGCTGGCAGGGTCTGACGACATTGGCGAAGGCGCAAAAGCATCTTCATGCCGGGGAAATGCCGGTCGAGGACGTCTTTACCGGCGTTTTTCTGCTGGTCGCGGGTGCGCTCCTGCTGACGCCCGGCTTTTTCACGGATGCCTTAGGCTTCGCGCTGTTCGTTCCGGCGGTGCGCCGGCGGATCGGCAAGGCCGTCTTCCGTCATCTCATGGCGCGCGGATCGGTCCATATGCATGCGTCGGGATTTCGCGGCCCCCGGCGAGGGCCCGGCGATGTGATCGACGGGGAGTTCGAGGATGTGTCCGGTCCCCAGGATCGCACCGGCCCGGATCGGGACCGGCCAGGCGGCGGCGGGCCACGAGACAGTGGAACAGGCGGCGGATCGGGCTGGACCCGTCTGCCCTGATCCTGCTGTTCGGTTGCCGGGCCCGCGGTTCCATGCTAGCCCAGCCGCCAGTTTCGGAACCGGCGGATCCGGTCGGCGCGCCAGTGACGTGACGCGCGTGACGGGGACCATAATCATGGGAACAGGGCAATGACCGAGCAAGATCAGGCACCGGCAGGCGGCGCAGGCACGGGCGGCGGCGAGGCAGAGGCGGCTCAGGCTCCGCAGATCCGCGTCCTGGCCCAGTACATCCGCGATCTGTCGTTCGAAAATCCGGGCGCGCCGAATACGCTGATGCAGGCCCAGACGCAGCCGGATGTCAGCGTCGGCATCGATGTGAAGGCCCGCAGCCTTCAGGCTCAGGGCGGCGCGCCGCAGGACACCTTTGAATGCGCGCTGCAGATCCAGTGTTCGGCCAAGCGCGGCGACGACACGCTGTTCATCATCGAGCTGATGTATTGCGGGCTCTTCGCGCTCAACAATGTGGGCAAAGAGAACATCAATCCGATCATGCTGATTGAGGCGCCGCGCCTGTTGTTCCCGTTCGCCCGGCAGATCATCGCCGATATGACGCGGACCGGCGGGTTCATGCCGCTGATGCTGGATCCGATCGATTTCGCCGCGCTGTACCGGCACCAGCTGGCCGAGGCGGCCAAGCAGCAGGACGGCAACGGCGGGTCCGCCGACGCGCCCCAGGCGAACGGCAAGGACACCTCGGCGCCGTCCGTCTCCTAACGGGTTGTTGGGGCGCCTGACCGGCTATTCGGGCGCGCGCCAGCGCCACACGGGATCGGCCTTGGCCATGCCCTCGATCAGCGCGTCATGGGCGGCGCGCTCATCGTCCGTGACCAGACTGGCCAGCGGCTTGGGCCTGGGTTTGACCGGCGCCCGCCGCCCGCCCATCCCGTCCTCGCCATGCAGCGCATCGAACATCATGCCCGGCTGCCGCCCGCCGATCAGTTCCAGATAGACTTCCGCCAGCAATTCGGAATCGAGCAGGGCGCCGTGCAGGGTCCGCGCGCCGTTGTCGATATCGAACCGCTTGCACAACGCATCGAGCGAGGCCGGCGCACCGGGATATTTCCGCCGGGCGATGAGCAGCGTGTCCTTGGCCCGGTCGGGCGCGAAGGGCGGATGGCCAAGCTGACCGAATTCCCAATTGAGGAATTTCATGTCGAACTCGGCATTGTGGATCACGAATTTCGAATCCGCGGCAAAGTCCAGAAAGGCCTCGGCGATCTCGGCGAAAACCGGCTTGTCGGACAGAAATTCGGTGGACAGGCCATGCACCTTGAAGGCGCCCTCCGGCATGTCCCGTTCCGGGTTGATGTATTGATGATACGTGCGGCCCGTCGGCACGTGATTGACGAGTTCCAGCGCGCCGATCTCGACGATCCGGTCACCCGTCGTCGGGTCGAAGCCGGTTGTTTCCGTATCGAGAGCGATTTCCCTGACCATGGCCGCGGTGCCCCTGTTTGGTTTCAGCCACACTAGCGGGTGCTTCGCCCTTGGACCAGACGGCAGGCGGGATTAGCCGCGGATATGGCGCAGCCAGTCGCCATGCAGAATGGTCCGGGCCCCGCGCGGCACGCCGTTGAGTTCATAGACCCAGGCGGTCTCGCCGCCGGACAGCGTGATGACCCGCCGGAGATAAAGCGATCCGCGTCCGGAGGGTTCATGAAACGGTCCGGTGTCGTTCGGGTTATAGCCCTCATAGACATCGAGCGCCGGCAGGACCGACGCCTCGGCGATCCGGAAGGCGTCGCCATGCACCGGGCGGGCGGCCGGATCGAGAACGAGGCCCGGATAATCCCCCAGATCGTAAAGGCTTCCCAAAACCGTCTCGGTACGCACGAAGTGGAGAACACGATCCAGCCGCAGGGCGCGGTGCTGATCGAGCCCGCGGCGCAAGGAGCCGTAGAGAAACAAATGATCGGGGGTCTGTGGGCCGGCCATGGCGCTGACCTTCAGCGGGGCCAGAGCGTACCCTGCCGGCCCTCGAGCGCGGCAAGAACGGCGCGTACCTGGGCGCGGGCATGATCGAAGCCCTGGGAGGTGTCGATCACGAAATCGGCTTTCTCGCGCTTGGTGGCATCAGGCACCTGCTTGGACAGAATGAACGCGAAGGTCTCCTCGGTCATGCCGGGCCGGGCCAGGACCCGGTCACGCTGGACGTCCGCCGGCGCGCTGACCACGACGACCACATCGACCCGCACTTCGCCGCCGGTCTCGAACAGCAGCGGGATGTCGAGCACGACACGCGGCGCCCCGGCTTCGGCCTGCGCCATGAGCCAATCGATCTGCACCTTGGCCACCAGCGGGTGGATCACCGCTTCAAGCCGTTTGATCCCGTCGGGCGCCGCCTGGACCATGGCGCGCAAGGCGTCCCGGTCCACCGCACCATCCTTTACGCTGCCCGGAAAGGCATCGCCGACAGGGTCAACAGCCGCGCCGCCCTTGGCATAGAGCGCATGGACCGCCGCGTCCGCATCGTAAACCGGCACGCCTTCATCCCGGAACATCTGCGCGGTCGCGCTCTTGCCCATGCCGATGGATCCGGTCAGACCGATAAGCAGCATACGGATGATCCTTCCCTTCAGGCCAGGCCGCGCAGCACGATACGGCGCAGATCGCGCGTGACCGGCACGGCGCGCCCGAACCAGCGCTCGAACCCGCCGCGCGCCTGATGAAGCAGCATGCCGATACCGTCCACGGTGACAAGACCGCGCGCGGTGGCGTCGCGCAGCAAACGGGTCTCCAGCGGATTGTAGACGATGTCGGTGACGATGGCGGTCTCCGGCAGGCCCCTGAGGGGCATGTCGAGCGGCGGCGAGCCTTTCATGCCGAGGGCTGTGGTGTTGACCAACAAGGATACGTCCTCAAGGGCCGCGTCCTCGGGCGGGAACGCCAGCACCTCGACCCGGGCGCCAGCTTCGGTCAGAAGACCGGCGACCTCCCGGGCGCGGTCCGGCGTGCGGTTGGCGATTTTGATGGTCCTGACGCCCCGGTCGATCAGCGCGAGGCCGACCGCCCGCGCCGCGCCGCCCGCGCCCAGGATCATCGCCGCGCCCCCGCGTGCGGCCCAATCGGGCACCTGCTCGCTCAGATTTTCGGCAAAGCCGAAACCGTCCGTGTTCAGACCTTCCAGGCTACCGTCCTCGCGCACGACAACCGTGTTGACCGCACCGAGTTGAGCGGCGCGCGGATCGACATGATCGAGCAGCGGCAGAATCCGTTCCTTATACGGAACAGTGATATTAAAGCCGCAGAAGCCTGCTTTGGGCAGGGATCTGACCACCGGGTCGAAATTGTCCGGCGCGATGCTCAATGGCATGTAAAGCCCGTCGATGCGGTGCATCTGAAGCCAGTAGCCGTGAAGGCGCGGGGATAGGGAATGGCTGACCGGCCAGCCAATCACGCCGGCAAGGCGCGCCGATCCGGTGACAAGATGCAAGGATGACCGGGTCTCGTTCATCGGCCGATCACTCCATGGCCGCGGATGAAATCCAGGAGGGGCAGGAGGCTGAGCCCCAGAATGGTGAAATAGTCGCCCTTGATCGCGCTGAACAGCTGGATGCCGTCCTCTTCGAGCCGATAGGCGCCGACACTGGTCAGAAGATCGGCGCCGCCGCGCGCCAGATAAGCCTCGAGCCAGTCGTCCGAAAAGGTCCTCATGGTCAGATCGGCCGTGTCCAGATGCCGCCAGATGATGGCGCCGTTCTTGGCGATCGCCTGGGCCGTGACGAGCTGATGGGTCTTGCCGCGCAAGGCTTTGAGTTTGTCCCGCGCCGCCTCGAGGCTGGGCGGCTTTTCATGGACCGTGCCCTCGCAGACGAGGATTTGATCGGCGCCCAGCACCAGCGCTTCGGGATGGGCCGGGGAGACCCGCAGGGCTTTGAGATCGGCAAGGCTTTGGGCGATATCCCCGGCGGGCGCGCCGTCGGCTTCCATGCTCTCGATCACAGCGGTCTCATCGATACGGGCCGGCATCGCCTGAAACGCAACGCCGGCGTTTTCGAGCAGGGTCCGGCGGCTGAGACTGCCGGAAGCGAGAATGAGATCGGTCATCACAGGGGCCTCATTCCGAGGGCACGCGCAGTTGATAGAGATTGAGGATCTCGGCGGCGGTTTCCTCGATGGAGCGGCGCGAGACATCGATCACCGGCCAACCGAGCCGGGTGAACAGGCGCCGGGCGAAGCGGATCTCCTCGCGTACGGCCTCCTCGTCGACATAATCGCCGCCGTCCTGACCCCGGCCCTTGAGCGCCAGGATCCGGTTCTTGCGGATCTGCACAAGCCGGTCGGCGGTTGCGGTGAGACCGACCACCAGAGGGCCGTTGAGATGCTCCAGCTCCTCTGGCGGCTCGATGCCCGGGACGATGGGGATATTGGCGGCGCGGTACCCCCGGTTGGCCAAATAGATGCAGGTCGGTGTTTTGGAGGTGCGGCTCACGCCGACGAGCACGATCTCGGCCTTCTGAAGTTCATGGACATTCTGCCCGTCGTCATGGGCCATGGTGAAATTGAGTGCGTCGATGCGGTTGAAATAGCGCGCGTCCAGTTCGTGCTGGCCGCCGGGCTTGTGGGCGACATCCGCACCCAGATATTTGGCCAGCGCCTCAAGCGCCGAATCCAGGACCGAGATCGCCGGCACCATGAGATCCTGACACCGGGCTTCGAGCATGGATCGCAGATCGTCGTTCATCAGGGTGAACATCACGACCCCGGGCGCGGCTTCGATTTCTTCGAGCACGCGCTGCATCTGCCGCTCGGAGCGCACCAGCGCATAGGTGTGTTCCAGCGGGCGGGCGCCGACGAATTGCGCGGTCGCGGCCTTGGCGATCATGTTGAGGGTTTCGCCGGTCGCGTCCGATACCAGATGAAGGTGGAAATACGTCTCGACCTTCTTCTTCGCCGCCATTGTGGTCCTCCGCAGGCCGGCCTTGGCGTGGCCGGCTTATCCCCGTGATCCCCGCGACCCGCCGCGCTGGTTCTGCGGGGGCCTGACCACCCGCTTCGAGCGGTGGGCATATCAGTGTATCGATCCGGTACAAAGGGCCGCGGCGGCCGGATCGGCGATTCCATCCCGGCTGTGCCAGAATGGCACGCGCAGTTAGGCGCGATTCTCCCAGGCCCGCGACGGCTGGGGACGCCCAAGCCGCACACCGCGGATCGTTGCGGGGAGAACGCAAACCATCCCCATCCGGGCGCTTCGTTACAAGCGGCAGACTCCTTACCGATTTGAGATACACTCCCGGCGTTATCGACAGGATCGGCGCCAGGACCTACCGCGGGCCGGCCCTGTGCGTGATAAGAGGACAAATCGGACCCAGGTCAGATGATCCGCGTTTCCCACAGGACCAACAGACTCCCACCACCTTTTAAGATCTTAAGACAGACAGAGACCGGTATCCCATGAGCGACATGCCCGAGGCCAATCAGGACTCTCCGACATCTCACCCGAAGCGCCTTTTGAAAGTCTTGAAGGGGGAGCCTGTCGACCGTCCGCCCATCTGGCTCATGCGCCAGGCAGGGCGGTACCTGCCGGAATACCGGGCCGTGCGCGCCGAAGCGGGCAGCTTTCTGGATCTTTGCTATGACCCGGAGAAGGCGTGCGAGGTCACGCACCAACCCTTGCGGCGCTATCCCCTGGATGCGGCGATCCTGTTTGCCGATATCCTGCTCCTGCCCCAGGCCCTGGGATTGAAGCTCGAATTCCTGGAAGGCGAAGGCCCGAAACTGGAACCGGTGACGGATGCGGCTTCCCTGGCCCGCCTGACGCCCGAGAAGCTCCATGAGCACCTGGCACCGGTCTATGAGACCGTAAGGCGCCTGAAGGGCTCCCTGGACCCCTCAGTGACGCTTATCGGCTTTGCCGGAGCGCCGTGGACGGTGGCGACCTACATGCTCGGCGGTAAAGGTCCGGCCGGGCAGGACGCGGCGCGGCTGTGGGGCTACCGGCATCCGGATCTGTTCGCCGAGCTTCTGGACATCCTGGCCGAGACCACGGCGGATTATCTGAGCGCCCAGATCGAGGCTGGCGCCGAGGTGGTTCAAATCTTCGACAGCTGGGCCGGCGGCGTGCCGGATCACGCGTTCCGGGACTGGATCATCGCGCCCACCAAGACCATCGTGGACCGGCTCCAAGAGCGCCATCCCGGGGTGCCGGTCATCGGTTTTCCGCGGGCCGTAGGACCGTTCTACGCGCCATTCGTGCGTGAGACGGGCGTTGCGGCGGTCAGTCTCGATACCGGGCTCGACCCGGCTTGGGCGCGCGATCATCTTCAGACCCAAGTGGCGGTCCAGGGCAATCTCGACCCCATGGCGCTGGTCGCCGGCGGCGATGCCCTTAAATCGGAAACAATGCGTCTCCTCGATTGCTTTGGCCACGGACGCTATATCTTCAATCTCGGTCACGGCATTGTGCCGCAGACCCCACCGGAGCATGTGGGTGCTCTGGGGACACTTCTGAGCGAATGGGCGGAGCGCAAGAGTGAGCGGGAGTCACGGGGATAACGAACGGGGACAAGAGCGGCTTGCGGTCGTCCTGTTCAATCTGGGGGGACCGGACGCACCGGAGTCGGTGCAGCCGTTTTTGTTCAATCTGTTCAACGATCCGGCGATCATCGGATTGCCGGGCATCGTGCGCACGCCGCTCGCGCATTTGATTTCCCGGCGCCGGGCCAAGACCGCCGCCGAGATCTATGCCGAGATGGGCGGGCGCTCGCCGATCGTTCCTTTGACCGAGGATCAGGCCGAAGCGCTCCAAGCCGCGCTGATGTCCACAGGCCGGTTCGGAGCTGTGGATGTCGCGATTGCCATGCGCTACTGGCATCCCCGGGCCGATGCGGCCGCCGCGCGGGTCAAAGCCTTCGCGCCCGACCGGATCGTTCTGGTGCCGCTTTATCCCCAGTATTCGACGACGACCAGCGCCTCGTCCCTGCGGGAATGGCATGGCGCGGCTAGGAAGGCCGGGATCAAGGCGCCGACCGCGACTCTGTGCTGCGCGCCGACCGAGCCGTCTTTGGTCAAGGCTCATGCCCGGTTGATCCGCGAGGCGCTCGACCAATGCGGCAATCACCAGCCGCGCGTGCTGTTCTCGGCCCATGGTCTGCCGAAACGGGTGGTCGAGAAGGGCGATCCGTATCAATGGCAGGTCGAGCAGACCACCAAAGCGGTCGTGGATGCGCTGGGTCTGCCGGATCTCGATTGGGTCACCTGCTATCAGAGCAAGGTCGGGCCGCTGGAGTGGATCGGGCCGTCCACGGATGCCGAGATCGAACGGGCCGGTGCGGACGGCAAAGCGGTGATCGTCACGCCGATCGCCTTTGTCTCGGAGCATTCGGAGACTTTGGTCGAACTCGATATCGAGTATAAGGAACTGGCCGAGCATGCCGGCGTGCCGGCTTATGTGCGGGTTCCCGCGCTTGGGGCGGATCCGGATTATGTCGCGAGCCTGGTGGCCGGCATCGGCACCGCGCTGGATGCGGGCGGGATCTGTTCCCATACCGGCGGCCGGGTTTGCCCCGGCTCGTTCGGACGGTGCCCGATGAAAACCGCAGCCCATGCCGCGAAACAGGCGGTGCCTGCTGCACACTGAATTAAGACGGCGGCCGCGCGGATGCCGCCGCTGGCGAGGGGAGGATCAGCGGCGATGGTCGATGCGGGCGGACAGGCTTATCTCTGGATCCAGGCGATTCATGTCATCGCAGTCATCGCGTGGATGGCGGGGCTTCTCTATCTGCCCCGGCTTTTCGTCTATCACACCAAGGCGGCCAAAGGCTCGGAGCAGTCCGAGACGTTCAAGGTGATGGAGCATAAGCTCCTCAAGATCATCATGAATCCTGCGATGATCGTCACCTGGGTGCTGGGGCTGATCATGGCCTTCAGCTACGGCTTTACCGGTCCGGGCGTCGGCTGGCTGCATGCTAAGATTGTGCTGGTTCTGGGTCTGAGCGGCGTCCACGGGTATTTGGCGGCCGCAACGCGGCGCTTCGCGGCGGATCAGAATGAAAAATCCGAACGGTTCTGGCGGATCATGAATGAAGTACCGACGGTGCTGATGATCCTCGCGGTCATTTTAGTAATCGTGAAGCCTTTCTGACCGGCGCGCCGCCCGCGAACACAGCATTTCTATGAGCTAATCCGTTTTTCCTGTAGCCGGATTGGTTGTTGTCGGTTTATACAAAGATCGAATCGGGCTTGCTTTCAGGGGTAGCGGGTCCGATATACAGGCACAGGCGCTTGGTTTTGCACTGCGAAATCCGGGACCGTGGCTGATCACGGGTTGACCCGACCGGCTCCGAGCCGGTCCTTCATCGTCCTTCCTTCCGATTATTTACCAATCATATCAGCCTTTTGCCGTTCAGTGTGCCCCGACTGACGGTCCCAGCGAGAAGGTGTGAGTCCCCATGACGCTTCAGGATTTGAAGCTGCAGGAATTGAAACTGGCCGAGTTGAAGGCCAAGTCGCCGACCGATTTGCTCGAATTCGCCGAAGAACTCGAGGTCGAGAACGCCAGCACCCTGCGCAAGCAGGACATGATGTTCGCGATCCTGAAACAGCTGGCGGACCGCGATGTGGATATTACCGGCGGCGGTGTGCTCGAGGTGTTGCAGGACGGATTTGGGTTCCTGCGCTCTCCGGAAGCCAACTATCTGCCCGGTCCGGACGATATCTATGTCAGCCCCAGCCAGATCCGGCGGTTCTCTTTGCGCACCGGCGATACGGTCGAGGGTCAGATCCGCAGTCCAAAGGACGGCGAGCGCTATTTCGCCCTGCTCAAGGTCAATACGATCAATTTCGAGGACCCGGAGAAATCCCGTCACAAGGTCCATTTCGACAATCTGACGCCGCTCT
>CAZHDI010000096.1:0-12524 GCA_964531285.1 uncultured Alphaproteobacteria bacterium | reverse complement strand
CCTGGGCCAGCTTGGCGAGGCGCCGGGAAATCTCGGTCTTGCCGACCCCGGTCGGGCCGATCTTCAGGATATTCTTCGGCAGAACCTCGTCGCGCAGATGCTCGGGCAGCTGCATGCGCCGCCAGCGGTTGCGCAGCGCAATGGCAACGGCGCGCTTGGCGGCGGCCTGCCCGATGATGAAGCGGTCGAGTTCGTGAACGATTTCCCGGGGCGAGAAGAAACTCATGGAGCGGTTATCCCTTCAGCTTTTCAACCGTCAACGAATTGTTTGTATAAACACAAATATCGGCCGCGATGCCCATGGCCTTGCGCGCGATGGTTTCCGCGTCATGCTCGCTGTCGGCGAGCGCGCGGGCCGCGGCCAGGGCATAGTTCCCGCCCGATCCGATGGCCGCGATGCCGCCGTCCGGCTCCAGAACATCGCCGGTGCCGGTCAGCACCAGGGTCGCCTGGGCATCCGCCACGATCATCATGGCTTCCAGGCGGCGCAGAAAGCGGACCGTGCGCCAGTCCTTGGCGAGTTCCACGGCGGCCCGGGTGAGCTGCTTAGGGTAGGTCTCCAGCTTGGCCTCAAGGCGCTCGAACAGGGTCATGGCGTCCGCGGTCGCCCCGGCGAACCCGGCGATCACGGTGCCGCCGGAGCCGAGCGGGCGCACTTTGCGGGCCGTCCCTTTGATGACCGTGGGGCCGATGGAGACCTGGCCGTCCCCGGCGATCACCACCTCGCCGCCCTTGCGGACCGTCAGGATGGTCGTGCCGTGAAGGACCGGGCCCCGGTCATCGGCGGACGAAGAAACTGTCATGGGCACAATCTCACAGGATAGGCGTTCGAAGGTGATGGCGGCCGGCCGGGCCGGCGCCGCGCGCCGTGGCCGGGCCCATGACTTGGCGTCTGGCGTACGCGGTTGCAAGCCCGGCGGCATGGCTGCGGCTTGCCTTCGCACCGCACCGCCGTCATCGTAGAAGCAGCGAAAGGGTTGACGATCAATCCGGGGAGATGGCCCATGGGCGAAGCGCTGGCCTTCTGGGGGGTGGTGCTGCTCGGCGCCGCCATCACCATTGTTGTGATCGGCAAGCTTGGGATCCAGCGCCGGTCCGACCGGGACCGCCGCAAGGGCCGGCCTTTCGGTGACGAAGACAACTGGCCCGACTGACGGCTCTTCATCTCATGCGCGACGGACCGCCTGCCCTGTGACGTCACAGCTCACCATCGTCGATTACGGCTCCGGCAATCTGCGCTCGGCCTCCCGTGCCCTGGACCGCGCGGTGCATGAAACCGGCGCCGATGTCGCGGTGACCGTAACCCGCGATCCCGACACAGTGGCCCATGCCGACAGGGTGGTGCTGCCGGGCGTCGGTGCGTTCGCCGATTGCCGGGGCGGGATTATCGCCATTGACGGGATGGATGAGGCATTGGCCCAGGTCGTGCGCTGGAAGGCCCGGCCGTTTCTGGGTATTTGCGTCGGCATGCAGCTTTTGGCCACCACGGGCCATGAACATGGCCGGTATGACGGCTTCGGCTGGATTCCCGGCGATGTGGTGGCCCTGGAAGACCGCAAACGGGCCCGAATGGATGAAACGGCGGCCCAGGCGCTGGGGCTCGGGCGGCGGCTGAAAAGCCCGCATATGGGCTGGAATGTGCTCGATGTGACCGCGCAGCACCCGCTCTTGGCCGATTTACCGGCTCAGGACGGCGGCCCGCACGCTTATTTCGTCCATTCCTACTGTTTCGAGACCGAAAATCCGGCCCATAGCTGCGCCACGACCGATTACGGCGGCCCGATCACCGCATTTGTGGCGAAAGACACAGTGGCGGGCACGCAATTCCACCCGGAGAAAAGCCAGGCGGTTGGCCTGACTCTTCTGAAGAATTTCCTCACCTGGAGCCCGTAAAGGCCGTTTGCATGATCCTCTATCCCGCCATCGACCTCAAAAACGGCCAGTGCGTGCGCCTGGAACAGGGCGACATGGCCAAAGACACGGTGTTCAACGCCGATCCGGCGGCCCAGGCGGCGGATTTCGCCAGAATGGGGTTCGAATACCTGCATTTGGTGGACCTGAACGGGGCGTTCGAGGGCAAACCGGTCAATCACGAGGCGGTCACGGCGATCCGGGCGGCCATCGACCTGCCGATTCAGCTCGGCGGCGGCATCAGAGATCTGGCAACCATCGAGCATTGGCTGAGCGCCGGCATCACCCGCGTCATCCTCGGCACCGTGGCCGTGAAAGACCCCGATCTGGTGCGCGAGGCCGCCCGCACATACCCCGGACGCATTGCCGTGGGCATCGATTCACGCGCGGGACGGGTCGCTGTCGCCGGTTGGGCCGAAGAAACCGACCTTTCGGCGCTGGATTTGGCCAAAAAGTTCGAAGATGCCGGCGTTTCGGCGATCATTCACACCGATATTGAGCGTGATGGCCTCTTGGGCGGTGCAAATGTGGCCGCCAGCGCGGCTCTGGGCCGCACGGTTTCCATTCCGGTTATCGTTTCGGGCGGGGTTGCAGGGATCGACGACATTGAACGCATCGCGGCAACACCGCCGCTGGCCGGCGCCGTGATCGGCCGGGCGCTCTATGACGGCCGCATCGAGGCTCAAAAAGCGCTGGCGATCGCGCGCGGGCCCGGCGAGGGGATCGCACCCCATGCTTAAGGTCCGCATCATTCCGTGTCTCGACGTAAAGGACGGCCGCGTCGTCAAAGGCGTGCAGTTCGAGGATCTGCGCGACGCGGGCGATCCGGTCGAGCAGGCCATGGTCTATGACAAGGCCGGGGCGGACGAACTGTGTTTTCTCGATATCACCGCCAGCCATGAGGACCGGGGCATCCTGCTCGATGTGGTCGCGCGCACGGCGGAGCATTGTTTCATGCCGCTGACCGTCGGCGGAGGCGTGCGCACCGCGGACGACATCCGCCAGTTGCTCCTGGCCGGTGCCGACAAGGTCTCGATCAACACGGCGGCGGTCCGCACACCGGACTTCGTGTCCGAGGCGGCGGAGAAATTCGGCAGCCAGTGCATCGTCGTGGCGATCGATGCGCGCCAGGTTGCGGACGGCAAATGGGAGATCTTCACCCATGGCGGCCGCCAGCCAACCGGGCTCGATGCGGTGGCCTATGCCCGGCGCATGGTCGAGCGGGGTGCGGGCGAAATCCTCCTGACCTCAATGGACCGGGACGGCACCAAGGCGGGCTTCGATCTGGCGCTCACCAAGGCGATCACGTCAGCGGTCGGCGTGCCGGTCATCGCATCGGGCGGTGTCGGCGATCTCGATCATTTGGTCGATGGGGTAACCGAAGGCGGCGCCGATGCGGTGCTGGCCGCGTCGATCTTCCATTTCGGCACCCATTCCATCGCCGAGGCCAAGGCGCACATGGCCCAGGCCGGCGTACCCGTCCGCTTGTAGTGCGCCGCGCCTGCTTTGGCCCTGTGGACCATTGACGGTCCTCTCTTGCGTCATTCCGGAAGCCAATTTGCCCCAAATCATTGATTTGGATGGCAAATTGCGCTGTCCGGAATCCAGGGCGCTAAATGCGGAGCCTGCGGCCCTGGATTCCGGCTCGACCACTCGCCACCCAAAAACCAATGGTTTTTGGGCTCGTGTGACGGCCGGAATGACGCATCCGGATCGCATGTCCCAAAAACCGAATGCGTGTGGATTTTTGAATCGGACTGTGAGCGCGGTTGCTCTTTCCGGTGTAAGCTGTCGGCAACAGCCGCCATGGCGTGTACTGTCGCAAAACCGTTATAAAAAGCCCGCGATAATGGTAGGCTGAACTACGGGTCAACGGACGGTTGGGGGTATGGGTGAGCGAATCGACCGGGCGTGTGTCAGATACGGCGAAGACCCGCGAGGTTGAGCTGGCCCTGTTGATCGATCCGGCCGACCTGCCGCGGCTCCACGATGTGGCCGATCTCGGCGCAGCCCTCTATGCGCCCGCCCGTCCGGCGGTGACCACCTATTTCGACACGCCGGACCTTGCGCTCAAACAGGCCGGGATTGCCATCCGCTTGCGGTATAGCGCGGGGCGCGTCGTTCAGACCGTGAAGACCTTCGGCACCGGGCTGGCGGGCCTCAAGGACCGGCTCGAACTCAATGCCGATCTCGATCTCGACCGCGCCCGCGACGGGCCGGACCCCAGCCGCATCGCGGATATGACCATCCGGATGCTGGTCCAGGCGAATCTGGTCCGGCTGCGGCCGCTCTTCGTCACCCAGATCGACCGGCGCAAGGGCCTCCACACCGCGCCCTGCGGCAGCCGGATCGAGATCGCGGTCGATCAGGGCGATGTCATTGCGCGCGATGCCGCTTGTCCGGTCAGCGAGGTGGAGCTTGAACTCAAGGAGGGGCGCCCCGGCGCGGTCTTCGATCTGGGCGCGCGGATTGCCCGGGCCGCGCCGGTCCGGGTGGGCGCGTTGAGCAAGGCCGAGCGCGGCTATGCCCTGGCCGAAGGGGCGATCCCGGGCTTTACCAAAGCCGCGCCCCTGGTGCTGGACCCGAACGCCACCGCCGAGGCGGCCTTCCGGACCATCGCGCGCGGCTGTCTGGACCATCTGATCGCCAATGAGCCCGCGGTGATGGAGACGCGCCTGCCGGAGGGCGTGCATCAGATGCGGGTGGCGCTGCGCCGTCTGCGGGCCGGGTTCACGGTGTTCCGCCGGGCGCTGGGCCGGCCCCTTGTGACGCCGTTTGCGGACCGGGCCAAGGCCGTGGCCGGCGCGCTGGGGGCGGTGCGCGATCTCGATGTCATGCGCCGGGACATTCTGGACCCGGCTTTGAGCGCGCTTCATGCACCCGATGGCGGTGTTGAGCTTCTCGAAGCCTTGGAGCGCAGCCGCCTGCGCGCCTGGGACGGTTTGGTGAGCGATTTCGCTGCCAATGGTGCGGTTGCGTCCCTGGTGATGGATCTGGCCTGCATGCTGGAGTCCCGGCCGTGGCGCGAGACCGGGGCGGCCCGCAAACGCCAGGATGTGGGCGTCGGCGCCTTCGCGGGCCGGGTCCTCGACAAGCGGTCCGCCAGCGTGCGGGCCTATGCCAACAGCCTGGAGGATCTTACGGTCGATGAGCGCCATGAGCTGCGCATCGAGATCAAGAAGCTGCGCTATGCGGTGGAGTTTTTCGAAAGCCTCTACGCCCCCGAGGCGGTCGCGGTCTACCTGAAGCACCTGACGAAGCTTCAAAACCGGTTCGGCGCGCTCAACGATGTCGCCACCGCCGAGCGCCTGGTACCCGTCATGGCCCAGGCGGCCCACGGTCCCACCGCCCGCGACGCCGGCACCGCGATCATCGCCTGGCATATGGAGCGGGCCGAACGCGATTGGAGCCGGGCGCGCGAGCGGTATGGCCGCTGGCTCGATGCCGAGCCGTTCTGGCGGAGCGCGCGATAGGCAGGCCCGGCGGGGTCTGATAAACCGGCGCCCATGACCCAGAACACCGCAGATCTAGGCGCCGTCCTGGCGCATCTGAGCGAAACCGTCGCCGCGCGCCGCACGGCCGATCCGGCGCAGTCCTATGTTGCCGCCAAACTCGCCAAGGGCGTGGAGCACTGCGCCAAAAAGGTGGGTGAGGAGGCGGTCGAGACTGCCATGGCCGCCGTCACCGCCGCGCCGGGCGATACCGCTCGCCTGGTGTCGGAATCCGCCGACCTCTTGTTCCACCTGCTCATCCTGTGGGAGGCCGCCGGCATCGCACCCAGCGAGGTCGCGGCGGAACTCGCCCGCCGCGAGGGTGTGTCCGGCCATGCCGAAAAGGCATCCCGGACGTCGTGACGGCTTAGATCACCACGCCTTTCTGGGCAGCGAGGTCCTTGAGGGACACGTCCGGCCGGGCGCCGAAATGGCTGATGATCTCGCCGGCGGCGAGACTGCCCAGACGCCCGCACTCCCCCATGGGCTTGGCGCGCGCGAAGCCGAACAGGAAGCCCGCGGCGTAGAGATCGCCGGCGCCGGTCGTGTCGACCACCTTGTCCACCGGTTCGGCCGGCACCTCGACGACCTCATCGCCCATCACGATGACCGAGCCCTTTTCCGAGCGGGTCAGGGCGGCGATTTCGCATTGCCCGCGCACCGCCTCCAGCGCCTCCTCGAAACTGTTGGTCTCGTAGAGCGCTTTGATCTCGGCCTCATTGGCGAACAGGATATCGGCCTCGCGCGAGACCAGATGCTTGAAGTCCTCCCGATGGCGGTCCACGCAGAACGCATCCGACAGGGTCAGCGCCACGGCGCGTCCGGCCTCGTGCGCCGCGGCGGCGGCCTTGTAGAAGGCTTCCTTGGCGGGCGCGGGGTCGAACAGATAGCCTTCCAGATAGGTCACCTTGGCATCCGCCACGATCCCGGTATCCACATCCGCCGGGTTCAGCAGGGCCGAGGCGCCCAGGAAGGTGTTCATGCTGCGCTGGGCATCGGGTGTGACCAGGATCAGGCAGCGCGCGGTCGGCGGACCGTCGGCCAGCGGCGCGGTCTCGTAATGCACACCCGCGGCGCGGATGTCATGGGCGAACACATCGCCCAGCTGGTCCTTGGCCACTTTGCCCGCATAGGCGGCCTTGCCGCCGAACGAGGCGATGCCGGCGATGGTGTTCGCCGCCGAGCCCCCTGAAATCTCGACGCCCGGCGCCATCTTGTCATAGAGGAAGGTGGCCCGGTCGGTGTCGATCAGGGTCATCGCGCCCTTGGCGATGTCATGGTCCTTCAGGAACGCGTCATCCGCGTGGGTCAGGACGTCGACAATGGCGTTGCCGATGCCGATGACATCGTATTTCGGTTCAGACATGAAAATCCTCTGGCCTGTTTGGGGGCGTGAGCGAAACGAGAGGCCGGTTTTACCCAAAGGCCGGCGCGAACGAAAGGACCGGGAATGCTGACCCATGCGATACGCGCGCTCGGTGCGTTTGCCGACCCGGCCTTCTTCGTGCTGACCCTCAAGGCGGCGGCGGCGACCCTGGCTGGCGTGGTGCTGGCGGGCGGCGCTCTCTTTCTCGTCCTCGACGCGCTGTTCGGCGCGGGCTGGGGTGTGTGGGGCGATGTGCTGTCAGGTCTGGCGATCGCTGGCGCAAGCGTGCTGCTGATCCTGCCCGTGGGCGGCTTCGTGATCGGCCTGATGGCGGATCAGGCGGTCGGCATCGTCGAACGGCGCCATTATCCCGGCACGCGCGGCACCTTTGCCTTGCCCCTGACCCATGCGGTGAGCGCCAGTCTGCGGCTGCTCGCCAAGCTCGCGCTGTTCAATCTGCTGGCCCTGCCGTTTTATCTGCTCCTGCCCGGTCTCAACATTCTCATCTTTTTGGTGCTCAATGGGGTTCTGGCGGGCCGGGAATTCTTCGAGATGGTGGCCCTGCGCCATGCCGGGCTCGCCCAGGTCCGCGCCTGGCGTCGGCAGAATCGGGGCACGATTTTCGCGGGCGGCGTGGTGATCGCGCTCGCCTTTGCCGTTCCGCTGGTCAATATTCTGGCGCCATTGTTCGGCGCCGCCTTCATGGTCCATCTGTTCCAGGCCATGGCACCCGCCCGCACCGATCAGGGTTCGGCGGGCCCGGTGCCGGGGCGGCCTGCCCGGGAAGGAGCCCAGGGATGAAACACGCTCTTCGCCAAAGCCTCGCCGCGGCCCTGATCGCGGGCGCCCTGGCGGGCTGCGCCAATGGGGTCGGGCCGATGGAGATGTTGTCGCGGGTCACGCCGGGTCAGACCGACGAGCTGCCCGCGCCCGCCTCCGTCAAAACGCCCCGGGAGGTGCGTGTGCCGACGATTGCGGCCCTGCCCAGCAAGTCGGCGGCCTATCTGGTGGCGCATTTCGGCGAGCCGGACATCAAGCGGTCCGAGACCGGCGCCCAGTTCTGGACCTACAGCCACGCCAACTGCGTCCTCTATTTCATTCTCTATGACGAGGGCAACGGGGACTACTCGCTGCATCATATGGAAGTGGACCGGCAGATTGCCGACGAACCCACATTCGAGGGTCAGCTTCAGGCGTGCGTGAAGGATGTCGCGGTCGCCTTCCAGACTAAGAGTCCCGAACCGACGAGTTGACCGGCGCGCCCGCCGACACGGCGTCAACCGGCCTCAAGCGCCGGCCTCAAGAGGCGGTGTCTTGTCCTTGAACCGGCACAGATCCGCCACCGCGCAGGTCGGGCAATCGGGCTTGCGCGCCTTGCAGACATAGCGCCCGTGCAGGATCAGCCAGTGATGAGCATGAAGCGCGAAGGCCTTGGGGATCACCTTCAGGAGCTTCAGTTCGACCGCCAGCACGTCCTTGCCGGGCGCCATGCCGGTGCGGTTGGCGACGCGGAACACATGGGTGTCCACCGCCAGGGTCGGCTCGCCGAACGCCATGTTCAAAACCACATTTGCGGTTTTGCGCCCCACCCCCGGCAGCGCCTCCAGCGCCGCGCGGTCCCGCGGCACCTCGCCGCCATGCTCGGCGATCAGCGCCTCGGACAGGGCGATCACGTTCTTCGCCTTGTTCTTGTAAAGACCGATGGTCTTGATGAAGGCGCGCACCCGGTCTTCGCCGAGGGCCAGCATCTTGGCCGGCGTGTCGGCGACGGCGAAAAGCGGCCCGGTCGCCTTGTTGACCCCCTTGTCCGTCGCCTGGGCCGACAGCACCACCGCCACCAGCAGGGTATAGGGGTTCACATGCTCCAACTCGCCCTTGGGCTCGGGATCCTGGTCCCGCAGGCGGGCAAAAAAGCTGTGAATGTCATCAAGGGGCATCGTGCGTCGCATGGCGCCAGACGGTAACGCCTGTTCCCCGCCAGGCAAGCGCCGCGATGGGCCGGTGCCCAGCCCCAGAGCGCGATAGGAGCGCGACAGGAGCGCGCCTTGACCGGCGCGGCAAACTCCGATGGTCTCCACCGGTCCCAAGGCGAGGCGAAAGCAGGCGTCCCCGTGTCCGATCCCGTGCTGTTTCACACCGTGCTCCGGCCCCACCGGTCCTTGAGCCGGCGCGGCTTCGCCGTGGTCATGGCGGGCGCCAGCGCCGTGGCCCTCATCATCGGGCTGTTCTATGCGGTGTCGGGCGCCTGGCCGGTGCTGGGCTTTTACGGGCTGGAGATCATCGCACTTTATGCCGGGTTCCGCTGGAGCTATGCCCAGGGCCGGGTCACCGAGACTCTGACCATGACCGCCGATACCCTCACCGTCACCCGGGCGGCGCCCGGCCGTCAGAGCCAGGTCTGGACCTTCCAGCCCTATTGGGTGCGCCTGGAAACGGACGGCGACGAGGACGGCCGCGTGAACCGGCTCAGTCTGGTCTCCCATGGGGACGCCCTGGAGATCGGCGCGTTTCTGGGTCCCGATGCGCGCGCCTCCCTGGCGGACGCCTTGGGCGGTGCCCTGCGTCAGGCGCGCGCTTAAGACAACCATGCACTGCGTGCGGCTCACCGCATGGTGGTTTCAGACTCAATCGTCCGTGTCCGGCGCGTTGAGCGACCAGTCATAGCTGGTGGTGTAGATCTCCGTGATGCCCTTGAGATCCTTGATCAGGTCCGGCTCGGCATACTGGCGCATATGATTGATCACGCCCAGATCGCCGCGCCCGAAATCCGACTTGTACCAGCGGTAGATCGACGACGCGCGCAGCCGGCCGTTCACCACGCGCGCACCGCGCGGATGGTTGATATAGGCCCGGGCATTGCGGTCCAGGGTCGCGTCCAGCGTGGCGCCGGTGAAGGGTTCGGCATAAAGGTTCGGGCAGCCGATCGATGCGCAGTTGACCGCGTAATGAACCCGCGGGTCGTCCCAAACCTCGCGCATGATGTCGTGCTCGATATTGTCGAGGCTCAGGGCCACGCCTTTGACGGTCACAACCGCGCGGCCCCACGGCCCGGCGGAGAAAAACCCGTCCTTGATCTGACGGATCGAGTCCACCGGATAAGCATCCAGCACCACGTCCAGGGTGACCGCGTTATAGAGATTGGCCCAATAGGCATATTGCTCATCCCGGTTCAGCGTGGCCACGTCCACGGCCTCGAGCGACTGGATATAGCCCTTGAGCGTCTGATGATCCGCCTCCGTCACATCGCCGTAAGCGAAGCGGGTCACGCCGTCGGGCGGGGCCGACAGATATGTCTCCAGGACGGCCGCGAAGGCGCTGTTGTCGATGACGATGGTGGAGTCCGGATCATGGGGCGCGAAAATCTCGTCGAGATCGGCCGCGCGGGCGGGGCCTGCCGTCATCAGCGCCATCCAAAGGGTCAGCATCATGCCGATCTGCAAGGTGCGGGTGCCTAACAGGGTCATCGGTCTCCTCCCAGTGTCTTGGGCCAATCATTGTGAGAAGCCATTCCGGACCGACAGTGGTGGGCCGGGGCGTCTGGCGCCAATCATAAAGCGGTGAGGAGGTCGCGCCGCTCAGATCGCATCGCCCAGCACATCGCTCATGCCGTAAAGACCGGGCGCGCGCCCGTGTGCCCAGCGGGCGGCCGCCAGCGCGCCGCGCGCAAACAGGCTGCGGTCCTCGGCGATATGGGTGAGCGCCAGGCGCTCGGCCGGACCGGCCAGAAGTGCCGTGTGCTCGCCGATCACGCTGCCGCCCCGGAGCGCGGCAAACCCGATGCCGCCCGGCGCCCGCGCCCCGGTGATCCCCTCGCGCGCGGGCAGGCGCGCATCTTTAAGCGCCGTGTTGCGTCCCCGTGCCGCCGCCTCGCCAATCATCAATGCCGTCCCGGACGGTGCGTCCTGCTTATGCCGGTGGTGCATCTCGGCGATCTCGATGTCGAAATCCGGACCCAGAACGCGCGCGGCCCGCTCCACCAGGGTGCACAGGACCGCCACCCCCAGGCTGAAATTGCCGGCTTTCACGATCGGGATCCGGTGGGCCGCCGCCTCGATCCGCGATTGCTCCACGTCCGTAAAGCCCGTCGTCCCGATGATGTGGCACACGCCTGCGTGCAGGGTGTGATCGAGCGCGGCCAGGGTCCCGGCCGGCGCGGTGAAATCGATCAGCCCGTCGCACGCGGCCAGGGCCGTGGGCAGATCATCCGTGATCGCGCAATCCAGGGAGCCGGTCCCGGCGAGGTCCCCGGCATCCGTGCCGAGATGCGCGCTGGCCGGAGACTCCAGCGCCCCCGCCAGCGCCAGATCGGGCGCCTCGTGGATCAGCCGGATCAGAACCCGGCCCATGCGGCCCGAGGCCCCGGCGACGGCCAGTCTGATGGGAGACACGGCGGTTCCTTTCGCTGTATCGATAGAGCCAGACTCAGCCATGCCATTGGCGGCGGCGGGCTGCAAGCGGGCAGGATTTCGCGAACTCCGTGAAGTTCGCGGAAAGCGCTGGGGAGCATTGCCTGAATTATCAGCACTCAACCCGGCGAGTATTCGCAAGTGTCATCGAAACGACATTCTGAAGTGCTCTGACCGGCTCAAACAGAGACAAAGGCTTCCCAAGTTTCGGTGCTTTCTGACCGGCGGATAGTTCCCAATTTTATTGAAGTTAAGTGCCTGCAACTCACCCTAAGAGCGGGTTGCGGCTGTCCCCGCCCGCTACTTGCGCGCTATTATGGCTCTGCGATTGGCGAGGCGCCGCGCTGATCGCTGTGTCTGCGGTAGCCGATGGAGGTCAGGAAATGACGGGTCCTGGGTCAACGGTCTGATAAATCACTTCAAACAGGGACGCGGGCTGCGCATGTTAGCCCGCGTCTGCCAATGGCACTCTCTGGTCCTCTGCTACCCCTTTTTGGCAATCTTGCCATGCCCTGAACTTCTGTCACAGTCCGGGATCGTGCCGGTCAGGCAATTCGGGGGAGTGGGATGGCTGGGGACCAAATTCGATTTAGGCGGATTAGAGCATTTTACCGTCGGGTTCGCGTTATGATCCGGTCGAATGAAACTGCAAAACATCGTGCGTTTTTGACGCCATTTGTCCTACCGATCCTAATCGGCTTTGGGATCGTGATTGGCATCGCCGGCGTGCTTCATCTGGTCTGGGCATTTATTGGCGGCGGGATGCCTGGCTATGCCAAGGATTTTGCGATTGCTTTGACTGAAGACATCGTTTTCTTCGGGATCGTTGGTCTTCCGGCCTTTATAATCAGCCTGCTGGCTCAGCGGACCGCGCCTGAGAACAGTGAAGCGGCTCAGACTTATGTGAATGAGCGGGTCACCGAGTTATTTGGTCCCGGTGGTTATTCAACCCATGCAAAAGCTATCGTCGGCAGCCATATTGATACGCTTTTGATCGGAGCCATCGATGGCTCGGTCGATGTTACGATTGTGCGATACGACGCTGAAATCGACGCTTTCAAGATTACTGTAAAGACCAGATATATATTCAAGAACATGGTGAGTGATCTTGAATATGCTGGCGATATTGAACTTGAGATTTTCTTCGACGATATCCCGTTGGACAACGTGCCCGGCGGGCATCTTGGCGGCGTTAAAGACGTAAACTTGAAGCTCAATGGGCATCCTTGGGAGTCTTTGCTTGATCACGTAGGGGACCGGACGCTGATCGAAAATCGGCATGACGGCTGGATCCAGAAGATCCCAATAAAAATCAACAAAAACAGTGATTGCCGGTTTGAGTACACCTAT
>CAZHDI010000095.1:0-13384 GCA_964531285.1 uncultured Alphaproteobacteria bacterium | reverse complement strand
GTCATAGGCTTTCAGGATCGTGTTCTTGGTGGACATGTAGACCGGCCAGCCGCGGTTGAGGCCGTAGTTCATGCAGGCGCGCGCGAAGTCGCGGATGGACTCATCGAGATTGTACATGCCCATGGCGACACCGCCGCCCGGGAATTGGAAAATCTCGAACTCCATCGGCGCGCCGCCGTCCTCGGGCTCGAACTTCATGGTGAGCTTGCCTTTGCCCGGCACCACAAAGTCGGTCGCGCGGTATTGGTCGCCGAAGGCGTGACGGCCGATGACGATCGGGTGGGTCCAGCCCGGCACCAGACGCGGCACGTTCCGGCAGATAATCGGCTCACGGAACACTGTACCGCCCAGAATGTTGCGGATCGTCCCGTTCGGCGAGCGCCACATTTTCTTGAGGTTGAATTCCTCGACGCGGGCTTCGTCCGGCGTAATCGTGGCGCATTTCACACCGACGCCGTATCTCTTGATCGCTTCGGCGGCATCGACCGTGACCTGATCGTCGGTCTGGTCGCGATACTCGATCCCGAGATCGTAGTATTTCAGATCGATATCGAGATAGGGCAGGATCAGCTTGTCTTTGATGAACTGCCAAATGATCCGGGTCATCTCGTCGCCGTCGAGTTCGACGACGGGGTTTTCCACCTTAATTTTGGTCATGGACGTGGGCTCCCCGAGGATAGCGCGTTGGGATAAAGAGGTTTCGGCCGGCGCGCATACCGCGCACCGCCGGGCCGCCCGTGCTATAGCATCCCCTCTCCAGGGGCGGAAGTGGCGCGCGACCGGGTCCGGGACCGAACCAGTCTAGCCCGCCAGATCCGCTCAATCCGTGAAGACGAGATACAACCGGAACGCCATGGCCGGAACCGATCACAGCCAGAACCCGATCCTCGGCGGCCCTGCCGTCATTCTGGTCAAGCCGCAAATGGGCGAGAATATCGGCGCCGCCGCGCGGGCCATGCTCAATTTCGGCCTGACCGACCTGCGCCTCGTGGCGCCGCGCGACGGCTGGCCCAATGAGACCGCGCGGGCCATGGCATCGGGCGCCGACACGGTGATCGACGGCGCGCGGGTGTTCGAGGCGACCGGCCCGGCGGTTGGCGAATTGACTTGCGTCTATGCGACCACCGCGCGTGATCGGGACATGGTGAAACCGGTCATGACGCCGGCGGCCGCGGCGGCCGATATGCGCGCGCGCCATGCCGCAGGAGAGCGCACCGGTCTCTTGTTCGGCGGCGAACGGGCCGGGCTCGACAATGATGATGTCGCCCTGGCCGATGTGATTGTGACGATCCCGGTCAATCCGGCCTTTGCGTCGCTCAATCTGGCTCAGGCGGTGCTGCTGCTCGGCTATGAATGGTTCAAGGCGGGCGATGCGACGCCCGCGGTCATGCTGGAGCCCGGCCGGACCGTACCGGCCACCCGCGCGCAGGTGATCGGCTTTTTCGAGCATTTGGAAAGCGCCCTGGATGAAACCGGCTTTCTGTGGCCGCCGGAAAAGCGCCCCAGCATGGTGCGCAATCTGCGCAACATGTGGCACCGGATCAGCCTGACCCAACAGGACGTCCAGACCCTGCGCGGCATTATCGTATCCCTCATGCGCCACCGCCCGGGCGCCGCCAAACCTCCACGCGGAGACGAACCATGAAACAGCCCGAGGGCACCCATGTCGCCCAGCTCAATGTCGGCATCGCCCGCGGTCAGCCTGTGGCGCGAAAAGGGCTGCGCGTAACCGGTCCGGCCGTCACGACACGCTGGGCGAGCCGCGCCAGGGCCGCCGGGTCGGGTTGAGGCGCGGGCGCGCTGGGCCGGTCTGGCGGCGATAGGTTTCCATGGCCGCGTTATCCGCTTCATCGTCGAGATCGCTCAGGATCGTCCGCACCACGGTCTCATCCGGGCTCGCCGCGATGCCGGGCGTCTTGTCCGTCGGGAGCGCCTTGAGACGTTCGATCTCCTGGAGCGTTTCGATGGCCCGCTCCGAGTAGGTCCCCGGCGCATTATCGTCCTTACGATGATAATGCAGCTCGCGCGCGCCGAAGAAGAACGAGACGATGGCGCCGAACAGCCACCACATCTCGTGGGGAATGAGGTCGAGCGAGGCCATGGCCACGGCGAAGCCCTGCGGCTCGATCATCGCATAGATAAAGAGGCTGATGGTCCCCATGGCCAGGAGCGGGCGGGGCAGACGGTTCAGCCCGTCCACGAACGCATCGAACCGGGTGCGGTGCTTGGCGTTATGGGTGAATTCGGACTGGAACTGACGGATCGCGGCCAGCCGGGCCGCCCGTGTCGGCTCGGGTTCCGGCAGCCCGGTCCCATAGGCGCGCGGGCGCCGGGTATCGGCGCTGGGGCTGCCCGTAAGGAAGCCGCCGACCCGTCCGGCCCAATCCTGGAGCGTGCTCAAGACCATTCCGAGGTCCTCATGCGGTGGTCGGCCTCGCTAAAGTGAAAATGCGGGTCCATGAACATCTCCGCCCGGACGATCCAGCCACCTTTGCCGCCGTCGCGCCGGCGGGCGAATTTGCGCAGCCGCGCATTCTTGTCGCCGAGGGCATAATAGTACCGGCGGCGCTGGATCGAATAGGCATCGACCATCAACTCGCCCATGCCGTCGAAACAGGTCTGAGCGGCGCGCGCGCTGTTGGGGCCCAGAAGGCCGTCCTCTGTGAGGGGGCCGAACCCGGCCATATTGACCAGTTTTTGCAGCAGCCGAATGGCGGTCGGGCCGGCATTGACCTGCATATCGAAGACCGTGGGTTGGAGCGGCTGCGCGATGCGCCAGATGCCCGGCGCCTGATAATAGTGCCGCTTGAAGATATCGACCGCATGCTCGACCGTCAGCGCGCGCACATCGTTGATGTCCACATCGCCGTCCTGATCGACATCGAAGCCGAGACGCTCCAGCGTGCCTAAAGTGACGCCGAAATTCGTGGGCCCGCCCGGGTCGTCGGGATCGTTCACGAACCCGCCTTCGGTCCGCACGATCTCGTGGGCGATCTCGTCGACACTCAGGCTCATGGGCTCATTCCCGCGGGGCACGCATACTCATTGAGATCGCGGAGCATAGGGCCGAACACGCGGGGATTGCATCCTCCCAAGGGGGCATCGGGCGGCGCGGATGGTTAATCCGGCGGGCTCTTGGGAGGCGGGCGCGGACCCTGCGGCGTTGACTCCCCCGTCAGAGCCGCTATAACCCGCGCTTCACCGTCGCCCGTGGGCGCGGTGGACCAATCCCGCATTTGCCAATGCCTGCGCCGGAACGGATGGGCCGCGCTATGCCGGATGATCATGACGGGACGATGCGTTGCCGCCGTTGCAATCGCTTCCGGAGGGCCGGGAGCCGGGACGCGTCACAGTGAGGACTTATGAGCAAGCGTCATTCGCAGAAATATAAGATCGACCGCCGATTGGGCGAAAACATCTGGGGCCGCCCGAAAAGTCCGGTGAACCGCCGGGAATACGGTCCGGGTCAGCACGGCCAGCGCCGCCGCGGCAAGCTGTCGGACTACGGCACCCAGCTGCGCGCCAAGCAGAAGCTGAAAAAATACTACGGCGACATCACTGAAAAGCAGTTCCGCCGGACCTATGACGAAGCCAACCGGCGCAAGGGCAACACCGCCGAGTTGTTGATCGGCCTGCTCGAGCAGCGTTTGGACGCCCTCGTGTACCGCGCCAAGTTTGTCCCGACGATTTTCGCGGCCCGCCAATTCGTCAATCACGGCCATGTCATGGTCAACGGCCAGCGTGTGACGATCCCCAGCTACCGGCTGCGCATCGACGATGTGGTCGAGGTGCGCGAGCGGTCCAAGCAGATGGCTCTCGTGCTCGAAGCCATTCAACTGCCCGAGCGCGATGTGCCTGATTATGTCGATGTGGACCACAACAAGCTGACCGCCAAGCTGGTGCGCATTCCTCAGCTTGCGGATGTGCCCTACGCGGTCATGATGGAACCCAATCTGGTGGTCGAGTACTACTCGAGCTAACCGGCGGCGGATTGCGCAAACGGAGCGGCGGGCGTGCTTTCGGGCGCGCCCGTTTTTCTTTGGGCCCGCCAGCGCTTGGTGAAGGCGATCAGGGCGTTCAGGTGATTGGGACGCAGATCGAAGCGAAGCTGCACGGTATGGCCCGTTTGCTGATGGACCGTACATGGCAAAGCCAGGTCGATGCCGTTGATCCTGAGGGACGCCGCCTCATGGAGCCCGGCAGCCGGTGCGCCGGTGAACTCCGCTTCGAGGGCCGAAAGGGTGACCACACGTCCGGCAACCGTCCGGTCCGGCCAGCACAGCTCTGCATCGAGATCGACAATGGCTGGATCGAACAACCGGTGCCGTCCCGCCTCGCGCACGGCTTCCAGGAAGGAACTCACCTCCTGGCGCAGGCTTTCCGAATGGGTGACGATATGCGTTGCCGCATTCTCCACCGATACCGCGGCCGCGCCGGTTTCGTCGGCGGAAATGCGCACCTCGTCCATGCTGGCGAAGACGACACCCGTGCCGTCTGCCGCATGCTGAACATTGCGCGCGATCTCGTTGGTCGCATCGCTCTGTTGGCTGACCATATGGTTCACTTCGGCCGACAGCGTGTTGATCTCATCAATCGTGCGGGCGACATCCTGGATCGTGCTGACCGCGTCGGCGATCACGGACCGGATGGTCGCGATCTGATCGTCGATCTTTTGAGTGGCTTCGGCGGTCTGGGTCGCGAGCGATTTCACTTCCGAAGCGACCACGGCGAAGCCCTTGCCGGCCTCTCCGGCCCGGGCCGCCTCGATGGTCGCGTTGAGCGCCAGGAGATTGGTCTGTTCGGCGATGCCGTGAATCAGCGTGACCACATCGCCGATGGCCTGGGCCGCGCTATGCAGTTCGCCGATTTTGGCGTTTGAGGCCGTGCTTTGGGCCGAAGCCGCGCGGGCGATCTGCGCCGCGTCGTCAACCCTTGCGCGGGCCTGAGCGAGGGATGCGGTCAACTCCTCCGCCGCGCTTGCGACGGTCTGGACGTTTTCGCTGGCCTGGGCCGTGGTCTCGGCCACAGTACCGGAGCGGGCGCGGGTGTCCTGGGCGGTCTTGGTCATGGTCTGCGCGGTGGAGTTGAGACCTTGCGCCGAGGCAACGAGATCCGTCAGCACGCCAACGACCGACCGGTTGAACCGTTCGATCATGTGCTCCATGCCGTCCTGCTGGCGGCGGCTGGTTTCCTCCCGGTCCTGACAGCGCGATGCCCAGTCCTCGGCTTCGGCGGCCGTCACGGCGGCTTGATCCGCGGCATCCTGGGAGGTGCGGAACGCGCGCGCCAGCTGGTGGGTGATGATCATCAACACGCTGACTTCCAGGGTCACGATGGCGGCGTGGAAGAGCGCGCGCCACAGGTCCGTGCCGTCCGGAAAGACGGCCCAGGGCATGGCCACGGTGATGATGGCGTGATGGACCGCCGTGGCGAGGGCGCCAACCAGCACAACCCGCCAGTCGCAAAACGCCACCAGGGTCGCCAGCGCGGCGAAATAGATCATGTGATAATCGATCTGCCAGGGACCGGCGGCGACCATCACCAGAAGCGAGACCTGAGCGACCGCGCCGAGCGCAACCGCATAGGGCAGAACGGTCCCGAGCCGTTCGCGCGCGCCATAAACGAGGGTGACCGCAAGGGCGAGGACCGCGCTGGATATGGCCGCCACCTCCCAGGGCCGCTCATTGACGATCCCGGTCACGATCAGCCAGGGCAGGCCCACCCACTGAAGCGCCGTTCCCCAGGCGCCTGCGGAGGCCCGCAGGGCCGTAATGCCGTCCACGCGCACCGTCATAAGGACACCGCCCGTCCGGCCGCGCCAATGTCGAGACAGCCGCGGGCGAGCCGCGCATCCACAATGGCCCAAGCGCCGGCGGCCCGGAGCCGGTCCGATATGCCCGGCCGGTCGCCGCGCACAATCACGATGGTGGAGGCCGCACCGGCCGCCACGATGCGCCCCTCGGCGCGGGCAATGGTGCGCAGGATCTGGACCCCGTTGGTCCAGGGCGGGAAGATCACCGCGACCTGTTGGGCGGTGGGGACCGGCTGCAACGCCGTCAGGCCCAGTGCCCCGAGCCCGAGCGTGGCAATGACGGCCAGGGCGGCAAGCCCCAGACTGTTGGACCGGGGACCGTTGGATCCGGTTTGGTGGGGACAGGCAGTTTGGGTGGTCATGGGCGAGGGGCCTCAGGATCGAGCGAACACCCGATCCGTCTTACCCCCAAGGCCATGAAACAAGGTTTAAGCCGCGCGCGTTTCGACGCCCTTGTCGGCAAAGAACGGCTTCAACTCGCCCGCCTCGAACATCTCCCGCAGGATATCGCAGCCGCCGACGAACTCGCCCTTCACATAAAGCTGGGGGATGGTCGGCCAGTTGCTGAATTCCTTCACGCCCTGGCGCAGATCGTCGCTCTCCAGCACGTTATGGGCCGCGTACTCGACCCCGAGATAATCCAGGATCTGCACGACCGTCGACGAGAAGCCGCATTGCGGGAAATTCGGCGTGCCCTTCATAAACAGCACCACGTCCCGGTCCTTGACCTCGGCGGCGATGAAATCGGCAATCGGCATGTCGCTCATGGATCTCTCCTCAGCGGTGATTTGGCTAGAGGTAGGCACCCCGCGCGGGCGGGTCAAGACAAACCGGGATCACGCCGCCGGAACGGTGGTCGTCAATTTCAGCGCATGGAGTGTGCCGCCCATATGGCCCTGCAACGCGGCATAGACCATTTGGTGCTGCTGAACGCGGCTCTTGCCGTCGAACCCGGCCCAGACGACATGGGCTTCGTAATGGTCGCCGTCACCCGCCAGATCCGTGATGGTGACGTCCGCGCCGGGCAGCCCGTCCCGGATGAGCCGTTCGATTTCGCTGGCTTGCATGGGCATGATCAGCCTCCTGAAGGGATATAGGACTTTCGGACAGGCCCTTACGCCATCAACGCCGGGAGCCAGGCCTCATGGCGGGCGCGCATGTCCGCCAGGGTCACAAGGGATGCTCCGTTGAGCACGATATCCGTGCCGCCGGTGATGCCGATACACGCCACCGCCACGCCGGCCTCGGCCGCGCGGTCCTCCACCGCGTCGAGATGGGTCTCGTCCACCTCGATGAGATAGCGCGCCTGATCCTCGCCGAACAACAGCGCATGGAGCGGGGCGTCGGTTTCGATGGTCAGATCGGCACCGAGACCGCCGGCCAAAGCCATCTCCGCCAGGGCCACAAGGAGCCCGCCGTCGGACAGGTCATGGACCGCGTGCACTTGCGATTCGCTGATCAGCATGCGGATGAAATCGCCATTCCGGCGCTCGGCGGCGAGATCAACCGGCGGCGGCAGGCCCTCCTCGCGGCCCAGGATCTCGCGCAAGTAAAGCGACTGGCCCAGATGGCCGCGGGTGTCGCCCACGAGGACGATCGCATTGCCGGGGGCCTTGAAGCCGGGGCTCATGGCTTTGGCGACATCGCCGATCAGGCCGACACCGCCCACGGCGGGGGTCGGCAGGATCGCCTGGCCGCTGGTCTCGTTGTAGAGCGAGACATTGCCCGAGACGACCGGAAAATCGAGCGCCTTGCAGGCCTCGCCCATGCCGGTCACGCAGCCGACGAACTGGGCCATGATTGCGGGCCGCTCCGGCGAGCCGAAATTGAGGCAATCGGTGATCGCGAGCGGGGTTGCGCCCACGGCGGTCAGATTGCGCCAGGTCTCGGCGACCGCCTGTTTGCCGCCCTCGAGCGGATCGGCCTCGCAATAGCGCGGCGTGACATCCGTACACATCGCAAGCGCCTTGCCGGTGCCATGCACGCGCACGACCGCCGCATCCCCGCCGCTGGCCAGCACCGTATCGCCCATGACCGTGGAATCGTACTGCTCCCAGATCCAGCGCCGGGACGCCAGATCGGGCGACGCCATCAGCGTGGTGAGCGCTTCGCCCAGATCGTTGGGCGCCGCGACCACATCGCGCAGGACGGGCGGCGGCAGGACCGGTTTCTCCCAGGCCCGGTGATAGACCGGCGCTTCCTCGGCCAGCGCATGAAGCGGCAGATCCGCGACCGTCTCGCCCTTATGGGTGAGCACGAGATGGTTCGTGTCCGTCGTGCGCCCGATCACCGCGAAATCGAGGCCCCATTTGCGGAAGATCCGCTCGCCCACGGGTTCCTTGCCCGGGCGCAGCACCATCAGCATGCGTTCCTGGCTTTCCGAGAGCATCATCTCATAGGCCGTCATGCCGGTTTCACGCTGGGGCACCCGGTCGAGATCGAGATCGACGCCGACGCCGCCCTTGGCCGCCATTTCGACCGACGAGGAGGTCAGGCCCGCCGCGCCCATATCCTGGATCGCGATGATCGCGTCCTCGGCCATGAGTTCCAGGCACGCTTCCAGAAGCAGCTTTTCCGTGAACGGATCGCCGACCTGGACCGTGGGGCGCTTTTCCTCGGTGTGCTCGTCGAACTCGGCCGAGGCCATGGTCGCCCCATGGATGCCGTCGCGGCCGGTCTTGGAGCCGACATAGATCACCGGATTGCCGATACCCTTGGCCGCCGAATAGAAGATCTTGTCCGTGTTGGCGAGGCCGACGCACATGGCGTTGACCAGAATGTTCGTGTTGTAGCGGGGATGGAAATTGGTTTCCCCGCCGACGGTCGGGATCCCCATGCAATTGCCATAACCGCCGATCCCGGCGACGACACCGGACACAAGATGTTTCGTCTTCGGATGATCCGGTGCGCCGAACCGCAGAGCATTGAGCATGGCCACCGGGCGCGCACCCATGGTGAACACATCCCGCATGATGCCCCCGTCGCCCGTCGCCGCGCCCTGATAGGGCTCGATAAAGGAGGGGTGGTTGTGGCTTTCCATCTTGAAGATGACCGCCTGGCCGTCGCCGATATCGACAACGCCGGCATTCTCGCCCGGTCCGCAGATCACCTGCGGGCCGTCCGTGGGCAGCGTCTTCAGCCAGACGCGGGACGACTTGTAGGAACAGTGCTCGGACCACATGACCGAAAAAATACCGAGTTCGGTCAGGTTGGGCGCACGGTTCAACGCGCGGACGATCCGGTCGTATTCGTCCGGCTTCAGCCCATGCTCCGCGACAATCTCCGGCGTGATCTCGGTCACGGCAGGCTCTCCTGATGATCTGATGCCATAGGGTTCATGCCACGGCGTTGACGATGCTTTCGAACACACCCCGCCCGTCGGTAAGGCCCAGCACCGGATCGGCCGCCCGCTCCGGGTGCGGCATCAGGCCGAGGATGCGGCCGGTTTCGTCCGTAATGCCCGCAATCGCACGCTGGGAGCCGTTGGGATTCTCGCGGGCATAGCGGAACACCACCCGCCCGTCGCCTTCGAGCCGGTCGAGCGTCTCCTGGTCGGCGAAATAATTCCCGTCATGATGGGCGACCGGAATATCGATCCGCGCATCCTTCTCATAAGCGGTGGTGTACATCGTATCGGCATTGGCGACGGTGAGCGGCAGGGTGCGCGAAATGAAGGTGAGCCCCGCATTGCGCATCAGCACGCCGGGCAAGAGGCGCGCCTCGGTGAGCATCTGAAAGCCGTTGCAGATGCCGAGGACCGGGGTGCCGGCCTTGGCGCGGTCGACCACGCTGGCCATGATCGGACTGTGCACCGCGATCGCGCCGCAGCGCAGATAATCGCCATAGGAAAACCCGCCCGGGAGCACGATGAGGTCGAGCGCCGGCAGCGCGGTGGCGCCGTGCCAGATCATCTGCGGCGCCGCCCCCGTGACCCGGGTCAGCGCGACGGCCACGTCCCGGTCGCAATTGGAGCCGGGAAAAACGATCACGCCCGCGCGCATGGGCTCACCCTTCCAGGTCGATGGTGTAATTCTCGATCACGGTGTTGGCGAGAAGCCGCTCGCACATGGCCTTGGTCTTATCCTCGGCCTCGGCGCGGCTCATGCCGTCAAGCGCGATCTCGATATATTTGCCCTTGCGCACATCGCCCACGCCCTGGAACCCCAAGGCGCCCAGCGCGCCTTCGATCGCCTTGCCTTCCGGGTCCAGAACACCGTTTTTCAGCGTGATGTGAATGCGTGCTTTCATCGTTTGCGCTCGGATAAATGAGACACCGACGACACGGCCGTGCCGCCGTCGCTGACCAGGGTGGGCCCGCCCGATCCGGTCTGCGCGCTGCCCTCCTGCAACAGACCCAGGCGCCGCGCGACTTCCTGGTAGGCATCCGTGAGCCCGCCGAGATCGCGCCGGAACCGGTCCTTGTCCAGCTTCTCGCCGGTGTCCAGATCCCACAACCGGCAGGAATCCGGGCTGATCTCATCGGCGAGAATGATCCGTGGCATGTCGTTCTCGTAAACCCGCCCGAACTCGACCTTGAAATCCACCAGCCGGATCCGCACGCCCAGGAACAGCCCGCTCAAGAAGTCGTTGATTCGCAGGGCCTGCGCCATCATGTCGTCGATATCGGCCGGCACGGCCCAGCCGAAGGCGATCATGTGTTCTTCGGACACCATGGGGTCACCGAGCGCGTCGTCCTTGTAATAAAACTCGATGATCGGCCGGGGCAGGGGCGTGCCTTCCTCGATGCCAAATCGCTTGGACAGCGATCCGGCCGCCACATTGCGCACCACGACCTCGATGGGGATGATCTCGACCGCGCGGATGAGCTGCTCGCGCATGTTCAGACGGCGGATGAAGTGAGTCGGCACGCCGATCTGGTTGAGCTGACCCATGATGTGTTCGCAAATGCGGTTGTTCAGCACCCCCTTGCCGTCGATGATGGCGTGCTTCTCCGAATTGAAGGCGGTCGCATCGTCCTTGTAATGGGCGATCAGCGTGCCCGGTTCGGGGCCTTCATAGAGGGTCTTGGCCTTGCCATCGTAGACCATGCGGCGGCGGTTCATAACGATTACATCTCCACAAGTCTGGCGGGCGGGCGGTCGGAACAGTATCCGCGATTGCGCGGCGGCTTCAGCCATAACGCGGGTCCCGGCCCGGGCCAAGCCCCCGGCCGGTCCGTTAGAGCCTATCATATAGGAGGTGTGTCACGATCCTGCAGGCTTTTGCGGGCCCGCCCGGCGTTGCAATCCCGGCGGGAGCGCATTAAGCACAGATTATAACGTCCCGGCGCGGGAGGCGCCGCACCGGCGAGATGGAGAAGTGCAGATGTCCTCATCCTTTGACGAGCGCAAGCGGGCGGCCGAGGCCAAATTCGCCCATGACGAAGAACTCAAGTTCAAGGCCATGGCGCGCCGCAACAAGATGGTGGGCTTGTGGGCCGCCGAGCAAATGGGCCTGACCGGCGATGAGGCTCAGACCTACGCGCGGGAGGTTGTGACCTCCGATCTGGCCGAGCCGGGCGACGAGGATGTGTTCCGCAAATTGCGCGCCGATCTGGACGCGAAGGGCGTCGAGATTTCCGATCACCAGATTCGGCGTACAATGGACGAAATGCTGGTCAAGGCGTTCGAGGAACTCAGCCAGTAAGGGCTGAGACGCCGGACGCCGGGGAGGTGTCATGGCGGCTCATTGGTTTTTGTCCATCCCGTGGCGAAGCGCGCTTGTGGCAGCCGCGCTCGCCATTTTTACGGGTCCCGCCGGTGCCGGCGGCTGGACCCAATATGGCGCGGATGCCCATGGCACGCGGTATTCCGCGGCCGACGAGATTACCCCCCAAAATGTGACGGGGCTGAAAGAGGCCTGGCGGTTCGACACCGGGCATCTGGACAAGCCTTATGACGGCGAGGTGGCGTTCGAGGGCACGCCGGTTCTGATCGCCGGATCGCTGGTCCTGTGTACGCCGTTCAACGAAGTGATCGCCCTCGATCCGGGCACCGGGCGGGAACGCTGGCGGTTCGATCCGGACATCCCGCGCGATCAAGACCCGGCCAACCAGTTTATCTGCCGGGGCGTGAGCACCTGGACCGCGCCGGATCCGGCGGAGGCCGACGCGGCGTGCGGTACACGCATTTTCATGGCCACCAATGACGCCAAGCTCTGGGCGCTCGATGCGCGCACCGGCACGCCCTGCGCCGGGTTCGGAACCGGCGGTGCGGTGGCGGTGCCGCCGGACCGTGCGCTGGTGTGGGCGGGCGAATATCAGATCACCTCGCCGCCGGCCGTTATCGGCGGCGCCGTTGTCGTCGGATCGGCCATCTCGGACAATATCCGCCTTCAGGCGCCGGCCGGCGTGGTGCGCGCCTTCGATGTGCGCAGCGGCGCACCGCTCTGGTCCTTCGATCCGATCCCGCGCGATCCGGACAGCCCCGCCGCCGCAACCTGGGACGGCGAGGGCCGGCCGCTGTCGGGCCATGCCAATGTCTGGTCGATCATGTCCGCCGATGAGGAGCGGGGCCTGGTGTTCCTGCCGACCTCCAGCGCCAGTCCCGATTTTTACGGCGGCGACCGGCCCGGCGATAATCTTTACGCCAATTCCGTCGTGGCTCTGGACGCGGCCACCGGCACCGTGCGCTGGCATTTCCAGACGGTCCGGCACGATGTCTGGGATTACGATCTGCCCGCCCAGCCGGGCCTTTATGAGATAACCCGGAACGGACAAACCGTGCCGGTGGTGGTGCAGGCCACCAAGACCGGCTTTGTGTTCGTGCTCGATCGGGAGACCGGCGAACCGGTGTTCGAGGTCGAGGACCGGCCCGTTCCGCAGACCCCGGCCATTGGCGAGGCGTTGTCGCGCACCCAGCCCTTTCCGGTCGCGCCCCGCGCGCTGGTGCCCCATGAGATCAGTCCGGACGATGCCTGGGGCCTGACGCCCTGGGACCGGGGCGCCTGCAAGCGCCGCATGGAGGGCCTGCGCAATGACGGCCTGTTCACCCCGCCGAGCCGCACCGGCACGCTGATGGTCCCGTTCAGTGGGGGCGGGGCCAATTGGGGCTCCATGGCCTTCGATCCGGAGCGCCAATGGGCATTCGTCAACACCAACCGGATGATGCATGAGATCCGCCTCATTCAGCCCGAGACCATAGGTGCGGTGTATGCGGACAATCCGGGTCTGGAGGTCGGCCGCCAGATGGGCACGCGCTATGCCGTGACCCGCGAGGTGATCCTGTCGCCATTGGGCCTGCCCTGTAATCCGCCGCCCTGGGGCATGCTGCATGCGATCGACCTGAAAAGCGGGCTCATTGTCTGGGAAAGCGTGCTGGGCACGACGCGCGACATCGCGCCATTGGGGCTCGCCTTCGATTACGGGACGCCCAATTTCGGCGGGCCGATCGTCACGAAAGGCGGTGTGCTGTTCATCGGGGCCGCGATGGACAATTACCTGCGCGCCTTCGATGTTCAGTCGGGGACGGAGTTGTGGAAGGGCCGGCTCCCGGCGGGCGGTCAGGCAACGCCGATGACCTATGACTGGCAGGGCCGGCAATATGTCGTCATCGCGTCCGGTGGCCATCAACG
>CAZHDI010000094.1:5878-13556 GCA_964531285.1 uncultured Alphaproteobacteria bacterium | reverse complement strand
AGGGGAACCTAAAGTCAGTATCTAACGCCTGGGTATGGATTGCAATCGCAATTGTCGCTATCATGACCAAAGTCAATCCGATAAATTGTGATGTCTATGACTTGACCGATGCCCGTCCTGACTGCCTCCAACCAGAAGAAAGCCTGTCGGTGAACGCCATCGTCGCCCCCAATCGGCTTATTCTCAGCGATCCCTCCACCGCGCGGCTGTGGGTCGACCGGGACCGAACCGTCCGTATGATGAGCAGCGACGCGCCAGATGCTCTGCGCGCCTCGGAAGCGTTCGACATCACGAATGCCGGACGTCTGGCACCGCTGACGGACGCCGCGAAGGCGGACCTTGCCACTTGCCTGAAATGGATCGGCACGCCTTACCAACAGCAAGAGGCCCTCGCGATCTGGCTCACGGCAGTTCGCCGAATTATGTTCAGTGCCCTGCCGATTATCGATCAAGCCCGGGACGTGATCGATCTGATCCAACTGACCATCCGATGCCTCGACGAGACGCCGCACTTGCGGGGCCGCGATCTCGTCGCCCTGTTCGATCTGACCCAGGCCGAAGCCTCCCTGGCGATCGATCTGTTTCGGGGCGGGACCGTGAGCGATGTCGCCGCGCGCCGGGGCGTGGCGGTCTCGACCATCCGTACCCAGTTGCGCGCGATCCTGCGCAAGACCGACATGAAGCGCCAAGCCGACCTTATAAGCCTCTTGCACAGGCTGTCGGCCCGGTAACCGCCCGTGTCCGATCCGCAGGTCCCATGGATGGCGCGCATGGCATTGAGGATCCTCTTGGGAATGAGACCCCGGATTTGCGGATCGATCCTCGGCCGCCCGGCCCGGCAATCAGCATAAAGTATCAGGTCGTGCCCCGAGTTGAGGGTTCGTCGTTATGTGAATATTGACGACGCCTCGACCCGTGACGGACGGGGCGGGGCAAGGGGCTCTTTGATCAGGCCCGGTCAGTCCGCCTTCAGACCGCAGGTATTGTCCAGCCAATCGATCATGGCCGGAAACATTTCCATCCAATGCCGGTAATAGATCGTCCCGAAGAAGTGGTTGGCGCCCTCGAGTTCGATATATTTGTGCTGCTTGCCGAAGGCCTCGAGACGATCCACAAAGCGGCGGCTGTGATAGACGGGCACCCGCTCATCGATGCTGCCGTGAATGACCAGGATCGGAATATCCACGCTATCGACATGCTCCAACGGACTGATGCCGAAATACGACTCCCGATAGATCCGCTGGGTCACCGATCCCAATTCGAACAGATCCGACCGCCGCGCCGCCAGATCGGACACACCGGCCCCGGCAATCGCGCATTGGAACGGATTGGGGTCGCGGAACGCCCCGACAAAGGCATCATAGCCGCCATGGCTCCAGCCGAACACGGCCGTGCGGTCCGGATCGCCAAGCCCTTGCGAGACGACGAAGCGCACCGCGTCCTCGACGTCATCCATCATCTTCAGCCCTAGTTCGCGATAGCCCGCCTCCACATGTTCGCGCCCAAAACCGGTGGAAAAACGAAACTGCGGCTGAACGACCAAATAGCCATGATGGGCGAGCAACTGGGCCCACAGATCGAAGCCCCAAACATCGCGGGCCGCCGGTCCGCCATGGGGATTGACGACGACCGGAAACGGCCCCTCGCCGTCCGGAATGGTAATCAGTGTCGGGATGGTCAGCCCGTCGCGGGCGCGAAACGCCTTCCAGTCGACACTCGACAGCTCGTCCTCTTCCAAAAAGGGATACTGGGTGCCGATGAAATCGATACGGGCCTTGTCGCGCAGGAGATACCACGACGGCGGGCGGCGCGGCCCTTCGGACCGGATCACGATCATGGCGTCGTCAGCAGACCGGCTGACGATCCGGTTTGTGGCCTCGGGCAGAATGCCGTCGATCGCGTCGTACAAGGATTGCTCGGCCGCATCGACATAAACCCGCTCCGGGCCCTTGCCGATATAACTGTAGGCGATGATTTGCCGCTTGCCCTCGGCGCTCAAGGCCGTGGCAACCCCGGTCGCGTCATAGCGCGGATGACGGAACAGAAGGTCCTTGAACGCCTGTGTCGTCACATCGAACGTATAGATGCCGCTCGTATCCGCATCGTGGTTCGACAAAACGAGAAGCTCGTTCGGATCCTCCTCATTGAAAAATCCGAGAGCGGAGAAATTCAACGAAAAGGCGTCCGGATTGGCCACGGAAGAGCCGATCTCCAGCCACTCATCCTCGCCCTTTTCCCGCGCATAGCTGTAGAATGTCAGACTGGCCGGGTCGAACCCCGAGGCCAGCCGCACCTCGCCATCGAAATCGACGCCCTGGATCGACAGCTTGTTGCTGTCTTTGGCGACAAGTTGCGACGCGCCGGTCGCGACATTCACTTTGAACGTGTCGGCGATGCCGTTCTGATCGTCGTCGAAGCGGATCAGCACATGATCCGGGTCCCAGGGCAGCGTGTCGATGATCGACGCCACCGAGAAATTGGCGATCAGCTGACTGATATCGCTGCGCCGGTCGGGACTGCGCTGGGGCAATTCCACCCATTCCTCGCCGCGCCTGTCGATCGACGCAATCCGAGTCAGAAGGCGCGTGCTGGTTCCTTCCTCGCCGAGCATGCCGACATCCTGGCGGAAGGTGACGATGATCCGCTCATTATTGGCCCAGAAGAGATCGACCACATCCATCCGGGCCGCGCTCAATGTCACCGGATCGCGGGTCAGATCCGCTGTGTCATAGATAAAGATGAAATTGTCGCCGTCCTTGGCGCGCCGCTCTATGGTCGCCAGAGCCGTGCCGTCCGGCGACACTTGGGCGGTCGTCATCGCCGGGTCCATCGCGAACGCTTCGATGATCGGCAGATCGGTCCGCCCCTGGATATCGACGGCACCAAGGGCACCGGCGGTTCCGTCCGCAATATCGATTGCCGGTGTGGCTGCCGGTGCAGCCGCCGTCATCACGGTCATCAGACCAAGGACGGCCGTCATCATCATCCGTGTCATGCTTTCACCCATTCGGTCCCGTTCGTGTCCGGTCCACCATGCGCCCATACGATAAAAGGGCGGCTGCCTGGTCGCAGCCGCCCCTCGGATCGATTGTCATGGACCACTCATGATCAGGTTCCCCCGATCAGAAGGTCTTCGAAACGTTGATGAAGGCAGTCCGGCCCACCAGATCGTACGGCACACCAAGCGGCAGATTGTTCACGCCGAAGACGCCGTCGGTATCGATGAACTCGGGATCCCGGTCAAAGACGTTCCGCACGCCAACTGTCGCGGTCCAGGTCTCCGGGCGCCAGGTCACGGATGCATTGTGCACGAAATACTGCTCGGTGAAGTATTTCGGACGGCACTGCAGACCGAGATTCTCACAGGTAGCCCCGTCCTCGAGCGGCGGCAGCGCTTCCTCGCCCCCACCAATATAGCGGGTGAACCAGTTGAAGCGGAAGTCCCCGTAGTCAGCGAGGAAATTGACCGCACCGCGCCAGTGCGGGCTTTCGGTCTCGCCGGCATTATCATCGATATCGTCCTCGAACTGGAAGACCTGCTCATCCTGATAAACCGCCTGGAAATCCAGCGAGATCTCAAGGGGCCGTTCGAAGACTTCGAACTCCTGCTCATAGAGCAAGTTGAAGTCATAGCCCTTGGAGGTCAGGGCACCGATATTCAGGAAGGTGGCATCCACCAGATCGATCAGGCCGGTCGTCGCATTCCGTTGGATGAGGCCGCAGAACCCGCTGGACAGGTTCGGCTTATCCGGGTCCGCAAAGCAGTCGTTGACCTGGAAATTGGCCGACAATTCCTCGACGCTGTTTTCGACCTCGATGGAGAAGTAGTTCACCGAGAGGGTCAGATTGAAATCCTCGAACACCGGCTGTTCGAGCACCACGCCCAGATTTAAGGCATCGGAGGTCTCGGCCTCGAGCCCCTGGAGCCCCTGATCCCGCAACACAGCGTTCCCGGCCCGCGATGACTCGACCGACTGCAACTGTCCGACCGTGACATCCAGACCGAGCGCCGTCGGGTCGACGCCGGCGGCCGCGCAGTTATCGAGCGTCACTTGACTGCGTGTGTCCTGGTCGGCCCGGTAGCTCTCGGCGCCGGTCAGCGGATCGAGCACTTCGCGGGCTGCCGTCGGCACGATGCACGGGTCAGACACTGTCGCAAAGCCTGTGGTCCCCAGCAGGAATTGCTCGCGCAAATTCGGTGCCCGGAACGACGTACCGTAGGTGCCGCGCAGGGTGAACCAATCGAGCGGACGATAGATCCCCTTGACGCTGTAAGTGGTTGCCGACCCGAACTCGCTTTCATCCGTGTAGCGTACGGCACCCGACAGCGTCAGTTCTTCAGCCCACGGCCGGTCGGTCAGAACATTGACCTCGCTTTCCGCGAAGAACTCGATGATGTCCCGGCTGCCCGAGGCCCCGCGGTCCCGGTTGGTGAAGAAGGTCAGCCCCTTTTCAACCTGATTGTCCGGGATCGACGCGATGCGGTCATCGCGGTACTCGAAGCCGACAACCAGCGGCACATCGGTCCCATTCCACGGCAGCACGAAGAGATCGCCCTGGGACACCGCGCTGATCACCAACTGTTCGACTTCGGTCGAGAAGGTGCTCTTGGCAAAGAGGAAGTCGGCCTCTTCATCGGTCAGCCGTCCGCCGCGCGGTCCATAGATATTGGGCGCGAACAGATTGACCGGAACGCACTGCTGAGAGACCAGCGGCTGGCCGTTCAAATCCTGGAGATCAGGATCGGGAAGCCCGTCGCCGTCGAAATCGATACCGCACACGAGATCGCCCGTCCCCGGATCGATCACCGTGGTGTTGAGCGACAGTTGCAGATTATCGCGGTCGATGCCCTGAACTTCGGATTGCGAGTAGGACCGCGAATATGCGCCGTAAATCTCGTAGTCCCAGTTCTTGAGGCCGAAGGTCTCATCGAGGATCGACAGATCGCCGCTCAAGCCGCCGACAAAGCGCAATTGATCGCCCTGAACCGCGATTTCCTCCCGATCGCCGCGGATCCGAATGGTCGGCAGCGCATCGAAATCACCGAGATCGAAGGGGCCGAAGAACGCCGTACAATTGACGCCGTTCGGATTGGTCGTGCGGTTACACGGATTGGTCGGGTTGGTGGCCGGCACCGTCGGCTGGAAGAACGACGGGCCCGTGGTCACGTCCGTTTCGAAGTAGTTGTAGAGCAGCTCGAACGAGACGGCCATGTTGTCCAGAATGCCGAGATCGTACTCGCCATAGGACAGCACATTGAAACTCTGAACCGGCGACAGAAGATCGCTTTCCAGATCGAGCGGCGACCCGTCGTAGTTATAGAACTTGTCCTTCAGGTCGACATCGACGAGGCCGTCGCCATTGCCGTCCACGATGGCTTCATCCGGGATGCCGTCGCCATTCAGATCGCTGCCGACCAGCACATCCGGCCGGAACGGGATCAGACCAGACGAAACGACTGTTTCGGAGAAATTCGGGATGCCGATATTCGACTGCCCCGGCGTGTACCACACATTGCCGAAGACCGAATTGTTGAAGAACACGCGGTTGACCGTATCGAGCTTACAGTCGTCTACGGTCGTGCCCGGCGAGAAGGAAAGATCACGAGTCCGCTCGACGCCGTTTTCATCGATCTGGATATAGCCGTCGCAATTGGCGAAAGCATCGCGGTCGCCCTTGGCGATTTGCTTGCGGTTGTAATATTCGATGCCGAAACCGAGCGATCCGCGATCCGAGGTGGCACCCCAGGCCAGGGATGCCTGGGTTTCTTCGCCGCCGCTCTCAAAGGGCTGGGTGCGCGCCAGGTCCAACTCCAGACCGTCGAAATCCTTGCGCAGGATCACATTGGCCACACCGCCGATCGCATCGGATCCGTAAACGGACGAGGCACCGTCCAGCAGCAGTTCGATGCGGTCGATCATGATCGACGGGATCTGGTTCAGGTTCGGCGTGGTGGGCGCTCCGCCGACACCCGAGGGCGCGAGGCGCTTACCGTTGACCAGAATGAGCGAGCGTTCCGGATCGAGACCGCGGATATTGATCTGCGCGGACCCAGGGCCGTTGTCGAGAACGAAGCCCTGGAACGTGTTGTCGATCTGCGTCCCGGTCGACTGAGACGCGGACTGGAGCATATCGACCGGATCGAGGAGGCCGGCTTCCCGCGAGATCTGGCCTGAGATGATTTGCAGCGGCGAAGCACTTGAGAACTCGTCCCGCCGGATGCGCGAGCCGGTGACGACCATCTGTTCGCCGTCGTCCATCTCGACTTCATCGATGTCGACCTCTTCGATCTCCGCCTCGTCGGCTTCGACCTCAACGTCCTGTGCCATCGCGGCCTGCGGCAGCGACACGACCAGCAGCGATGCTGTGGTCAGAAGAAGCCGCCGCATCGTTGTGAAACGGCCAAGGTCGTGACCGGTAAGATCGATCTTCATGCTCAAAGCCCCCAAATTGCCCACGCGGACGCGCACCCGTCTGACGATCCGCGCCTCTTTTTCGTCATAATAGTGCGACGAAACGCAGGGGGGCTGTCAACTCTCACCGTGCCGCAATGGGACAAATCCCACCGGGCCGTCCCCGGCCCCGATCCGGCCGTCGCAAAATGCTCAAAACGTTGGATTGATCTGAGGTTGACGGCCGGCCAGCGGTCAGTTCCGCCGCGCCGGCACCACGGTGCTCAGGGCTCGGGACTGTTCAGACATCGGCACCGGCCTCGAAATGCCGCCCTGTGTCACCAGAAAAGCACACGAAACGCGCTCCACCGCGGCAAAGACCTGGTTCGGCACACATCACAGGTTCGACCGGCCGGACCGCGACCGCCGAGGCCCCAGCATGGTCAGGTCCGCGGGATCGCGTCGTCGACGATTTCCTCGTGGTAGTCATCCTCGCCATTGATCTTCCAGATATCGACATTGGTGCCGCCATTCAGATTGCGGACTGCATAAAGCCCGGTCAGCATCGAATGGTCCTGGTTGTTGTAGCGGTGGAGACCATTGCGCCCGATCGTCTGCAGATTCGGCAGGCCCTCCAGATAGGTCCTGATCCGGCGCACCGCGTCGGCATAGTCGGCGTCATAGACCGGATAGGCATACGGCATCCGGTAGACGACGCCATCCTCCACATCCGCCTGCCGGGCCAGACCGATGGTTTCAAGTTCCCGGCCGCCGAGATCGATCAGATCCTGATCGGACGTGGTCCACAGCGCGTCGCCCTGATTGCAGAAATATTCAAGGCCCAGACTCGTCTTCGACGGATCGGGCACCATGTGCGGGCTCCAGTTCTTGAAGCTCTGGATCCGGCCGACATTCACGGCGCCGTCATGCACATAGATCCAATTGTCCGGAAACAAATCTTCCCCGTCCAGGATCAAGCAGACGGTGAGGAAATCGCGATAGCGCAGCATGCGGACCGCGTTCATCACCGCCTCGGGGGGCGCCGGCCGCAATGCCGCCATCAGGTTGGTCAGCGGCATCAGAATGACCGCCCAACCCGGCAGGTACTGACTGATCCACACATCACCGACAACGACAAAACGCGTCTGATTGAAGGCCTCCGGCACGGGCGGCGCGGGCGCTTTCAACAGTCCGGACGCGTAGGTCTCGGCCTGAAGCAGGACGGCATAAATGTCGCCGCCCAACGGAAATCCATCCAGCCAGAAGCCGCCGACGGCCCAGAAAAC
>CAZHDI010000094.1:1739-5778 GCA_964531285.1 uncultured Alphaproteobacteria bacterium | reverse complement strand
CAAGCCCGGCCCGCCTTACGGGCTGTAATAGGTCGGCGAACCCGGGCCCACGGGCAGGCCAAAGCCGAAGGTCCACAGCACGAAGAACCCCGACCACGTCAGAATGAAGAAGATCGTGTAGGGGAGCATCATCGCGATCAGCGTGCCGACGCCCAGATTTTTGTCATACCGCGTCGCCCAGGCCAGGATCAGGCCGAAATAGCTCATCATCGGTGTGATGATATTCGTCGTCGAGTCGCCGATCCGGTAGGCCGCCTGGATGGCTTCGGGCGCATAACCGATCAACATCAGCATCGGCACGAAGATCGGCGCGGTCACCGCCCATTGCGCCGAGGCCGATCCCAGCGACAGATTGATCACCGCACACATCAGGATAAAGAAGATAAAGACACCCGGTCCGGTCATGCCGGTGTCCTGAAGGAACTGCGCGCCGGTGACCGCGCTGATGGCGCCCAGATTGGTCCATCCGAAAAACGCGACGAACTGCGCGGCAAAGAAAACCAGAACGATATACAGGCCAAGAGAGGCCAGTGCCGCCGCCATGGCCTCGATGACATCGCGGTCCGTGCGCATGGTGCCCACGGCCCGGCCATAGGCGTAACCACTGACCACGAAGAAAATCAGAATCCAGACGACAAAGCCCCGGAAGAACGGCGAGTTGATGCGGTCCCCGGTCTCGGGATTGCGCAACACGCCCCACTCCGGCAGCAGTGTCAGCGCCATCAGAGCGAAAACGCCCAAGACCGCCAGCCCGGCCCACAGGAGGCCCTTTTTCTCGGCCTGGCTAAGCCGTTCCATCATCCGTTTATCGAGAATGGAGGGATCGGCCCGGGACGGATCGTAACGCCCAAGCTTCGGCTCGACGATGAAGATGCTCACCAGGGAGCCGACAAGGGTGATCAGGAAGGTGGAAGCCACCATGAAATACCAGTTGGCGGTTGCCACCACGATGTAATCGGGCGCGATGAGCCGCGCGGCTTCCTGGGTGATCCCGGCCAGAAGCGGATCGATCGTGCCGATCAGAAGATTGGCACTGTATCCCCCGGACACCCCTGCAAAGGCCGCCGCCATGCCCGCGAGCGGGTGCCGGTCGAGCGCATAGAAGATCGCCCCGGCGAGCGGAATGAGCACGACATAGCCGACCTCCGATGCCGTGTTCGAGACGATGCCCGCAAAGACAATGGCCACGGTCACCACATGGCGCGGCGCCGACAGCACCATCGCCCGCACCGCCGCCGACAGCAGCCCCGACCGCTCGGCCACCCCAACGCCGAGCATGGCCACAAGCACGACACCGAGCGGCGCGAAGCTGGTGAAATTGGTCACCAGATTGGTGAAGATCCGCCGCACGCCGTCGCCGTTCAACAGGCTGACGGCGCGGATCATGCCGTCCTCGGCGACGCCGCGCGCGCCCGCGGGCCGCGGATCTTCAACCGCGAGGCCGATCCAGCCGAAAAATCCGGACAGCAGCACGATACCCACGGCCAGAACCGCGAACAGCGTCACCGGATGGGGCAGAAGATTGCCCAGCCATTCCACGCCGTCGAGAAAACGGGTAAACGCGTTGCGCCGGCCGGATGCCGGTTGCGGCTGAGCATTGGTCATCGATCAGGTCTCCACTCGTCGGATCGTCCCGCCCCGCACGAACGGTCCGCGCGCGGTTTCCCGACTGTGAGTCAGACCCGAATAGCCTCGCGATGCAAGCCGCGCGTCGGCCCGCCATGCCCCGCACCGTCAGCTGGTGCGGGACGACGGATCCAGATCCCGGGTCACGCTGAGCGAAGCCAGCCAGAACATCAACGCCGCCGCCAGATAGCCGAAGAACACCGACAGGGTAAGCGATTGCTGCAGCCCGGCTGCCCGCGCATCGGCACAGACCGCCTCGAGGTCGGCCGCGACCGTGCCCGTGCAGGCCTGGACATAGCTGAGCCCCGCGGCGGCATCGCCGAAATTGACCCCGATCAGGAAGTCCGACAGATATCCGATGACCACGGGGCCGCCGCCATAACCGATGATATTCAGCATAAAGAGCAGCAGAGCCGATGCGGTTGCCCGCATGTGAGGCGGCGCCAAATTCTGCGTCGTGGCGAATGTCGGTCCGATCCACAGCGAGTTGAGAACCGAGGGGATAGCGATCAAACATACGGCCAGGGTCAGGTTCTCGACCGACAGCCCGAACGCATAGAGCGGACCGGCCACCGCCACGCCGATGGCGGAGATCCAACAGAACCAGCGCTTATCCCGGTCCCCGATCCTGTCGGCGATCCAACCGCCGGCAAGGGTCCCGATCGCCGACGCCACGCCGGACAGGACGCCGAAGATCAGCCCAGCCTCGCTGATGCTCAGTTCATGGGTTCGGATAAAGAAGGACGACAGGAATTGTCCGATGCCGTAACCGACAAAGGAGGTCACGGCCCCGCCAAGCGCGATGAACCAGAAGCTGCGCTTGGCCGACATGGTCTTGAGTGCGGCGCCGAATGTCACGCTGTGCGTCGGCGCATCGGCCACCACATGGCGCGGGGGCTCCCGCACAGTGAGCTTGACGAGGAGGGCGATGACGATGCCCGGCAGGCCCAAGAGGATAAAGGCATAGCGCCAGCCAATCTCTTCCGCGAGATAGCCGCCGGCGATCGCCGCGAACAGTGAACCGAGCGGGATGCCGAGCGCATAGATGGAGAGCGCGGACCCGCGCCGGTCCAACGGGAAATAGTCCGAGATCAGCGAATGGGCCGGCGGCGAACAGCCCGCCTCGCCCACCGACACCCCGATCCGTGCCAGGAGGAGCTGCCAGTAATTGCCCGCCAGACCGCACACCGCCGTCATGGCGCTCCACACCGCAACGGCCACCGAAATGATCGTGACACGGTTGTGGCGCTCCGCCAGCCGCGCAATCGGAATGCCGAGAAACGTGTACAGAATTGCGAAAGCCGGTCCGCCGAGCCAGCCCATTTGGGCATCCGATAGGCTGAACGCTTCCTTGATCGGCTCGTTCAGCACGCCGACCAAAATCCGGTCGATAAAATTAAATGTATAGACGACAAGCAGCGCGCCAAGGACATAGCCGCGATAAGACCGGCTCCCATATCCCTGGAAGGGCTCGGATACCGGGGATGATCCCATGCCGCCAGGGCCGGTCATGCGCCGACCCGCCAGGTCCAGTGTGCCTTTGTCATGGGCCGGTAACCTCCCAGAACCTGTATTTAATGTCCTTAAACGTAAGTTTAAGACGCTTGATGCCTGTCCGTCATCAAAATTCGACCCGGTGAGGTCAATCGCTACGGTCTGGGCACTGGCCCCGGCGTCTCACGCCTCATCCCAGCGGCACGGCATCGGTCAAGGGAACTGGTTCAAGGTGTGCTTCCGTTGGGCACCGCCCGACGCGCCTTAACCCAACGGCCTGACGGAACGCTCAGACTCTCTGCCTGCGGATCATCGGCTTCTGGTGGCTTCGGGCCCGCATACGACCGCGACCGGCGCGCCTCCGGTTCACGCGCCCAATAGCCCTTTGGTTCGATGTCCGACGAGGGCGTTTTGGTATAGAGACACACCGGTGACGGGTGACCGACCATCCGATTGAGGTGATGTCGTTTCTCATGATCTTTGCGGCTCTCACACCCATCATCGCCGCCATTGTCTTGTTGGTGGTGGCCAAATTGCCCGCGGCGCGGGCCATGCCCCTCTGTCTCCTGTTGACGGTCATGATCAGCGCCGGCGTCTGGCAGGTGCCCTGGCTTCACATCGCGGCGGCGACCGCCGAGGCGATCCTGATTGCTGGGTCCATTCTGTGGATTGTGCTGGGCGCGGTCCTGCTGCTGAAAATTCAGTTGGCCAGCGGCGCCATGGACGCCATCCGCGCCGGGTTCCGGCACATCACCCCCGACCCGCGGGCGCAGGTGATCCTGATCGCCTGGCTGTTCGGCGCCTTTCTGGAAGGAGCCGCGGGGTTCGGCACGCCGGCGGCCATCACCGCGCCGCTGCTCGTCGCCCTCGGCTTTTCACCGATTGCCGGCGTTGTCCTGGCTTTGATTGCCGACAGCAG
>CAZHDI010000094.1:0-1639 GCA_964531285.1 uncultured Alphaproteobacteria bacterium | reverse complement strand
CCGGCTATTTGAAGTCCGTAGCTGTACAGACGATCGCCATCGACCTGTTCGTCGGCTCCACGATCCCGCTCATTCTCGTTGCCATCATGACCCGGTTTTTCCATGACAGCCGGAGTTGGCGGCTCGGACTGGCGGCCTGGCCCTTCGCCTTGATCGCCGGACTGGCGTTCACGCTTGCCGCCCTGGCGGTGGCCGTTCTTCTGGGCCCTGAATTCCCGTCTGTGCTGGGCGCGCTCATCGGACTGGCCGTGATGGTGCCGCTCGCCCGCCGCCGCGCATTGTTCGGGCCGGCCACCTGCGCCCCCATGACCGCCCCTGGGGATGGGCACGAACCGGCGCCCACCATGCCACTCCTGCGGGCTTGGGCGCCATACGGCGTTCTTCTGGCCCTATTGATCCTGACCCGGATCGATGCCCTTCCTTTCAAGGCGCTCCTGCAAAGCGTTACCCTGTCCTGGACCGATATTTTCGGTACCGGGATCAGCACATCCATCGCGCCACTTTACCTCCCCGGCGGACTTTTCATTGTCACCGCCATCGGCGCAGCCTTCTTCTTCCGGATGCCGCAGAAAAAGCTGTCCGGCGCGGCAGGCGCCGCTTTGGGCGTGATCGCCCGGAGCATGATTGCCCTTGTGACGGCCGTGGCCATGGTCCGCATCTTTATTCAATCCGGCGTCAACGAGGCTGGATTGCGCAGCATGCCGTTGGAACTGGCGGCGGTCGCATCCGACGCGACGGGCCCGGCCTGGCCGCTCTTTGCCCCCTTTGTCGGCGCGCTAGGTGCCTTCCTGTCCGGCAGTGCGACCTTCAGCAATATGATGTTCGCCCTTTTGCAGTTCAGCGCGGCCGATCATGCCGGCCTGCCGCATCAAACCGTCCTCGCGGCCCAGATGCTGGGCGCGAATGCCGGCAACATGATCTCGATCTTGAATGTCGTCGCAGCGGCCGCGGTCGTCGGTCTGCTGCGCGAAGAAGGCCGGATCATCCGGTTCACCATGTGGCCCATGCTGTACTACTGCCTTTGGGCCGGCATGATCACACTCATCCTGATACTGATAACCGGTGGTACTTGATACGCGCCCCATCTGAACCCGACAGCCCCCACGAAGGAGACGCCCGATGAGCACGGATTTGATCGCCTGGTTTGAAACCCTGAATGTGAAGGATGTCGGCCGCGTCGGGGGCAAGAACGCCTCGCTCGGGGAGATGATCGGCGCGCTGACGGCCAAAGGCGTGCGCATTCCCGGCGGATTTGCAACGACGTCGGCGGCCTATTGGGCCTATGTCCGTCACAATGGCATTGAAGACGCGTTGCGCATGCATATCCGCGCCCTTAAAGCCGGAACCGCCAACTTGCAGGAAACCGGCAATGCCATCCGCCGCCTCTTTCTCGACGGCACCTTTCCGCCCGAGCTTACCGATGCCATTCAGGATGCCTATCGCACCTTGTCCGAGCGCAAGGGCGCAGGCGAGGTCAGCGTGGCGGTGCGCAGCAGTGCCACGGCCGAAGACCTGCCCCAGGCCAGTTTCGCCGGACAACAGGAAACCTTCCTCAATATCGTTGGGGAACGCTCCCTCATGGATGCCTGCCGGCGCTGTTATGCCTCGCTCTTCACCGACCGGGCCATCAGCTATCGCG
>CAZHDI010000093.1:0-13572 GCA_964531285.1 uncultured Alphaproteobacteria bacterium | reverse complement strand
CCGGTGCCGCGCTTGATCCTGACGCGGGCCACCGCGGCCGTGCGCTTGCCCGGGGCATAGGCGCGGCCGTGCTCGTCGATCTTCGGTTCGCGCGGGGCCGGTTCGCCCATTGCCGCGGCTTTATCGCTATCCGACAGATCCGATAGATCCTTCAGGGTACGGGGCTGTTCCTCGGCCATTATGCTCTCACCGTGTTTTTGACGTTGCGGCCAGCGAATTCGAGAACCTCGGGCTGCTGGGCTTCATGGGGATGCTCGGTCCCGGCATAAACGCGCAGGTTCGAGAACTGGCGCCGCGCCAGGGGGCCGATGGGCAGCATGCGCTTGACCGCCTTTTCCACCACCCGCTCGGGAAACTTGCCGTCCAGCAGTTGGAACGCCTTGCGCTCCTTGATCCCGCCGGGATAGCCGGTGTGCCAGTAATAGGTCTTGTCGGTGCGCTTGTTGCCGGTGAGCAGGACCTTGTCCGCGTTGATCACAATGACATTGTCGCCGCAATCCACATGGGGCGTATAATCCGGCCGGTGCTTGCCGCGCAGGCGCATGGCGATGAACGACGCCAGCCGGCCGACCACGACGCCTTCGGCGTCGATGAGGACCCACTTCTTGTCGGCCTCGCCGGTCTTGATGTTGTAGGTTTTCATGTCTGTATCCCTGTCAGGATCCGCCGGCGCCATGCGCTCAGCCTGAAGCCGCGCGCGCCGGGTATCTCGGAAGCCGGTGATTTACGGGCCGGGCGCGCCCAAGTCAAGCGCTTTGACGCCCCCAACCCCGCGGAATGGCTGGCTTTCAGAGCTGCGGTATCATTTTACCACATCGAAAAGGGCGATCATCATGACCACAACGCCAGCCGAGCCCGGTCTTGTTCTTGAGCGGCGCATCGGCGCCGTGGCCAGCCTGACCCTGAACCGGCCCAAGGCGCGCAATGCCCTGTCGGCCGCGATGATGAGCGCGTTGATGGCGGCGCTCGAGCGGATCAAGACCGATCCGGCGGTCAAGGCCGTGATCCTGTCCGGCGAAGGACCGGCCTTTTGTGCCGGTCACGACCTCAAGGAACTGATGGCCGCGCGCGAGGCCCCCGACGGCGGGCGAGACACCTATGCCCGGCTGTTCGCACAATGCGCGGACCTTATGCAGGCGATCATCGCCCTGCCCCAGCCCGTCATCGCCGCGGTTCACGGCATCGCGACGGCGGCAGGATGTCAGCTGGTGGCGACCTGCGATCTGGCGGTGGCCGCCCGCGACGCCCGCTTCGCCACGCCCGGGGTCAATATCGGTCTGTTCTGCTCAACGCCGATGGTCGCCTTGAGCCGGAACCTGTCCCGCAAGGCCGCCATGGAAATGCTGCTCACCGGCGAGATGGCCGATGCCGAAACGGCCCAGCGCCTCGGGCTGGTCAACCGCGTGGTCGCGCCCGACAGCGTCGGCGCCGAAGCCTTGAGCCTTGCCCACACCATCGCGTCCAAGTCGTCGCGCATCGTGGCGAGCGGCAAGGCCGCCTTTTATGCCCAGGCCGAGATGCCGCTTAACGATGCGTATGCTTACACCGCCGATATTATGACCCGGAACATGATGGATCCCCATGCGGCCGAGGGCATCGGCGCGTTTCTCGACAAGCGCGATCCGTCCTGGGATTGAGCCGGACCGGCCCTACGGGAAATCGCCATTGAGGCCCCCAATGGATGATCTGCAGTATGACGACGCCCTGCTGGAGACGGTCCTGCGCGATGTGCGCACCATTGCGCTGGTGGGAGCGTCGGACAAGCCGAGCCGGCCGTCCCACGGGGTTATGGCGTTTCTGCTGGCGCGCGGCTATCGGGTGATCCCGGTCAATCCGGCGCTTGCGGGGCAAACCCTCCTCGACCAGCCGGTGGCCGCCAGCCTGGCCGCCATTGGCGAGCCCGTGGACATGGTGGATATCTTCCGCCGGTCCGAGGACGCCGGAGCCGTGGCCGACGAGGCCATTGCCATCGGGGCAAGCGTCATATGGATGCAACTGGGTGTGCGCGACGATGCCGCCGCCGCCCGGGCCCAAGCCGCCGGCCTCACGGTCATCATGAACCGCTGCCCGCGCATCGAGATCGCCCGCCTCGGTCTCGAGTAGCCGCCGTTAGATCATGGCTTTAGGAGTTGGTGAACGGCTCCGCGCTAGGCTAGGCTCCTGACACTCTTGGCGGTGTGGAGCCCCCATGCGACTGGCCCTCGACACGTCGGCCTGGCTGGCCCGGATCGACGCCTTCCTCAATCTCGACCCGGCGGCGACCGACGAGGTGACGCGCCTGCGCGGGCGTCTGCTGAGCGTATGCGCGCCCGCCGGCATGGTGCTCGGCCTGGGCCTGACGATCCTTCATGCCTTCGAGGAACTCACGGGCACGATCACGCCCTATGCCGATCCGGTTGTCAGCGCCCTCAGCATTATCCTGCCGGCCCTTGTTTCGCTTCTGGAAGGGCTGACACCGGTTCTGATCCGCTGGACCCGGTCCGTCACCGTCGGCGGCTGGTGGTTTCTCGGCGTGATCATGACCGGCCTTCTGCCGTTCGCGCTGTTCAAGTTTGGGATCTATTCGCCCAACATCTTCATCGTCGTGGCGCTGCCCGTGCTGTTCGGATTGTTCATCTCGGCCCGCGCCGCGACGATCGGAACCGTGATCGTCATGGCCTATTGCTTGACCCTCCCGGCGATCAGCCAGATCACCGATCCGAATGCGAACGATCACCGGATGGCCGCCGAGCAATGGACGCATGCGGTCTACGCTTCGATCGCCGCCTTTTCGCTTTATCTGGCGACCATGTGTTTCGCGGTGTTCTACAACAAGATCCTGCGCGACGTGGAAGAGGCCCGCGCCGCGGCCCAGCGCGCTTCGGAAGCCAAATCGACCTTCCTGGCCAATATGAGCCATGAACTTCGCACACCGCTCAATGGCGTGCTGGGCTTTGCGCGCCTGCTGCGGGATATCTCGGAGGATGACAAAGCCAGCATTTATGCCGACAAGATCAACGCGTCCGGCGAGGCGCTTCTGGCCCTGCTCAACGATGTCCTCGACATCTCGAAGATCGAGGCCGAAGCCATGGAGCTTGAGCAGACGCCGTTATCGGTCCGTGCGGTGATCGAGGATGTTCTGGACATGCAGTCGAGCGTGGCCAGCGAGCGCGGTTTGACGCTGGAAGCCCATGTCGATCCGGGCGTCCATGACGCTTTCATCGGCGACAAGGTGCGGCTGCGCCAGATCCTGCTCAACCTCATTGGCAATGCCCTGAAATTCACCCCCAAGGGCGGCATCACCGTCGATGTGCGGACCGAGGAGGAGACCGACGCCGCGACCCTGCTGCGCTTTGCCGTGACCGACACCGGCATCGGCATACCCGCCGAGGTGCTGCCCAATGTCTTCGAGCGGTTCCGTCAAGCCGACATGTCCACCACCCGGGAGTTCGGCGGCACCGGCCTCGGTCTTGCAATCTGCCGGAAGCTCAGTGAACTGATGGGCGGCGAAATCGGCGTGACTTCGACGGTCGGCAAGGGCAGCACCTTCTGGTTCACCGTGCGGCTCGACCGGGACCATTCCCGCGTGCCGCTGGCAAACGAGGCCGAGACCATCGTGCCGGTCATGCTGGCCGAGGCCGGCAAACGGATCCTGGTCGCCGAAGATAACGCCACCAACCAGTTGCTGATCGAAACCCTGCTTCAGCGGTCGGGCTACCAGTGCCATCTCGTTGAGACCGGGGTCGAGGCGCTGGAGGCGCTCAAACAGGCGCCTTTCGATTTGGTGCTGCTGGACGGGCATATGCCGCGCATGGGCGGGATCGAAGCGGCCCAGGCCATCCGCGCCAGCGGGGCGGACTATGCCGGCATTCCCATCGTGGCCCTGACCGCCGACACCATGTCCGGCCAGCGCCAAGCCTATCTCGATGCTGGAATGGACGACTTCCTGTCAAAGCCGGTCGATTTCGAAGCGCTGATCGCCAAGATCGACGCCCTGACCGGAACCGGTCGCAAGACGGCGCCGCCGGTCGGGTCTAAGCCGCCCGAGCAGCCCGCCCCTGCGCTGGTGCCGCTGAAAGCGGCCGCAGGCGATGGAGCGCATTAAGCGCGGCGAACAGCACCAGCGCCGCCCCGCCCTGGTGCATGACACCGAGCCACACCGGCACCACCGCGAGCAGGGTCCAGATCCCAAGGACGATCTGCGCCAGAACGGCGAGCGTCAGCAGATGGACGGCCTGCCGCGCACCTGGACCCAAGGGCGTGCGCAGCGCCAGGACAGCCATGATGCCGACACCCAGCGCAAGGGCATAAGCGGTCATGCGGTGCAGAAACTGCGCGGCCACCGGCGCCTCGAACGGCGCGAGATACCACGGATCGAAAGCCCACAGGCCCGGCGGCACGAACGCACCGTCCATCAGCGGCCAGGTGTTGAACGTGTAGCCCGCCCGCATGCCCGCAACGAACCCGCCCAGCACGATCTGCACGGCAATCAGCACCGTGACGATGACGGCCGCGCGGTAGACCGGCAGTGCCCGGCTCGGCCGGTCGCGGGTCCCGGCAAGCAGGTCGAGCGCGACCCAGAACATGAAGGCCAGAATGATGAAGGCCAGACTCAGATGCGCCGACAGCCGGTACTGGCTCACGTCGACCCGGTCGACCAGCCCGCTTTGGACCATATACCAGCCCAAAGCTCCCTGAAGGCCGCCCAGGAGGAACATGGCGGCAAGCTTGATCGTCAGCGGGCGGCCCAAATGCCGCGTGAAGGCGAAATAGGCAAATCCGGCGGCGAAGGCGAGACCGATGAGGCGGCCGAGCAGCCGGTGCCCCCACTCCCAGTAATAGATCACCTTGAAGTCGGCCATCGACATGCCGCGGTTGATCAGTTGGTATTCCGGGATCTGGCGATATTTCTCAAGCTCCGCTTCCCATTGCGCGTCGGTGAGCGGCGGGACCACCCCGGTGACCGGCTGCCATTCCGTAATCGACAAGCCGGACTCGGTGAGCCGCGTGGCCCCGCCCACCACGATCATCGTGAAGAGCAGCGCGCACATGCCGATCAGCCACCAGCCCACCGGGCGCAGCCGGTCCTCGGCCTGGGAACGAACCGGCGCCGAAGCGCCTGCGGCAATGGGATCGGTGGCGATGGTCTGGCTCACGACGGCTCTCGCAGCTAGGGTGACAACTGAATTGTGAGGTAGCCGAGCGGAGCCGCCACCGCAAGACGGGCGCGCTCAGGGGCCGCACGGCCGGGCGTTCGCGCCGCCAGGAAAGGCCAGATCCATGACCACCCGCCAACGCAAATTCGTCGGCAGCCTGCTGCTGACCATCGGGCTGATTATCTATATTTTTGCGGCCTCGGTCCTGGCCACCGCCATTCTGCCGGACAATATCTGGATCCAGACCCTGTTTTACGCCGTGGCGGGCATCGTCTGGGTGATCCCGGTGCGCAGTCTCATCCTGTGGATGAACCGCCCCGACCCGTGACGGCAGATCGAAGACCGACCGCAGGCGCGGCATCCGGCGGCAATTGACTTCGCCGCCAGCGGCGCAGTACCAAAGCATTCAAGTTGACCGTTATTCCCAGGTGGGCACCATGGTAGCGATATATGCGATCCTCATTTTCATTCTGGTTCTCGCCCTGCTGAACCGCATCGAGTTCGGCCGCTTCGACTGAGCCGCGCGTACCGCGGACGCGCGCTTAACACTTCCGCGAGCATTTGGCCTGTGGTTAGCTCCCTCATCGAACAAGCTGATGGGGGCGTCATGAACCGCTTTACCGCCGTTATCGCCGTAATATTGACTGCGTTTGCCTGTGTGGGACCCGTGTCGGCACAGGACGCGACCGCCGGTGAAAAGGCCGCCATGCACATCCACTATCTCGAGATCGTCACCCCGAATGTGGACGAGACATGCGTTGCCCTCGCCGCGCACCATGGCGTGACCTTCAGCGCGCCAGAGGCGGCGTTCGGGAATGCGCGGATCGCGGTGCTGGACGGCGGCGGCCGCATTGGTGTGCGCGCACCGATGCGTGACGACGAGGCCCCGGTGGTCCGCCCTTATATGCTCGTTGACGATATCGAGGCGGCAACGACTGCCGCGGAGGCCGCGGGCGCGGACTTTGCCATGCGGGCCACCGAGATTCCCGGGCACGGGATGTTCGCCATCTACTTCCTTGGCGGCATCCAGCACGGCTTATGGCAGCTTTGAGATCAGGCGGGGCACCGATGGACCGGCCCGGCGATACGATCCTGACCATGCGCTAGCGTCCAAACTCCATCACCAGCGTGGCACCCCCCACCCCGCAGGCTCCCGCCCGCGGGGTTTTCCGCGTCACCGCCAAGCGCCCCCGCTTCTGCAACCCATGCATTCAGGGCAACCCAGCCTTGAGTGCGTTTGCCCATGCTGACACCCGTCACACTATTGACATCCGGATCCCGAATAGATACTGATAGCAACAGTTGCTAATAGCAATGACGAGTACGGCGACGGTCCATCCCCCCGTTCCGCGTTTGCGGGGTCCCGTCCGAGAGCACGCATGACGGTACAAGCCGGACCGCGAAACCGGTGTCATGCCGGGCGCCGGACCGCCGGTCTCGTCAGACGTCGATGCACCTGATTGGTGCGATTGCGCTTTCCCCCTCCCACAGAAGCGTAATCGTTCCCGAATGGGCCGCCTGCGTATCGGGCGGCCCATTTTTTTTGCCGCCTCCGCCGTCATCGGACCGGTGCGCCTGATACCCTGGGCTTTTGCTGCCGAGATCAGGAGGCGTTGTGAGCGCCAATCTGTACGCCATTCTGGCCAAACACTGGCCCGAGGATCCCGATGCGCCGTGCTTCTGTTCGCCGGGCGCGCCGCCGGTGACCTATGGCGCCGTGCGCGAAGGGTCGGCCCGGATGGCCGCCCTGCTGAAGGCACGCGGCGTGACCACCGGCGACCGCGTTGCGGTGCAGGCGCCCAAATCCGTCGAGACGGTTCTGGTCTATCTGGCCTGCCTGCGGCTCGGTGCGGTCTATATGCCGCTCAACACGGCGTATACGGACAGTGAGATCGGGTATTTCCTGGATGATGCCGAACCGGCGGTCTTCCTGACCGATACCGTGACGGCCATGGCGCAGGCGCGCACGTGCGATCCCTGGGCGCCCATCCATCCGGCGCAGGCGGACGATCTGGCCGCGCTGATCTACACCAGCGGGACGACGGGCCGGTCCAAGGGGGCGATGCTGTCGCACGGCAATCTGGCGGCCAATGCCCTGGCCCTCCACGAGGCCTGGGGCTTCACCCGCGAGGATGTGCTGCTGCACGCCTTGCCCATCTTTCATGTGCACGGCCTGTTCATCGCGCTGCATTGCATCCTGCTGAGCGGCGGTCCCACGATCTGGCTGGACCGCTTCGAGACCGGCGCCGTAATCGATGCCATGGACCGCGCCACGGTCATGATGGGGGTTCCGACCTTCTACACGCGCCTGCTCGATGATCCGCGCTTCACGGCTGAGCGCGCGAAATCCATGCGCCTGTTCATCAGCGGCTCGGCCCCGCTCCTCGAAACCACCTTCGCGGATTTCGAGACGCGCACCGGCCACCGGATCCTGGAGCGCTACGGCATGTCCGAGGCGATCATCATCACCAGCAATCCGCTCGACGGGGACCGTCTTCCGGGCACGGTCGGTTTTCCGCTGCCCCAGGTGAGCCTGCGCGTGCCCGAGCCCCAGCCCGGCGTGATCGAGATCAAGGGACCGAGCGTCTTTGCAGGCTATTGGCGCATGCCCGAAAAAACCGCCGAGGACTTTACCGCTGACGGCTATTTCATCACCGGCGATCTGGGTCTTCAGGATGCGGAGGGCCGGGTGTCCATCGTCGGGCGCCAGAAGGATCTGATCATATCGGGCGGCTACAATGTCTACCCCAAGGAGATCGAACTGGTGCTCGACGGCGTGGAGGGCGTTACCGAGAGCGCGGTCATCGGCGTGCCCCATCGCGATTTCGGCGAGGCGGTGGTCGCCGTGATCGACGGAACCGGCGACGAGGCCGCGATTCTGGCCGCGGCCCGGGAGCAACTCGCCGGCTTCAAAGTGCCCAAGCGGATCGTGTTCGTGGAGGCCCTGCCCCGCAACGCCATGGGCAAGGTGCAAAAGGCCCAGCTCCGCGAGACTTATGCGGACATCTTGGACGAGCGCACCGGCTGAGACCGCCGCCCCAGCCATGCCGCCACCCCGGCGAACAGCAGGATGCCGGTAATTCCCGCCCCGCCGATCAGAACCCCGAACCGGCTGGCCCGGTCAAAGAGGACGCGCGGGCTGTACCAGAGCGCCACCGGCCCTGCCTGGCGCGTCCCATCGATCAGCAGACTGACGGCCCCGTCGCGATAATCGGCCACCACATGCTGAACCGTTCCCGGCACCACGCTCCCGGCGCGGGACATGACCGGCAGCAACTCCCCGTTCCGCCCCGTCGCGCGCGAGCGCAGGCGCAGATCGAACGCGCTGCCTTCCTGACCCAAAGTGATGTTTCGGGCGAAGGCAGAGTCCGAGAAGGTCACGATGCGCGCCGGCCCGTATTGCGCCCCGGCGTCGGACCGCACCCAGGCTTCCAAGACCAGAGCCTGTGCCGTCTGCGCAGCGGCACAGAACGCGGCCGTCTCGTCATTCTGCCACCGGTCGGCGCGGGTTGGGGTGCCGTTTGCCGACCGGCTGCCCAATTCGATCATCGCGGCCGCACCGGCCGGCCGGCCGGCCTGCCCGCACACCGGCACCGCCGATCCGCTGGGACGCAGGCTCGCATCGCCCGCGGTCAACCGCGCGCACACCACCTCACCCCGCCAGGCGCGGCCTCCGCCGATCTCGTCGCCCGTCAGCACCGACTGACTGCAATCCCAGGTGGCCAGCATGGGCAGGGTGACCAGCGGCACGACCGTGTAGGCCGTCACGGCCGCGCCCAAGGCCCCCGCGATAGCGGTCAGAACAACCCCCGGCGCTTCAGGCCAGCGGCGGGCCCGGGACACCCCGGCGGCCAGCATGCCGGCGATCACGCCAAGCGTATTGGCCAGGGCGTCATAGACGCTGCCTTCCCGCCCATAGAGCGGTTGCACCACCTCGACCATGACGCCGATGACCAGAATAACGGCGATGAGCGCGCCGCGCACGCCCGCATGGCGGCTGGCATGGCCTGCGACAAACGCCCAGAGCGCATAGGCGGAGAAATGAAACAGCTTGTCGAGCGAGCCGACCCCGCCTTCGGGGTTGAGGGAAGCCAGCGCAATCGCTGCACCGACCGCCACGAATGCCGCCTTGAACATCAGCCGCCGCATGATCCGCTCCCCGCAATCCGGGGTCCCACCGCCCGGCGGTTCAGGTGTGCGCCAGCCCCGGCCCCGGGTCAAAGAAAAACCGGCGGCCGTGGAAAAGCGCCACGGAACCAATGCGTCCCGTGCCCATTACCATGGCGCAGCATTACGAAGGGCTCACGCAATTGTGGCACGTCGGCCATTTTGCATCTCAAAATCACCATCTTGGACCGGTGTCCTTCACCCTAAGAACACTGGCTGTGGGCCGTTCACGCCGAGTTTCGCGAGGTACTGATCATGCTCCTGGATCCTGCCGCCCACCCCATCGACGCAGACGGGTGCCCCGCCGGGCCGGTCGCGTTGCCGGACTATCCCTCAGCGCGCCGCACGAGCGCGCGCCATCGCCCGCGGTTCCGTTCCGCGCATCGGCCCGGTCTTGGCGCCTTGCGCGTACTCTGGGCTCCGTGCGACGCGGTGTATGAAGACGATGATGAAATCGTGCCGACCCCGGCGGTGCGTCAGGAACTCGCGGGCCTGATTGACGATCTCGTCTATCGCGGCGCCCGCGAGATCAAGATCTGGATGGGCCGCTCCACGCCCAATGCCTTCAAGCGTGCCGAACTCCTCGACGATCACCTCCAGGCGCATCCCTTCGGGGCGGTCATCAGCATCGGGATCACCGATGCCATCGACGGTATCGCGGTCGCGCACTGACTGGATTGCCTGAATGACACAGGGCGACGGATCCGCAGATCCGCCGCCCTTTTTCGTTCCGGAATGAGCGCGTCAGAAGAAGAACACGTCCTCCGCATCCAGGCTGGTCATTCCGGCAAGCAGAAGCGACGGCCCTTTGCCATCGGTCAACAACAGCCCCTCCGGCGTCGCCTCGGCATAGGCATCCGCGTCATCGATCACGCCGTCATCGGTTGTATCGAGATCGGCCCCGTCCGGCACGCCGAGAATAGCCAGGATATCCCCGCCCGCGGCGTCGAAACCCTCGATCACACCGCCCGTATAGGGGCCGCTGCGGTCGAAGATGAAGGTATCGGCATCCACCGTACCGGCAAATGTCGCGACACCCTCCGCATCGACACTATCGGGAATCGGCTCGCCCGGCAGCACCAGCGGCGTGACCGCCTCGCGGTATTCATCGATCGTGTCCACAATGCCGAAAGCCGGTCCCGGATCGACACTCACATCGGTCCGCCGCAAGATCGTATCCAGCACGGTAATGGTGCCGACCTCGTCGAGGTGATGGGCACCGCCGCCCCGGCCCTGGTTGGAATGCAGGTAAAGCACCGTATCCAGCGTATTGTTGCCGTCCGTGTCGATGAACTCAAAGTCATACACCCGCACGGTGTGACCGACGATATCGATGAAGTCTCCCTCGTCCCGGCTGAAATCATGGATCGTCTCGTCGCCGATCCGGTCCACCCAATGGTCGTGCACATCGCGGTTCTCGCCCGCGACGCCCATCCAATCGATGGTGCGGTCGTCATTCACATGCCGGTTGATGATGTCGAGCTTGGCGTTGATCAGGAACTCGAAGCGGAAAATATCCGCTCCGGTTCCCCCATAGAGGTGATCGTCCGCAGGGATCTCGGCCTGGGACGGATAAACCATACGGGCGCCGAAATCGATCTCGAAATCCGGATCATCGCTCCGGTCGAAATCCTGGGCGATCGGCGGCTCGCGCCCGTCGGACCGGCTGAGCACGATATCGTTCCCCGTCCCGCCCATGACGATGTCCGCACCGGCACCGCCCGCGACAATATCGTTGCCGGCCCCGCCGTCCACCACGTCATCCCCATAGCCGCCCAGCACAATATCCGCATCGTCGCCGCCGTTGAGATCGTCGTTACCGGCCCCGCCGTCGATGATGTCCTCGCCGCCCGCGCCATGGATCGTGTCATCGCTCACAGGTACCGGGTTGGGCCGGACCTGCGGTGCGCTCGACAGATCGCCCGGCCCGTCCGTATAAAGAGCGGCCACTTGATCGGCACTCAGCGCATCGGCCGGCGTGTCGCCGCCCCACAGGCCGACATCCGTGATCGCTCCGCTGAAAAACAGGACGCTGCTTTCATCGACACCGAGCCCGTCTGGCGTGTGGTGATCGTCCGATAAAATCGTATTGGCCCCGAGCACAAGCGGGTTCTCATTGCCAATCAGATAGGCACTCTGGAATGCGCTCAGGCTTTGATCGTTCGCACCGCCCACTTTCTGAAAGGCACTGTCCGGCAGCGCCGCGCCGTCGAGATAGACCGTCACGCCATTGGCGGTAAACGACACCGCCACATGCTGCCAAACGCCTTCCTGGATCACCGGATCGGCGGTTTGCCATTGATGGTCGAACCCGGCATCGCGCCGGCTCTCGCCTTCGGCCAGGCCGATGAACAGACGCCCGTCGGCATCGAAGCTGATGTGGAAATCCCCGCCGCCGCCGGGTCCGGCACCCTCCTTGGACAGGATTGTCTGGGAACGGTTGATATTGACCGGGTTGAACCACAGCGCGACGGTGCCGTTCAGAACCTGGTAGGCGTCATCATGGTGCACATAGGCGAAGTTGCGCGCCGTGACACCAAACAGCGCCGCCGGTTGGCCATCCGGCCCGGGCATCGTCGCGATGTCCTCGGTCTGAAGGAACGCCTCGCCATTCGCCGCGACATAATACGCGGCGTTGGAGAGCCCCCGCGCATCTTTGTATTGTCCGTCCTCCAACGCATCGAACGACCAGAACGACAGGGGCGCCGCCAGATCGGCGGCGGTCGGCTCCACCGGATCGCCCAGCAGAATCTCACCGGCCTGCGTCCCGGTGATCACGTCATCGGTGCCCTTGACCTTCGCGACCGTCAAACGCTGCTCGACAAAGGGGACCGCCTCATCTGGCTCCCCGAACGCCACCATGTCCAGATACGGATTGTCACTCTCGCTCGATTGCGGATCCGGATCGGTCACCCCATCGGGGTCCACCGCTTCCAGGATCTCGTCAATCGTATCGATCACGCCGTAAGTTTCGGTGGCTTTGATCGCCAGATCGTCGATGGTCACCGTATCGCCATAGACAATGATGTGACCGAGGACATCATCGTCATGGGCCCCGCCTTCGATCGGTTGGTTCGAATACACCGCAATGATGGTTTCCAGATCGCCGTCCGCGTCGAGATCCTCATAGGCGAACGTGCGCGCCTCCACCGTGTGGCCGTAAAGGAAGATCTGATCGCCTTCCGCGCGGCTGAAATCGGCAATAATATCCGTACCGAACGCATCGACCCAATGGTCGTGCACATTGTTGTTCTCCCCCGCGACCCCGGCCCAGTTGATGGTGCCGTCAGCACGGGTATGCTTGGCGAGAATATCCGGTTTGGCGTTGATCTGCGGCTTGATCAGGAAAATGTCCGCACCCGCACCGCCGACCAGAACATCGTCCGCGACAAACGGGTGTCCGGGAAACACCGTCCGGCTGACCGGGTCAACCTCCCCGTTGCGCCCTTGGGTCGGGTCGAAGGTCTGGCCGACCTGCGGTTCGCCGGCATCCGATCCGGCAATCAGCAGATCGTTGCCGTCTCCGCCGAATAACAGATCCGACCCGCGTTCGCCGTCTAGGACATCATTGCCGCCCTCGCCGCGCAAAATATCGTCGCCATAACCGCCATTGATTGTATCGGGTCCGGCGCCCCCAGAAATTTGATCCGCCGACGATGTGCCGAAAAGAAGCTGTCCCAGCGTATTGAAGACCGTCATTGCTCGCATTCCCTCCTTGCGCTTGCAGCCGGCAGTGGGCCCGCCACGGCGCAGTTTCATGACCTAGGCTTACAGCCCGGATTGGCACGTGACTTTGAACGCGGCCGCCTTCGCCTTTCCGTCGCCCGGCGCCATCTTTGCGCGGATGATTACGGCCTCGTCATCCGCAGGCAAGCTAAGTCACTGGCAACTTGCCCATTTTGTGAGAACGGTTACGCAAGAATCATGAACGATCTGTAAGCAATTGATCCAAATGCGGTATAAAATGACACCGCGTTCATGGCTTGCCCGTGATCAATGCGCGACGTCCGTCCCTTGCCCGGCAACCGGGTGTTGGATATGCCGTATGCGGATCACTCTTGAACGGGACGGATTAGAGAGGGCTCTGTGCCACAGGGCCGATGCCGCCACCGGACGGTCACCGAGGTCCGCTTTGCGACACTCGGCTGCGGGGTGAGCGACGGCGTGCCCATGGATGCGGGCCTAGAGCCTTTTGGAAATGAGGCATCACCGGCCCTGAGAGGCCAGCGAGGTCGTTTGGTGTGCAGCTAGGTGGTGTGCAGCTAGGTGG
>CAZHDI010000092.1:0-13664 GCA_964531285.1 uncultured Alphaproteobacteria bacterium | reverse complement strand
GCCAGAGTTTCGTCCTGGCCGATATTCCGGGGCTCATCGAAGGGGCCCATGAAGGGACGGGGCTCGGGGACCGGTTCCTAGGCCATGTGGAACGCTGCCGTGTGCTAGTCCATCTGGTCGATGGCACGAGCGAAGACGTGGGCGACGCTTACCGGATCGTGCGCGGCGAACTCGATGCGTACGGCAATGGCCTGGAAGACAAGCCCGAGATCGTCGCCTTGAACAAGACCGACGCGCTGGATCCGGACACCATCGAGACGCGGGCTGCGGCCCTTGAAGCCGCCTGCGGCGCGCCCGTTCAACGGATCTCAGGCGCCGCCGGGCATGGTGTCACTGGCATCTTGCGCAGCGTCTGGCATCATCTGGAAGCAGAGCATGCGCAAACCGGCGAGGAGGATGAGTTGGGCGAGCAGGATGCCAGTGGACCGTGGCGCCCGTGAGCCGGCCACCCGCGGATCCCTCCGTCACGGCCCTGGGCCGCGACCGCGCGGCCTTTGTACCGGGCCTGCGTATCGGCCTCCTCGGCGGGTCGTTCAATCCGGCCCATGACGGTCACCGGCATATTTCGCTGGTGGCTTTGCGCCGCCTCGGACTCGACCGCGTTGTCTGGATGGTCAGCCCGCAAAACCCGCTCAAGCCATCCGCCGGGCTTGCCGACATGGCCGACCGGATCCGACGGGCACGGATGGTCGCCCGGCACCCGCGCCTCTTCGTGACCGACATCGAAGCCCGCCTGTCCACCCGCTTCACCGCCGACACCTTGCGCGCCCTGCGCCAGCGCTTCCCGGCCATCGCATTCGTCTGGCTGATGGGCGCGGACAATCTGGTCCAACTGCCGCGCTGGCAAAATTGGGACCTGATCGCCCGCACCATGCCGATCGCCGTCATCGACCGGCCGGGCTATGGCCTGAAGGCGCAGATGGGCAAGGCCGCGCAGCGCTTTGCCGCATCCCGGATCAGTGGTGAAGGCGCCGCCGCGCTCCCGATCGCCGAGCCGCCGGCCTGGGTTTATCTCCATGCCAAGCTCAACCCCAGATCGGCTAGCGGGATCCGCCACGCGCTTCCCGAGGGCACGTCCTGGACATCCGTGCCGTTGGATCGTCAGGGTAACCCCTTGATCCTCGAAAATCCCGATCACAATCCCAGCGAATCTGGCACTTAAGAGTTGAAGCGGCCGGGGTGGAGCCCACATTGTCGGAACACTTCGCAACGGAGGTGATCATGACCGCTGGTATTAAATTCAAATTGGGTCCGCCCGCCGCCGGCTCCGAGTCCGCCGACGCGCATCGCGCGCAGATGGCAGCTCGTTACACTGCCGTTCGGGCAGGCAGTGAGCATCTGGCCGCCCCGCTTTCGCCGGAAGATCAGATCCTTCAGTCTATGCCGGACGCCAGCCCCACCAAATGGCATCTCGCGCACACCACCTGGTTCTTTGAAACCTTTCTCCTTCAAAAATTTTCTCCTCAGTATACACCCTTTCATCCCGATTTCGGGTTTCTGTTCAATTCCTACTACCACACCGTCGGTGCCATGCATGCGCGCCCCCGGCGCGGCCTGCTGAGCCGTCCGAGCGTTGAGGAGGTCCGCGCCTATCGCGCCCATGTCGATAAAGCGATGCGTCAGCTCATCGACACGGTGGCAGGCGATCAATGGGCGGATGTGTCTTACCTGGTGACCGTCGGCCTCAACCATGAACAACAGCACCAGGAACTTCTGCTCACGGATATCAGACACGCGTTCAGCATGAATCCGATCCTGCCCGCGGCTTATCCGCCCGGGACCGACAGCGGCAGTATCGTGTCCGAAACCCCGCCGCCGCCCCACTGGATTGAGTTCGAGGGCGGCGTCGCGGCTATCGGGCATGAGGGATCGGGCTTCGCGTTCGATAACGAGACCCCGCGCCACGACACAATTTTGCGCCCCTTCGCCCTCGCCTCCCGTCCGGTCAGCAATGGCGAGTATCTGGCCTTCGTGCAGGACGGCGGCTATGACACGGTGACCCTGTGGCTTTCGGACGGCTGGGCGACGGTGCAGGAGCAGGCTTGGCGCCATCCGCTGTACTGGCGCGACCGTGATGGAACGTGGACGGAGTTCACACTGGGCGGCGAGCGCCCGCTCGACCCGGCCAAACCTGTGACCAGCATCAGCCTTTATGAAGCGGCCGCCTTTGCCGCCTGGGCGGGCAAACGCCTGCCCGGCGAGGCCGAATGGGAACACGCCGCGAGCGGCATGCCCATCAAAGGCAACCTGCTGCATACGGACGGCCCCATCGCGCGCGCGCCCGAGCCGCTTGCAGCGCCGATGGCTCTTGCTACGGATGATCGCCTCACCCAACTTTACGGCGACGTCTGGGAATGGACTGCAAGCCCTTATGCCGCCTATCCGGGGTTCCGCCCCCTGGAGGGCAGCCTCGGCGAGTACAATGGCAAGTTCATGTGCAATCAAACGGTCCTGCGCGGGGGATCCTGCGCAACGCCTCAGAGCCACATCCGCGCGACATACCGGAACTTTTTTCCGCCCGACGCCCGCTGGCAGTTCAGCGGCATCCGTCTGGCTTCGGACGCACCTTGACCGTCAGCATAAGGACCACCCAATGCCCAATTCGACCTTAGACGCGGCTGCCGCCGCCACCGGTCCGCTCGCCTATTTCATCGATCTTGAACCGCCGCAGGACAATTTCCTGGCCGATACCTTGGCAGGCCTTGGCGCCAGCCCAAAAACCATGTCGCCGAAATATTTCTATGACAAGCGCGGCTCGGAGATTTTCGACGATATCTGCCGGACGCCTGAATACTATGTAACGCGTACGGAGATGGCGCTTCTGAAATCCATGGGCGCGGACCTGAAGGCCCTGGCTCCGGCGGAAGCGTCCGTGGTCGAATATGGCAGCGGATCGAGTTGGAAAATCCGCGCCCTGCTCGATGCGCTCAAGGATCCTGCCGAATATGTCGCCATCGATATTTCCAGCGATCACCTGCGTGAGGCCGCAACGCTGATCGCCCGCGATTATCCGGCCATTCAGGTCGGGGCAATCTGCGCCGACTTTACGCAGCCCATTGCTCTGCCCACGGATGTTGCCGCCAGCGCGGGCGGGCGGCTCGGATTTCTCCCCGGATCGACCATCGGCAATCTGACCCCGGAACACGCCACCGCGTTTCTGACCCATGCCCGCGACCTTCTCGGCGACGATGGCAGTCTCTTGATCGGTGTCGATCTCGTGAAGAATACCGAGCGCCTGGAAGCCGCTTACAACGACGCGGGCGGGCACACGGCGGCATTCAATCTCAATCTTCTCGTCCGGATGCAGACGGAACTCGGTGCCGATATCGATCCCGACGCGTTCGAGCACCGCGCCTTCTTCAATCCCGAGAGGCAACGCATCGAAATGCATCTAGCGGCGCGCCGCGCGACGGCGATCACCGTCGGCGGGCAGACCTTCGCCTTTGCGGCCGGCGAGACGATCCATACCGAGAACTCGCACAAATACACCGTCGATGGCTTCCACCGCATCGCCCGGAGCGCCGATTTCACCGCCCGCGAGGTCTGGTGCGATCCGGATGATCTGTTCAGCCTGCATTATCTCGTGGCATCCAAGGATTGACGCCGGAACATAAGTGTGATCGCGGCGATTTCATTCCCCCCGCGAACCGTGCTAATCTGAAGGCGTTCGGCATGCCGAACGTTTGATCAGTCGGTAACGGCCGCCCTGCGGCCCAATGTGAGGAACACACACTGAGCTTAGGATCAGCCGGTCCCGCGCCAAGCGGTCGACCTGACATCCCCTCGGATCGGAAGACGCTGTCCGCCGACGGGGATCTCACAACGCTCGTTCTGACCTCCCTCGACGACGACAAGGCCGAGGACGTAATCGCCATCGACCTTGTGGGCCGGTCGGCCATGGTGGACACCATGGTGATCGCCAGCGGCCGGTCGCACCGGCATGTTTCCGCAATCGCCGATCATCTGGCCCGCCGCCTCAAGGAGGCCGGCTGCGGCACGGTCCGTATCGAGGGCCTGTCCAGCTGCGACTGGGTCTTGATCGACGCCGGCGATGTCGTCGTGCATCTGTTCCGCCCGGAAGTGCGCAGCTTCTACAACCTGGAGAAAATCTGGGGTGTGGAACCCGCGCCGGAGACGGCTGTCGGCCACTAAGGCCGGCGGACCCGCCATCGGGCTTTGGTGAACGGATGACAGGGGAGATCCCATGCGCATGGTGATCGCGGCCATGGGTAAGGCCAAGCCGTCGCCTGAACAGACCCTGCTGGACACGTATCGCGGGCGGTTCGATGCGATTGCGCGCCCGCTTGGGCTGAAGCCGCTGGACCTGGCCGAATGCGATGACCGCCGGGCCGCAGGATCCGGCGATGCCAAGCGCCGGGAAGCCGACTTGCTCACCGCTGCTGTGCCGGACGGCGCCCGGCTGATCGCACTCGATGAGCACGGCCGCAACCTGACCTCACAGGATCTGGCCGCCCTGATCGCCCGGTGGCGCGATGAGGGGGCTCCGGCTTGCGCATTTCTGATCGGCGGCGCCGACGGCCTCGATCCGGCGCTGGCCGACCGGGCCGACCGCAAGCTCGCGTTCGGCGCGGCCACCTGGCCCCATATGCTGGTGCGCGCCATGTTGGCCGAACAGATCTATCGCGCCGCCACGATCCTCGCCGGGCACCCCTATCACCGGGCCTGACCGGCGCGGGCTTCACCTCACTTTGGCCCCAGCCGGGGCGTATGGACTTCACACCGGGACGGCCCCTAGACTCAGGCGCCAATCCTGGTGATTCGGTAATGCGATTGCCCAGCGCCGTCGCCCATGTTCGCCCCCGGCCCGGAGCCTGACCGCCGTGACCGCACGCCGCCGTCATATCCTTCGCCCTTTGGGCGGCCGCCTGCGCCTGCCGGCAGGGATCGCGATACTGGCTGTGGTGACCTCCACGGTGCACCCCGCCTTGAGCCGGGACGGCGATGAGTTGTCCGAAGACCGGCTGCGCGAAATTGAAACCCAGCTCGATGAAAGCCGCGTGCGCCTGGAAACCCATCAGGCCGAGGCCGAACGGCTGACGCAGGAAACCGAACGCATCCGCAAACGCTCCGTCGAAGCCGCGTTGGAAGTTCAGGTGCTGGAGGCCCGGCTCACCCGGATCGAATCCCGGCTAGAGGGGCTGCTCAAGAACGAGATCGACCTCGTGGACCGCCTCAAGGTGCGCCAGCGCGCGCTGGTCTCGATCATCGCCGCACTGCAGGTGATGGAGCGCAACCAGCCGCCCGCCCTGCTCGTCCAGCCGGACGATGCGGTGGAGGCCGCCCGCAGTGCCATGCTCCTGGGGTCGGTCGTGCCGGACATTCACCGCCAGGCCGAGCTTCTGGGCACCGAACTTGACCGCTTGATGGAGGTGCGCGCCGGGATCGAACGCCAGCGCGACGACCAGAACGCGGCAAGCGAAGCCCTCAATGCCGAACGGGCGGAATTGGCCGATCTCCTCGCTGAAAAGGAGCGTTTGCAGAAGGCCAAGCAGATCGCCGCCTCCGTCGAGGCCGCACGGGTGGCCCGCTTTGCCTCCGAAGCCCGCGATCTGCGCTCGCTGGTCGAGCAACTGGCGCGCCAGGGAGCGGCCGCGGATCCGCGCCTGAAACCCCGTCTGCCCGGTCAATCCGGTGCGGCCCCCAGTGCCCCGCCGCCCGAGCGTTTGGCCAGCGTGAAGGGGCGCCTGCGCCCGCCGGTCGCGGGGCGAATCGTTCTGGAATTCGGCGACGAGGATGCCGCCGGCGCCAACAGCGAAGGCATCGTGTTCCGCACCCGGCCCCAAGCGCAAATCGTCGCGCCTTTCGACAGTACCGTGGTGTTTGCCCAGCCCTACCGCAATTACGGACAGGTGCTGATCCTGGAAGCCGGGGATGGCTATCACTTCGTGCTCACGGGCCTGGAACAGATTTACGGCGTGGTGGGCCAGCAATTGCTCGCCGGCGAGCCGGTGGGCGCCATGGGAGCGGCGCGCCTCGCCGAAGCCAGCGCCGGAGAGGCCGTCCAGGGCGGCCCGGACCTCTATTTCGAACTTCGCCAGAAAGGCACGCCCATCGATCCGCTGCCCTGGCTGTCGGGCTGGACCCGGCCGGTCAGCGGCTGATCCGCGCGGCCCGGCAAACGGATCCTTAGACTTTTCACGCCAGGGCGGGTAACCAGGAGGGAACGGCGGTGTGATCCGATGCGTCTTGGTATGGCCGTACTTCATACCCAAACAGGCCAAGACTCGCGACTATCCATGACTTAGGGATTGCGATTGGCGGGCCAGGGCGCCACGCTACGCATCGGCAACCGGTTTTGCCGGCTTGGCCCGTTGATCCACCAGGATCGCTCCGGGCAGACGGCACGGGATGGCGCGCGGCGCCGCGCGCAGATTTGGACGGGCGGACAGGTTTTCGGTTCGCGGCGTCAGAGCAAAAGGTTTGGTGGCTCATGCAACGATTTGGTCTCACTGTTCTCAAGGCCTTGGCCGTCACCGGCGTGATCGCCATGACCGGCCCGTCTGCCCTGGCCGCCACGTCCGAGACCTACCGGCAGCTTAATCTGTTCGGGGATGTCTTCGAGCGGGTCCGCTCCGATTATGTCACCGAGACCGAAGACGAGAACCTGATCGAGGATGCCATCAACGGCATGCTCGCCGGTCTCGACCCCCATTCGAGCTATCTGAACCCCCGGAACTTCCGCGACATGCAGGTGCAAACCCGCGGCGAATTCGGCGGTCTGGGCATTGAAGTCACCATGGAAGAAGGCGTGGTGAAGGTCGTCACCCCGATGGACGACACGCCGGCCTTCCGCGCCGGTGTCGAGGCGGGCGACTACATCACCCATCTGGACGGCGAGCCGATCCTGGGCATGACCCTGACCGAAGCGGTCGATCTGATGCGCGGGCGTCCGGGCACCGACATTGAACTGACCGTGGTGCGCGAAGGCGCCAGCGAGCCGCTCGAATTCGTCATCACCCGCGATGTGATCGAACTGAAGGCCGTGCGGTTCCGCACCGAAGAGAATGTCGGCTATATCCGCATCACGACCTTCAACGAAAACACCGAACAGAATACCCGCGCCGCAATCCGGGATCTGTCCCGCGAGTTGGGCCCCCGGCTCCAGGGCTATGTGATCGACCTGCGCAACAATCCGGGCGGGCTTCTCGATCAGGCGGTCGATGTGGCCGATATCTTCTTGGAAGAAGGCGAGATCGTTTCGACCCGCGGCCGCCACCCCGAGGACACCCAGCGGTTCAATGCGCGCAAGGGCGATCTGGTCAATGGCGCCCCGGTGATCGTGCTCATCAATGGCGGTTCGGCCTCGGCGTCCGAGATCGTCGCCGGCGCCCTTCAGGATCAGCGCCGCGCCGTGGTGCTGGGCACCAAGAGCTTCGGCAAGGGCTCGGTTCAGACCGTGATCCCGCTCCATGGCGGATCCAACGGCGCGCTGCGTCTGACCACCGCCAAATACTACACTCCGGCGGGCCGGTCGATTCAGGCCAAAGGCATCGAACCGGACATTGAGGTGGCCTTCCGTCCGGGCCAGGAAGACAACCGCCGGCCCAGCGAGGCGGATCTGCCGGGCCATCTGCCGGCGGACGACGGTTCGGACCTGCGCGACGACGCGGATGACACCGACCGGACCTCCCAGGCCGACGAGCCGGCCGCCGCGCCGGATGCCGCCAACGACAATGCCGATGGCGCGGAAGAAGAAGAGCCGACCGACCGGCAGCTCAACCGCGCCCTGGAAATCCTGCGGGGCATCTCCGCGAACGGTCAGGGCGAGCCGACCCGCAGCGCCAGCCGCTGACCGCCTCGGCCTGCCCCAACCAGAACCTGCGCCGCCGGTCGGACCGCCCGACCGGCGGTTTGCGTTCGGGTCTTGTCCTGGAGCGATTATCAGCAATGATGGCGCACGGAGTCGTCCCTTGCGCACACCCCCGCGCCGCACCGCCACCTGACCGAAAGCACCGCCAATGCAGCCCCCGCCCGACATCACCGACCTGCCGTATCGCCGCTGTGTCGGCATCATGCTGTTCAACCGGGAAGGCCGGGTCTGGGTCGGCCGGCGGGTGAAGGACGACGGCGAGGCGAGCTTCGAGTTTCTCTGGCAGATGCCCCAGGGCGGTATCGATCCGGGCGAAGAACCGCGTGAGACGGCCCTGCGCGAGTTGTTTGAAGAGACCGGCCTGCGCTCGGCCGAGATCCTGGCGGAGCATCCCGACTGGCTGACCTACGACTTCCCGCCCGATGTTCTGGCGCGCAAAGGCTTCCGCAACCGCGGCCAGACCCAGAAATGGTTCGCCCTCCTCCATACCGGCGCCGACAGCGACTTCGACCTGAACGCGCATGATCCTGTCGAATTCGATGACTGGCGCTGGGAAGCCATCGGCGCGGTCCCCGGCCTGGTCGTGGCGTTCAAGCGGCCGGTCTATGAGGCGGTTGCCGCAGCCTTCACCCCGATTGCCCAGCGCCTTGCCGCCGGGACCGCCGGCTGAATGCGCCGTTGAGAGGGTGCATCCGGTGAAACCCATCATCGTCATGGTCCACGGCGCCTTTTGCGGCGGCTGGGTGTTCGCTGGGTTCAAGTCCTGGTTCGAGGCCCGCGGCTTCGAAGTGCACTGCCCGAATCTGCGGCATCACGAGCCCCGCGCCCGCAGCGCGCCGCCGGCCGATCTCGGTGCGACGAGCCTTCTCGATTATGCCGACGATCTGGATGCCTACTGCACCGGGCTCGACGCGGAACCGGTGCTGATGGGTCACTCCATGGGCGGACTGGTCTGCCAGATGCTGGCGGCACGCGGGCGCGGCACCGGACTCGTGCTCCTGGCGCCGTCCGCCCCCTGGGGCGTTCTGCCGTCGACCAGCTTCGAAATCATGTCCGCCCAGGGTCTGGCCCTCACCGGCAGCCAATGGGAACAACCCGTGCCGCCCAGCTATCACCTGGCCGCCGAACATGCGCTCGACCGTCTGCCGCCCGGTCAGCAGGCCGCGATTTTCCATCGGTTTGTCGCGGAATCCGGGCGCGCCATGTGCGAAATCCTGCACTGGCCGACCGATCCCTGGCGCGCGAGCGCCGTGATGGCCCGGGATGTGCGCGTGCCGGTGCTGTGCCTTGCCGGTGGCCGGGACCGGGTCAATCCGCCCGGCACGGTCCGCCGGATCGCGGCGCGCTACCGCACCTTTGCCGATTATCACAGCTTCAAAACCATGAGCCACTGGCTGATCGGGGAGCCCGAATGGGCCGATGTGGCCGCCTTTGCCGCCGAATGGCTGACCGGCCAGGGGCTCGACGAACCGGGCCCGGCCCCGCGCAAGCGCATCCGGACGACCCAAACCCCCTGACCGTCAAAGCGCCCCGCTGGCCGCCGGACCGCAACGCCATTAGACTCGTCTCAGCACCCGACTCGCGGGCCCATGGCCCGCGGCTGAATCCATCCTGCGTAAGGAGTATCCGCATGGCAGAGTCCGCTCCCCGCCCGGCCACGCCCAACGGCGTCATCCCCTATCTGTGCGTCAACGATGCCCGCGCCGCGCTCACATTCTACGAGCAGGCCTTCGGTGCCCGCGAGCTTTACCGGCACGAACATGAAGCGACCGGCAAGCTGATGCATGTGGCGCTGGACCTGAATGGCGGGCGCGTCTTCATCGCCGACGACTTCCCGGATTTTCAGAACGGCAAGACCCGCACGCCCGAGGGCGTCGGCGGCACACCCGTCACCCTGCACATCCAGGTGCCGGATGTGGATACCACCGTCATCCGCGCGATCGAATTGGGCGCGACCATCGCCTTTCCGGTGACCGACATGTTCTGGGGCGACCGGTTCGGCAAGATCGTCGATCCGTTCGGACACGAATGGTCCATCGCAACGCCGATCTCGGCCCTGAAGCCGGTCGACGACGACATTCCGCCGATGCCGCCATCGGCCTGATCCAAACCATAATCATCCGTTGGGGGACACTCTCATGATCCGCTTCGCCGCCCTGATCATCGGCCTTTTGATGCTGGCCCCGGCCGCCTTTGCCGATCCGGCCGCCGATCTCGATCGCCTCATTGCCGAGGTCGAAGCGTTCGATCTCGCTGAAGATCCGGTCGAAGCCGGCCGCCTCGGAGACCGGGCGGCTCTGGCGCGCCTGCCCGTCGCAACGGCTGAAGCAGACGCCCGGCGCCTCGATGCGAACCGGGGTTTTCTGGAGCGCGCCCGCGCGATCCCCACGGATGATTTGACGCCGACCCAGACCCTCAACCGCGATCTTCTGGCCTTCGTACTGGGTGAGCGGGTGCGCCTGGGGGCCTATGACGATGCCCGCTTCCCGTTCAACTCGATCCACGGCTTTCATCAGCTTCCCCTCAATCTGACCTATCAGACCGCGATCCGCACGCCGGACGATGCCCGGGCCATGATCGCCCGCTTTGCCGATACACCGCGCTATTTCGCCGAACACCAAGCCAATCTGGCCCGCGCGGTCGAGACGGGCTGGACCCAGCCCGAGGGAATCGTCCGCATCGTCATCAAACAACTCGATGATCTGACCGCGGCGGAACCGGGCAAGAGCCCGTTCATGGCGTCCTTTGACGCTCTGGCCGAGGACTTCCCGGAGCGCGCCGCGCTTCTGGACGAGGCTGAAGCCACGATCCGCGAGCACGTCTATCCCGCCTACAAAGCCCTGGCCGCCTTCATGCGCCAGACCTATCTGCCGGCGGCCCGCCCTGATCTTGGCGTGCGTTCGGTGCCGGGCGGCGCGGCCTACTACCGCGATCTGGTGCGCCATTACACGACGCTCGATCTGCACCCTGACGACATTCACGAAACAGGGAAACAGGAAGTCCGCCGTATCCGCGCGGCCATGGATGCCATCATCGAGGAGGTCGGTTTCGACGGCGATTTCGCGGCCTTCCAAGCGTTCTTACGGACTGATCCGCAGTTCTATACGGACGATGCCGAACAGCTCATGAAGGAAAACGCCTATCTGGCCAAGCTCGCCGACCGCCAGATGCCGCGCTTCTTCCGGACGCTGCCGCGCCTGCCCTATGGCGTGCGCCCGATGCCCGAAGCCGTCGCGGTCGGCGGCACGACGGCCTATTATCAGCCTGGGGATGTTGTGAACGGCATTGCCGGCGATTATGCGGTAAACACCACGGCGCTGGACCAGCGCCCGCTGTTCGAAGTCCCCGCCCTGACCATGCATGAGGCGGTGCCGGGCCATCATCATCAGATCGCCCTGGCGATGGAAATCGAGGACGCGCCGGAGTTCCGTAAACGTCTCTACGTCACCGCCTTCGGGGAGGGATGGGGCCTTTATGCCGAAACGCTGTGCGGTGAGATGGGCCTGTGCCGCACCCCCTATGACCATTTCGGGCAACTCTCCTATCAGATGTGGCGCGCCTGCCGGCTGGTGGCCGACACGGGCCTCCACTGGAAAGGCTGGAACCGGGATCAGGCCGAGGCGTGTTTCCTGGAAAACTCGGCCCTCTCGGAACAGAACATTCGTGCCGAGGTGAACCGCTATATCAGCTATCCGGGTCAGGCATTGGCCTACAAGACCGGTCAGATGAAGATCCGTGAGCTGAGAACCCGCGCCGAAGACGCATTGGGCGCGGCGTTCGATATCCGCGACTTTCATGACGCGGTGCTGCTTCAGGGGACCATGCCGCTGTCCATGCTGGAGGCGCGGATCGATGCCTGGATCGCCGCACAGGCGGGCGAATAGAACCAAGCCATGGTCACGGTCGCGGGCGGCGCTCCACATGCTCGGCCAGGAGCGCCGCATTCATCGCATTGGACCGGAAGGCAAAATCGAAGATATCGCCCAGAAGCGGGATCACGCCGACGGCCATATCGATCAGAATATTGATCAGCATGCGGATCAGAAGAACCGGCGGCGCGCCGAGGCTGAACGCCCGCACCAGGATGTACAGGCCGATAAAGGCGGTGGCGCTGTCGCCGATCCCCGGGATCAGCCCGATCAGGCTGTCCAGGCCAAAGCGCACGGAGGTGCCCGGAAGAACGAACCGGGTGTCGAGCCAGCGCGCCAGCCAGCGCACATCGTCGAGCCCGTCGCCGCGGTCGCGCAACGCATCCGGCCCGCCGCTCACGCAGCCACCTTGGCCGGCCCGCCGCGCAGCGCAAGAACCATCCAGATGATCCGGGCGAGCCCGCGCGAGGCCCAGCCGGTGGGTTTCAGCCCGCCCGCTTTGGCGATCATGGCGACGGCTTTTTTCAGATGCGGCCAACGGTAGAACCGCAGAATGCCCGCGCTGTAGGCCTTGGAATAAACCGCGCGGTCATAGGGCTTCTCGGCCTCTTCCTCGCGCGAGACATTGCCGCAGTAATAGGCATAGGCCAGTTCGTCGTCCTCGGCCTCCTGCACGCGGGTGACCGCGATCATCAGGCGCTGAAGCGGGCTCATCTGCGTATCGTCCTCGTAGCGCAGAAAGCCCTCGTAAAACATGCGGTAATGGCGGAACTCGTCGGCCGAGATGAACCCGGCGATCTGACGCAAGACCGGCTCTTCGATCTCATCGCGGATGCCCGCGTAGAAAGTCGAGGTCCCGCTCTCCACGACGCACCGCGCGACCATCTCGCCGGCGCGCGAGCCGCGCACCGAGTCCTCGGCGCCCTCATTGGCCTGATAACCGGCCTGGAACCGGGCGAACGCGTCTTCGAAACTGAAAGTGGGGTCGGCCATCTCGGCCCAGCGCCCCAGCGCCTGGCCATGCTGGGTTTCCTCCTCGCCCCATTGGCGAATGCTCTCCAGCATTTCCGGATCGTCCGCGAAGACCTTGCTGAGATAATCCACGTAGGCGACGGCGTTGAACTCGACCATGGCGGCCGCCTTCACTGAACGCAGGGTTTCGGCATCCACCTTCGAGGGATCGAATTTGTCCCAATCCACGCTGTCGAGCGTCCACAAACCCAGCATGTCACCTCTCCACGCACCGCAAACCACCTCGCCCCCGCAAGGAAATACCCCGCGGGGGACCGGTCAGACAATCGGAATCGGAGAAAAGAGGGGCCGCGAGGGCCGGATCAGAAGGCGGCGCGGACCTGACGCAACTGCCCAAGGCGCTCGGCGGCGGAAAAACGGACCTCGTCGTCGGCCGCGTCCTCGGCATCCTCTTCCAGATCCCGGATGCGCTGGTCGAGCAGCGCCACATCGATCTGATCGAGCGGCAAGGCCTCCTCGGCCAGGATCACGAGCCCGGCGGGCGTGACCTCGGCAAACCCGCCGAACACGAAATACCGCGCGTCCTTGGCCGATCCGCCCTGCACCTCGATGACGCCGGCCTTGAGGGTCGACATCAACGGGGCATGGCGCGGCAAGATGGTCATTTCACCGGCGGCACCGGGAATGACGACCCCATCCACCGCCTCGCTCAGGAGCAGGCGCTCCGGCGACACAAGATCGAAATGCATCTGATCGGCCATGACTCACACGCTCCCGGACGCTCGGCCGCCGCTTACGCGGCTTCCTTGGCCATTTTCTCGGCCTTCTCGATGGCCATGTCGATGCCGCCGACCATGTAGAACGCGGCTTCGGGCAGGTGATCGTACTCCCCGGCACACAGGGCCTTGAAGCTCGACACCGTATCCTTGATGTCGACGAGCAGCCCCGGCGTGTTGGTGAACACCTCGCCCACGTGGAACGGCTGCGACAGG
>CAZHDI010000091.1:0-13825 GCA_964531285.1 uncultured Alphaproteobacteria bacterium | reverse complement strand
GCGACATTGCGATTGTGCTCGGCCAGGGTGCGGGCAAACACATGGCCACCGGTACCATCGGCCACAAAGTAGAAATAGTCCGTATCGGGCGGGTTCAGAACGGCCTCGAGCGAGGCGCGCCCGGCATTGGCGATGGGCGTGGGCGGCAGGCCGTCCTGGGTATAGGTGTTGTAGGCATCGTCGGAGCGCAGTTCACTCAGGCGGATGCGCCGGCCCAGCGGGCGGCCCTCGGTGATGCCGTAGATGATGGTCGGGTCGGACTGAAGCCGGATGCCCCGGCGCAGACGGTTCACGAAAACCGAGGCGACCATGGGCCGTTCACCGGCGATGCCGGTTTCCTTTTCCACGATCGAGGCCAGGATCAGCGCTTCATACTGCGTGTCGAACGGCAGATCTTCCGCCCGGTTCTCCCAAACCTCGTCCAGCACCGCCTGCTTGGCCGCGGCCATGCGCGCCAGAAGCTCGTCTCGGGTGGTGCCGCGCTGGAACAGATAAGTCTCCGGCAACAGCGTGCCCTCGCGCGGCAGTTCGGTGATCTCGCCGGTCAGGACCTCATTCTCATTCAACAGATCGACGACCTGGACCACAGCGAGCCCCTCGGCCACGGTCAGCTTGTGCAGGATCGATTTGCCGGTGCGCAGAATGTCGAGAATATCGGCCATGCTGGCCCCGGACGGGATCGCATATTCCCCGGCCCGCAGTGCCGACCCGGCCTGCTGCACGCGCACGGCAATCTCGAAATAGAGCTTGTTCTCGATGACACCGGCGGTCTCAAGGCGGCCCGCGATGGCTTTGAGACCCAGGCCCGGCTCCAAGAGCACGATCGTCTCGGCCGCGTCCGCCTCGGCCATGGGCCCAGGCGCTTGATAAAGATGCTTGCCGTAGAGAAAGCCGCCGGCGGCGACCGCGAGAACCAGAAACGCCGTGAACCCGGTCACGACAAACATATAGCGCAGGAACCGCATCATAACCCGCGTGTCTCCACCCACTGAATGGCCCGTATCGCCCGTCCGTCCACCCTAAGAGGCCGCGTCGCAGTCTACGCGCTGTGGCGGGCCATCACCAGCGTGGCATTGGTGCCGCCGAAGCCGAAGGAATTGGACAGCGCGACATTGATTTCGGCCCGCTTGGGGGTGTGCGGCACCAGGTCGAGCGGCGTGTCCACCGACGGGTTGTCCAGATTGAGCGTGGCCGGGGCCATGCCGTCGCGGATGGCCAGAAGCGAGAAGATCGCCTCGACCGCTCCGGCCGCCCCCAGCAGATGACCGATGGAGGATTTGGTCGAGGACATGATCGTACCCGCGGCGGAGGCGCCGAGCAGGGACTCGACCGCGCGCAATTCGATCTCGTCGCCCTTGGGCGTCGAGGTGCCGTGAGCGTTGATGTAATCGATGGCGCCGGCGTCCAGACCGGCCCGTTTGAGGGCCATGGCCATGGCGCGGTAGCCGCCATTGCCGTCATCGGCCGGCGCGGTGACATGGTAGGCATCGCCCGACAGGCCATAGCCGACAATCTCGCCGTAGATCGGCGCGCCCCGGCGCAGCGCGTGTTCGCGCTCTTCCAGAACGACGACGCCCGCGCCCTCGCCCATGACAAAGCCGTCGCGGTCCTTGTCATAGGGCCGGGAGGCGCGCTCAGGGGTGTCGTTGAAATCGGTCGAGAGGGCCCGGCTGGCCGCGAAGCCGGCGATACCGAGCCGGCAGATCGCCGATTCGGCGCCGCCCGCGACCATCACATCGGCATCGTCGAGCGCGATCAGCCGCGCCGCATCGCCGATGGCATGGGCGCCCGTGGAACAGGCGGTGACGACGGAATGGTTCGGCCCCTTATAGCCGTGGCGGATCGAGACCTGGCCGGAGACCAGATTGATCAGCGCCCCGGGGATGAAGAACGGGCTGATCTTGCGCGGGCCGCGCTCATGGAGCGTGATCGCGGTCTGCTCGATGGTCGGCAGGCCGCCGATGCCGGACCCGATCAGCACGCCGGTCCGGCAGGCGTCTTCATCGCTCGACGGTTTCCAGCCGGAATCGGCCACCGCCTGATCCGCCGCGGCCAGACCGTAGACGATGAAGATGTCCATGCGGCGCTGTTCCTTGGGATCGACCCAGTCGTCCGCATTGAAGGTCATGCCGCTGCCGTCGCCGGGCTGGACCTGACAGGCGATCTTGGCGGGAAGGTCCGATACATCGAACCGGTCGATCACCCGCGCGCCGGATTTCCCGGCCAGCAGGTTCGACCATGCGGTTTCGACGCCGGTGCCCACCGGCGTCACCAAACCCAATCCTGTCACGACAACACGGCGCATTACGCGGTCCACCCTTGTGTTGGCCACGCGCGCTCATGGTCCGCGTGGCTCCCGGCCCTCAGAGCCCTTTTGGAAACAGGGCATCACCGGCCCGCCAAGACGCAATAGCGTTGCCGGGGCAGGCCAGACCCGCTTGACGGGCACGGGAACACGATTGCGGGGCGTTCCGGGCGCCGCAGCAGCGCGGGCCAAAGGCCTGCCGAAGCGCCTTACTTGGCGTTGGCTTCCAGGAACTTGATGGCGTCGCCGACCGTCTGGATGGTCTCGGCGGCATCGTCCGGGATTTCCACGCCGAACTCTTCTTCGAAGGCCATGACGAGTTCGACGGTATCGAGACTGTCCGCGCCCAGATCGTCGATGAAGCTGGCTTCCGGTGTGACCTTGTCGGCCTCGACGCCCAGATGCTCAACCACGATTTTCTTCACGCGCTCGGCAATATCACTCATCTCTTGTCCTCAGATTATTCGACCGTGACTGTCCGCTGCTTGCCGCGACCGGCTGACCGCCGTTTCCAGTGGCCGGAGCCCATGTCGACCGGTGTTTCCAACGGCCTGCCCTTCCGATGACCGGCGTTTCCGACGGCCGCTGCTTCCGATGACGGGCCGACTCCTGCGCCCCGTCATGCGCCGCCTTTTCGCGGCAGGCCGCCTGCGCGGCCCTGGAACCTTCCGGCCGGGAGCCCCGGTTCAGCGCGCCATGGGCGCTACAACCAGGCGGGCGTCCGCCAAGTGGCCGCTTCCTAACACACTTTGAATCCGCTTGCCAGCAGCCGCAACCCGTGAAGGCCGGCGCCAAACCGCAGGATTCCGCCCCTTCCAGCACGGAAGAGACCGCTTTAGATCATCGCCATGCCGCCATTGACATGCAGCGTCTGACCCGTGACATAGCCGGCTTCCTCACTGGCTAGATACAGCGCGGCAGCCCCGATCTCCTCGGCGGTGCCCATCCGGCCCATGGGGATCATTTCCGAAATCTGCCCTTTCTGGCCATCAGACAGCACATCCGTCATGGCCGTGGCGATAAAGCCCGGCGCAATACAGTTCACCGTAATGTTGCGGCTGGCAACTTCCTGAGCCAGCGCCTTGCTCATCCCCGTCAGGCCGGCCTTGGCCGCCGCATAGTTGCCCTGGCCCGGATTGCCGGTCGCGCCGACCACCGACGTGACCGAGATGATGCGGCCCCAGCGCTGTTTCATCATGCCGCGCAGAACCCCGCGCATCAGATGGAAACTTGCGGTCAGATTGATCCGGATCACCGCGTCCCAATCCTCGTCCTTCATGCGCATGAACAGATTGTCTCGCGTGATTCCGGCATTGCTGACCAAAATATCGAGCTTGCCCATGGCGCTTTCGGCGGCACCGGGCAGAGCGTCCACCGCCGCGAGGTCCGAGAGATCGCAGGGAAGCACATGCACGCGGTCGCCAAGCTCATCACGCAGGGCGTCGAGTTTTTCGGCGCGCGTGCCGGACAGGGCCACCGCCGCGCCGCGCGCATGGAACGCCCGCGCCACCGCGCCGCCGATCCCGCCGGTTGCGCCAGTGACCAGGGCCGTTTTGCCGCTGAGATCGAACATCGCCGGATCCTTTCCTCTGCCGCCCGGCGGCGGCGCCAGGGCGGTGCCCGGGTTCTCATGACCGTTCCGGGCTTTCCATTACATTGACGCTTAGAGGGTCGCGGCGAAAGCCTCGACGTCGGCGGGCGTGTCCACATTGAGCGCCTTGGCGTCCTTGGCGATGCGCTTGTGCATGCCGGTCAGGATCTTGCCCGCGCCGATTTCCGCCAGCGTCTCGGCGCCGTGCTCCACCATATAAGTCACGCTTTCGGTCCAGCGCACCCGGCTCGTTACCTGGTCGACCAGAAGCGCCCGGATCCGGTCCGGATCGCCGACCGCCGCCGCGGTCACATTTGCGACAACCGGCACGACCGGCGCGTTGAGCGGCACACTGGCCAGGGCCTCTTCCATGGCGCGGGCCGCCGGTTCCATCAGGGCGCAGTGGAACGGCGCGCTCACTGGAAGCATCATGCCGCGCTTGGCCCCGGCCGCCTTGGCCCGCTCGATGGCCGCCTCGACGGCGGCTTTATGACCGGAAATCACCACCTGACCGGGCGCATTGTCGTTGGCGATGGCACAGATCGCGTCCGGACCCTGATCGGCCGCGATCACCTCGGCCTCGACCGTTTCGATCTGGATGCCCAAAAGCGCGGCCATGGCGCCGACGCCCACCGGCACGGCCTTCTGCATGGCCTGACCGCGCTTCTTGAGGAGCCGCGCCGTGTCGGCCACGCTCAGCGCCCCGGCGGCGGCCAGCGCGGAATACTCGCCCAGCGAATGGCCGGCGACGAATTTGGCGTGGCGCGCCAGATCGAGCCCGGCCTCGCGCTCCAGAACGCGGATCACCGCGAGGCTCACGGCCATGAGGGCCGGCTGGGCGTTTTCGGTCAGGGTCAGCTCGTCCTCGGGGCCGTCCCACATCAGGCGGGTCAGATTCTGACCCAGCGCGTCATTGACCTCCTCGAAGACCTCGCGCGCCGGCGCCAGGGAGTCGGCCAGCGCCTTGCCCATGCCGACCGCTTGGGAGCCTTGCCCCGGAAAGGTGAATGCCCGCGTCATGCCCGCGTCCCCGCCGTTTCATGTCCGTCAAAAGATGCGAGGGTGTGGCCGATCCCGCAAGGGCCTGTCAAGCGGGTCCGCCGGACGGCGCCCTGGAGCGGACCACCAGGACCGCCCGCCGGCAAGACTTGACAGCCGCGCTCCCCGGCGCCGTCATCGCAGATAGGCGCGTGAGCGAGTCGGGCCGCGCGCGGGTGTTTATCATGCTGGTCGGAACCGCCATGAGCCAATTGCAACCGCTCGCCTGGGGCACGCCCGGGCCGTATTTCGAAGCCCCTACCGTCTACCGGGAGAAGTTCCATTTCTCCAGCCTTGGCGGGCGCTTCGTTGTTCTGCTGTTTCTCCAGAATGCCGGCGTGCCGATCGCACGCACCGCGCTGATGAAGCTGCGCGATGCCGACATCCCGCGCGACGACGACCGCTTTGTGGTGTTCGGCGTGACGACCGAGGCGGCGGACGCGAAGAACGAACTGCTCGAATCGGCGCTCATCGACGAGCGCTATTTTCTCGACACGGATGAAAAGGTCAGCCGGCTCTATCAGGCCCTGCCCCCCGACGGCTCCAAAGGGGCCTATCATCATCATTGGGTGGTGCTGGACCCGACCATGCGGGTCTATGCCAGCGGTCCCCTGACGGCCATCGACGTGTTGGTGTCGCTGATGCGCGGTCTGCCGCGCGCGGACGAGCATGGCGGGATCACATCCGACTGGGCGCCCGTGCTGTTCGTACCCCGGGTTCTGGAGCCTGATTTCTGCAAGAGCCTGATCGATGTCTATACCGGCGGCGCGCCGGAAGCCTCCGGCACCATGCAGGAAAAAGACGGCCTGACGGTGCGGGTGCAGGACCGCAGCTTCAAACGCCGCGCCGATGTGGAGATCAAGGATCAGGCCCTGCGCAACGGGCTCAACCGGGCGGTCGCCAACCGGATCGTCCCGGAGATCCGCAAGGCGTTCCAGTTCGAGGCGAGCCGGATCGAGCGTTATATCGTGGCGTGCTATTCGGGCGAGGATAAGGGCTTTTTCCGTCCGCACCGGGACAATACGACGAAGGGCACGGCGCACCGGCGCTTCGCGGTCACGATCAATCTCAATGCCGAGGACTATGACGGCGGCGAGCTGCGCTTTCCCGAATTCGGCGACCGGGTCTACAAGGCCCCCACCGGCGGGGCGATCGTGTTTTCCTGCTCGCTCCTCCATGAAGCGCGGCCCGTCACCCGGGGCATGCGCTACGCGACGTTGCCGTTCCTGTACGACAACGCGGCCGAGAAGATCCGCCGGGAAAATCTGCATTACCTGCAAAAAGACAAAGCGGCGGGCTGACGTCCGAGCCCTCACCCTTGGGCCCGGGCCGGCGGTCCTCTTGTCTCCGGCACCGCCTTCTGTATAGTGCGCGGCTTCCGAGGCGGTCCGGCCGCCCGCGGGCATGTTTGCGTGTCCGCCCCTCGCCTGAAACGGACCGAGGGCAAAGCGCCGCGATCCATCGCCGTTCCGGCTTCACGCCCCGGCGCCGCCCCGGAAAACGATGAAAAACAAACCCGAGGTACAGCGATGCCGCTCTATGAGCATGTCTACATCGCGAGACAGGATGTCTCGCAACAGCAGGTCGATGCCATCACCGCCCAGTTCAAGGGCGTGATCGAGGAGCACGGCGGATCCGTCGGCAAACTCGAATATTGGGGCCTGCGCACCCTCACCTACAAAATCAAAAAGAACCGCAAGGGCCATTACACCTTGATGCAGATCGACGCCAATGCGGACGCGGTCAAGGAGATGGAGCGCCAGATGCGCTTCCATGAGGACATCCTGCGCTTCATCACGCTCAAGGTGGAGACGCACGAGGACGGCCCCTCGATCATGCTCCAGAACAAAGGCGGCCGGGATGACCGGCGCGGCGGACGCGACCGGGATCGCGGCCCGCGCGGTGATCGCGGCGATCGTGGCGGCCGGGACCGGGATCGGGGTCCGCGCGGTGATCGGGACGACCGGCCGCCCCGCGGCGACCGCGACGACCGCCCGCCGCGTGAGGACCGCGCGCCCCGCGCCTCCGCCGATTGATGGTTTTCCGGTGCCGGATGGGACGCGGCTCCCGCGCCCCGGCCCCCTTTTGACGTGGAAGAGACAGACCCATGGCTGACAGCAAAATTCCCCAGGTGCCCACGCGCCGGCCGTTTTTCCGCCGCCGCAAGTCGTGCCCGTTTTCGGGCCCGAACGCGCCGAAGATTGACTGGAAGGACACGCGCCTTCTGCAACGTTTCGTCTCCGAGCGGGGCAAGATCGTCCCCAGCCGGATCACCGCCGTATCCGCAAAAAGCCAGCGCCAGCTTGCCCGCGCCATCAAGCGCGCGCGCTTCATGGGCCTGCTGGCCTATGTGTCCGACTGACCGGACCGCTGAGAAGGAAGGAACACAGACATGCAAGTCGTTCTTTTGGAGCGGGTCGAAAAACTCGGACAGATCGGCGATGTGGTGAAGGTCAAGGACGGGTTCGCCCGAAATTTCCTTCTGCCGCGCCATAAAGCCCTGCGCGCGACCGAGGACAACATCCGCATTTTCGAAAGCCAGCGCGCCCAGCTTGAGGCCCGCAATCTGGAACAGCGCCAGGAAGCCGAAGCCGTGGGCGGCAAGCTCGACGGCGAGGCCTTCGTGGCGATCCGTCAGGCGAGCGAGTCCGGCCAGCTCTACGGGTCGGTCAGCACACGGGACATCGCGGGCCTGTTGACCGATGGCGGCTTCTCGGCCACGCGCAATCAGGTGGTCCTGCCCCAGCCGATCAAGGACCTCGGCCTCCATGAGGTGAAGATCCAGCTTCACCCGGAAGTGGCCGTGACCGTGACGATCAATGTGGCGCGCTCGGAGGAAGAAGCCGAGCGTCAGGCGCGCGGCGAGAATGTCATCGCAGCAACCGACGACTTCGATGACGAAGACGATGACGAGTTCGAGGATGAGGAGGCCGGCGCGTTCTTCGAGGACGGCGTTACGCCCGAATCCGAGGCTGGCGAAGCCGACGCCGCCGATCCTGAAACCGGCGTCGAAGACCCGGCCGAGGATGACGAAGACAAGGCCTGATCCTCAAGGATCACCGGCACGAGATCGCACAAAGGCGGCCCCTGCGGCCGCCTTTTGACGTTGACAAACCCAGCTTTCTGGCAAGATGGCAGAAAAATACGACAACCCATCAGTACACGTCATTCCCGCGAAAGCGGGAATCCAGGGCTCAAGGCATTGGACTTAAAAGCGAAATCGAATCTTTGCCCTGGATGCCGGATCTGCGCTTCGCTTGTCCGGCATGACGGCGTCTGGAGAACATGATTTTGTCGTCAGTCTGGGCGGTCCTCCGGGGCCGGCTTTTGGCGTTGACACGGTGCTCATCGGCGCGATTAGCCCGAAAGGCCGTCATCCCGGACGCAGCGAAGCGGCAAGCGGGACTCTACGCGACCCATTGGCCGTTAAATGGCTTCCCGCTTTCGCGGGAATAACCACGACGGATGGTTTATCGCGCCGGTCGCGCTCAGGGCTGCTGTGATGGCCATTACCCGGCCAAATCTGGGCAACAAGCCCGAATCGCCCGACCCTACCTCTTGTGGATAAGCCTGGGGGTGACCACCCCACTTATCCACAGAACTAACTGTCAGCATTGTTCCTGTGGACCGGGCGGACACGGCGCTTGTCCCGTTCCGGGATTTAGGGTCAGGTGAGCGTCATGAGTGCCCCCCTCTCGGCGACCCCATACATCACCGATGTTCCGACGACCGACGAGTCCGATCTCGACGGGCCGCGCCGCGCGCCCGCGTCCATCGAGACCGAACAGGCGCTTCTGGGCGCGGTGCTGGTCAACAACGAAGCCTATTTCGAGGCCGCCAACACGATCGATGCGACGCATTTTTACGAACCGCTGCACGCCAAGATTTTCGAGACCGTCGGCCGACTGATCGAAAAGGGCCGTGTCGCCACGCCGCTGAATATCGCGACCTATCTGGACACCGATCCGGTCTTGCAGGAAGTCGGCGGTCCGGCCTATCTGGGCGGACTGGCGGCGGCGGCGACCGCGACGATCAATGTGCGCGATTACGCCCAGACCGTGTTCGATCTGGCGGTCCGGCGCGGTCTGATCGGCATTGGCGAGGACATGGTCAACCGGGCCTATGAGGCCGATATCGACGATGATCCGTCCACGCAGATCGTCGATGCCGAACAAAGCCTTTACGAAATTGCCGAGAAGGGCAAATACGGCGACGGGGCGACCGGCTTCGCCAAGGCGTTGGAAACCGCCCTGACCATCGCCGATGCCGCTTACAAGCGCGACGGCGGCCTGTCCGGGATCGCCACGGAATTCTCCGATCTCGACCGGCGGCTCGGCGGTCTTCAGCGCTCGGATCTTGTGATCCTCGCGGCGCGCCCGGGCATGGGTAAGACATCGCTTGCCACCAACATGGCCTTCAACATCGCACGGGCGTTTCGCATGGGGCGCGATGCCATGGGCCAGGAAACCCTCGAGGCCGGCGGGCGGGTGCTGTTCTTCAGCCTGGAAATGTCCGCCGATCAGCTCGCCACGCGGATGCTCGCCGAACAGGCCGCCGTGCCCTCGCACCGGATCCGCGAAGGATCCATCACCAAAAAGGAGTTCGAATCCCTGGCGCGCGCGGTCTCGCAGATCCAGCATATTCCGCTGCATATCGACGATACGGGCGGGCTGTCGATCAGCGCGCTGATGAGCCGGGCGCGGCGCATGGCCCGCAAGCCGGGTGTCGATCTGATTATCGTGGACTATGTGCAGCTGCTCCAGGGCTCGGGCCGCAAACGCGCGGAGAACCGGGTCCAGGAGATGACCGAGATCACCACGAGCCTCAAGGCGCTGGCCAAGGAACTCAGCGTGCCGATCATCGCGCTCTCCCAGCTCAGCCGGGCGGTGGAGAACCGCGACGACAAGCGTCCGCAACTGGCGGATCTTCGGGAGTCCGGCTCGATCGAGCAGGATGCGGACCTCGTGATGTTCATCTTCCGCGAGGAGTATTATCACGACCAGAAACGCCCCGGAGACACCGACGACGGCGGGGCGTCCTTCGGCGATGCGGAGACCCAGGACAAGCTGCTGAAATGGCAGGAGAAGAAAGACCGCATCAAGAATCTGGCCGAGGTCATCATCGCCAAGCACCGCCACGGCCCGACGGGCGTCACCACACTGATGTTCGACCCGGAAATCACCCGGTTCCACAACTATGCCGGTCCCTCCCGCAGCGGCGGCGACGACGGGTTCTAGGGTCGAACGCCCGATGGCATAGCGGTTCTTGCGCGGCGCCCGGCGGCACCCCATTTCTGCGGTCGTTTGTTGTGAGCGCGGAGCCCGCCCCCATGTTCGATGTCGCCAAAGTCCTCGATGCCCTTCAGAACGATCCCTCGACCCGCAAGACCGCGATGACCGGCGCCGCCGCAGGCGCCGCAGGGCTTGCAGGCGGCATGCTCATGGGCAAATCGGGCCGCAAGCTTCTGGGCAAGACGGCCAAATACGGTGCGCTGGCGGCGCTCGGCGGGCTCGCCTACTACGCCTGGCAGCGCCACTCGGCGAAACCGGAGCAAGGGCCCGCAGGCTCGGCCCAACCCGATTATGAGGCCGCGCCGGAAGGCGCGTTCCTGCCCGCGCCCGAGGACGAAGCCGCCCAGGATGCGTTGGGCCAAGCGCTGGTGCGCGCGATGATCGCGGCGGCCAAGGCCGACGGTCAGATCGACGGCGACGAGAAAGCGCGGATCTTTGCGCGCCTGGAAACCCTCGATCTGGATGCTGGGTCCAAGGCCTTCGTGTTCGATGAGCTGAGTGCGCCGCTCGACATCAACGCCGTGGTCGCCGGTGCCGACACCCCGGAACATGCCGCCGAGATCTATGCGGCGTCACTGGTGGCCATCGACGGCGAGGATCCGGCCCAGAAGGCCTATCTCCAGATGCTCGCCGCGCGCCTTGCCCTCGATGAGGGGCTGGTGGAGGAAATCCACGTCGCCGCGCGCGCGCAGGCGGTGTGATTGCACGGGTCCGGCGTCTCCGCCCTACCCTCGCCGAAATCGCGGCCTTTGAGTTCGGGTTCCTTCAACGCCCCGCGTGGTAAACAGGACCCATGGCTCAGTCTGCGTTTCCCAAACCCGCTCTCCCGGCCGGCGCCGCCGCAGATCCGATGCGCGCGCCTCTGGCGCCCTTGGCCGACGTGCCGGACGCTCATGCCGGCGCCGTGCTCACCGTCGATCTGGGCGCGGTCGCGCGGAACTACCGCCATTTGCGGACCCTGACCCCTGGGGCCCGCGTCTCGGCGGTCGTCAAGGCGGATGGCTACGGGCTGGGCGCGGAACGCGTCGCCCGGCGGCTCGCGGCGGAGGGCTGCGACCTGTTCTTTGTCGGCCATCTGGAGGAGGGCCTCGCCCTGCGGACGGTGCCGGCCCTCGACGGCTGCGAGATCGCGGTCCTGAACGGGCTTCTGCCCGGCACGGAGCCCACCTTCGCGGCCCATGGTCTGACGCCGGTCCTGAACACGCCCGATGAAATCGCACGCTGGCGGGCCGCTCAGCCGATGGGGTCAACGGGGGCCCAGGCCGCCATGATCCATGTGGACACCGGGATGAGCCGGCTCGGCCTTCCACCGGAGGCCTGGGCGCAGACCGCCGCGCGGGACATCGGCTTCCCGGTCGCCTATGTGCTCAGTCACCTAGCCTGCGCCGATGAACCGGACCACCCGATGAACGCGGATCAGCGCTCGCGCTATCGTGAGTGCCTCGCGGCGATGCCGGACGCGCGCGCCAGCCTGGCCAATTCCGGCGGCATTGCGTTGGGGCGGGATTTTCACTTCGACATGGTCCGCCCGGGCCTTGCGCTGTATGGCGCCGATCCAGGCATCGATCTGTACAGAGGGGCGCTGACCCCGGCGGTGTGTCTGCGCGCACGGATCCTCCAGGTGCGCGAAATTGACACCGGGGATACGGTCGGTTACGGAGCGACATTCAAGGCCGCCGGACGGCGCAGAATCGCGACACTCTCGGCCGGCTATGCCGATGGCTATCCGCGCTCGGCCAGCGGGTCCGCATGGGCCGGGATCGGGGCGCACCGGGTGCCGCTGGCGGGACGGGTCTCGATGGACCTGATCAGCGTCGATGTCACGGATGTGCCGGCGGACTGGGGCCAAGAGGGCGGCTGGGTGGATCTGATCGGCGGTGCGGCGCGCCTTGACGACGTGGCCCGTGCGGCCGGCACAGTGAGCTATGAGATACTGACCGCCCTTGGCCGGCGCTATGCCCGCCACTATGTTGGAAGCTGATTGACGCGGGGGCCTATCGCCATGTTTGCAGCAGAACGCTCGCGGGTTCGCGAATGGAACCCCCTGGCGATCATCGGGCGGGTCACCCTCGCCTTTTTCGCGCAAGTGGGCGATCTGTCGAAATTCACCCTCACCGCGATCATCCATTGCTTCCGTCCGCCGATTTTCCCGGTCCTGATCGGCCAGCAGATGCTGCGCATCGGCTATTACTCGCTGCCTGTCGTGGGCATGACGGCGCTGTTCACCGGCGCGGTGCTGGCCTTGCAGATCTATATCGGCGGGGCGCGCTTTAACGCCGAAAGCATCGTGCCGAACATCGTGGCGCTCGGCATCACCCGCGAACTGGGGCCGGTGCTCGCGGGGCTGATGGTGGCGGGCCGGGTCTCGTCGGCCATCGCGGCCGAGATCGGCACCATGCGGGTCACCGAACAGATCGACGCCCTGCGCACCCTGTCGACCAACCCGTTTCAATATCTGATCGCGCCGCGCCTGATCGCGGCGGTCATCTCGCTGCCCCTGCTGGTCCTGATCGCCGACGCCATCGGCATCATGGGCGGCTGGCTCGTGGGCACCCAGTCGCTGGGCTTTTCCTCGGGGCCGTATCTGAAGAACACGCTCGATTTCATCGAGGTCAGCGACATCACCTCGGGCCTGTGGAAGGCGGCGGTCTTCGGCTTCATCATTGCGCTGATGGGCTGTTATCACGGCTTTAAGTCCAAGGGCGGTGCCCAGGGCGTCGGGGCGGCCACGACCTTCGCGGTGGTCTATGCCTCCATTCTCATTCTCGCGGCGAATTATCTGATGACGTCGCTGCTGTTCAGTTGAGGACCCGATGTCGGACCGGCAGAGCCCTAAAATCGAAGTCGCCCATGTCTACAAAAGCTTTGGGCCCAAGAAGGTCCTGAACGGCCTGTCGCTGACCGTCGAGCGCGGCCGCTCGCTCGTCGTCATCGGCGGGTCGGGCACCGGCAAGTCGGTGATGCTGAAATGCATTCTCGGGCTGCTCCGGCCCGACGGCGGCTCGATCAAGGTGGACGGCGAGGAAATCACCACCATGAGCGAGCGCGAGCGCGACGGCGTGCGTCAGAAATTCGGTATGCTGTTTCAGGGCGCCGCACTCTTCGATTCCTTACGGGTCTGGCAGAATGTCGCCTTCGGGCTCATCCAGGGGCGCGGCATGGGCCAGCGCGAGGCCAAGGAGATCGCCATCGACACCCTGGCCAAGGTCGGCCTGGGGCCTGAGGTGGGCGAGCTTTATCCCTCCGAGCTTTCCGGCGGCATGCAAAAGCGCGTCGGCCTCGCGCGCGCCATCGCGACCGAGCCGGAGATCATCTTCTTCGACGAGCCCACGACCGGGCTCGACCCGATCATGGCCGATGTGATCAACGAGCTGATCGTCGAACGGGTGCAGGAACTGGGCGCGACGGCCCTGTCGATCACCCATGACATGGCCTCGGCCCGCAAGATCGCCGACGATATCGCCATGATCTACCGGGGCCGGATCATCTGGCGCGGCGACGCGGCGACCATCGACGAAGGCGGCAATGAGTATGTGGACCAGTTCATCCACGGCCGCGCCGACGGCCCGATCCAGATGGACGTGCTGAAGCAGTAGCCGC
>CAZHDI010000090.1:0-13880 GCA_964531285.1 uncultured Alphaproteobacteria bacterium | reverse complement strand
GGCCGGATGAGGCCATCAAACTGATGATGACAAATCATCAAAACTACTGACTGTCCGTACGCCTAACGTCGGAGGGACTTAGAGTCCTGTTTCGCCGTGCAGAATTGGTGCGCGCGCGCCGGCTTTCACAAATCCAGGCTGATAGAGTACGCTTTTGTCAGGGCTCACTGATGGGCGGCGCGCGGCAAGACCCGAAACCGGGCGGTGCGCTGGTCTGTGCCGGCGCGGCCGTTGGCGAAGGGGGAAGCGTTCTGACCGACGAGTTTTCACCAAGCGTGCCCATGCCGGCGCGTAATCCGATTACTGATCGTACAGCGTGGCAGCGCATGCGCGACGCTGTGCTCGATGATCCGGGTGCGTTTCATGGCAACCTCGCCAAGCGCATGATTTGCTGGTTCCTGCCCGATCACGGGGCGAACGGCGTCTGGACGTTTTGGAACGACGCTGCGGGCGTCTGGCAGGCATGGGATGCCACGACCGCTGAGACCGGGCATCTTGATCTGCCTGCGGATTTCGAGCCCTGGCAGCGGGCTCTGAACGCCGATGAGCCGCCGCATTTCGCATGGTTCGAGGGCGGGCTGACCAATGCCGCGTTCAACGAAGTGGACCGTCATGTGCTGGCGGGCCATGGCGAGGAAGCCGCGCTCATTTTCGAAGGCGACCGCTGGAACATGTCCAGCAATCAGGGGCGCGGTGGCCCGATTGACAGCTATGCCGTTTCGCGCCGGCAATTGCTGTGGGAAAGTGCCAAATGCGCTCTGGCGCTCAAGGCGTTGGGCCTTAAGGCCGGCGACCGGATCGCGCTCAACATGCCCAGCATTCCGGCGCAGATCTACTGGACCGAGGCGGCCAAGCGGCTTGGTATTCTGTATACCCCGGTTTTTGGCGGCTTTAGCGACAAGACCCTGTCGGACCGCATTGCGGATGCCGGGGCGCGCGTGGTGATCACCGCCGACGGCAGCTACAGGAATGCGCAGCTTGTGCCGTTCAAGGCGAATTATACCGATCCGGCGCTGGATAATTTTATTCCGGTTTCGGTCGCCATGGAGTTGCTCCAGGACACCTTGCGCGACGCCGACTTGGGTGTGGCGGACACGGACGCCCGGCGCATTATCGAGACGGTAGCCGATTTGCTCACGGGGGAAGTGACCGTCGAGCGGTCCGATGTCATGCGCGGTGTAGGCCGGGCGTTGACCGATCTCGGTCAGACCGGCTCGATCGACGCACAGCAATCGGCTCGCCTGCGGATCGCCATTGCGTCCAGTCTCGTCGATGCGCCGCCGCGCGTCGAAGCGGTCATCGTCGTCAAGCATACCGGCCACCCCGATGTGATTTGGAATCCGGACCGGGATTATTGGAGCCATGATCTCACCGACCGGGCGGCGGCGGAGATTCTCGCAGCCGCCCGGGAAGCGGGACTTGATGTGCCGGATGAGGCGGCGCTCTTCAAGCTCTCCGATCGGGATTTCGTGCGGGCCATCTGGGCCGGTGTGCCGGTTCTGCCGGTGGATGCGGAGTATCCGAATTTTATCATCTACACCTCAGGCTCGACCGGAAAGCCCAAGGGCGTGGTGCATGTCCATGGCGGCTATTGCGCCGGGCTCGCCGCGACCATGCCGGCCGCCTTCGATGCCGCCCCCGGGGACGTGATGTATGTGGTCGCCGATCCCGGCTGGATCACGGGTCAGAGTTATCTCATCTCCGCGGCGCTGTTGACCCGTGTGACCACCGTCATCACGGAAGGATCTCCCGTTTTTCCCCATGCCGGCCGCTTTGCGTCGATCATCGAGCGGTATGGCGTCAGTATTTTCAAGGCCGGCGTGACCTTCCTGAAATCGGTCATGCAGAATCCGGAGAATTTGAGCGACATCAAGGCCTATGACCTGTCGTCGCTCCGTGTCGCGACATTCTGTGCCGAGCCGACATCGCCCGCCGTGCAGGCCTTTGCCATGGAGCATGTGACACCCTGGTATATCAACAGCTATTGGGCGACCGAGCATGGCGGGATTGCCTGGACCCATTTTTACGGGAACCCGGATTTTCCCCTGCGGGCGGACGCTCATACCTATCCGCTGCCCTGGGTCGTCGGCGATGTCTGGGTTGAGGATGCGGCCGCAAGCGGGGAGCCTGCCACTGTGCGTTTGACGCGTGCCGATGCCCAAGAGGGGGCGCCATGGCGGCGGGCCGGGGAGGACGAGAAGGGCGAGATCGTCATTACACTACCATATCCTTATCTGGCCAGAACGATATGGGGCGATACGGAGCGCTTCCGAATCGAACAGGACGGCCATGCCGCACGCGTGGCGCCGGGCTGGAAAGGGGATGCGGACCGCTATGCCGCCACGTATTGGCAGCGCTGGCGGGGCGCATGGGCCTATACGCAAGGCGACTTCGCCATTCACTATGCGGACGGGTCCTTTTCGCTGCACGGCCGGTCCGATGATGTGATCAATGTTTCGGGACACCGTATCGGCACCGAAGAGATCGAGGGAGCGATCCTGCGCGACAAGGCGCTCGATCCGGGCTCGCCCGTCGGCAATGTGTTGGTGATCGGTGCGCCCCATCGCGAGAAAGGCGTCACGCCGGTCGCGTTTGTGACCCCGGTCGAGGGCCGCCGTCTGACCCAGGACGACCGGCGCCGGCTCACGGATCTGGTGCGCACCGAGAAAGGTGCCGTCGCGGTCCCGTCGGACTTTCTGGAGGTCAGCGCTTTTCCCGAAACCCGCAGCGGCAAATATATGCGCCGCATGGTGCGCGCTGTCGTTGAGGGCGGCGATCTTGGCGATGTCAGTACCCTGCGCAATCCCGAAAGCTTGGATGAGTTGCAGGCCGTTGTCGCCGATTGGCAGCGCCGCCAGCAACTGTCGGATGATCAGGCTCTGTTCGAGCGGTATCGCTATTTTCTCGTTCAGTACAATGATGTTGCGCCCGGCCAGCGGGTCGCGACGGTCACTGTCACCAATCCGCCGGTCAATGCGCTGAATGAGCGGGCGATCGATGAATTGGTCACCGTGGTCGAGCATCTGTCGCGTAAAAGCGATGTGGTGGCCGTGGTCTTTACCGGCGCGGGCCGCGCGTCGTTCGTGGCCGGTGCGGATATCCGGCAGATGCTGGAAGAGGTGAACACGGTCGGCGAGGCCATGGTTCTGCCGAACAACGCGCAACTGGCTTTCCGGAAGATCGAGACGATGGGCAAGCCCTGCATCGCCGCGATTCAAGGCGTTGCGTTGGGCGGCGGTATGGAGTTTGCGCTGGCCTGCCATTACCGGATCGCTGAACCCACGGCACGGTTTGGCCAGCCGGAAATCAATCTGCGGCTCTTGCCCGGCTATGGCGGCACCCAGCGGTTGCCGCGCCTGCTGACGGAAGCGCACGGCGAAACGGGACTGCGCGACGCCCTCGATCTCATTCTGGGCGGGCGGGCCATCGGCGCGGAGGACGCGCTGGCCCTCGGCGCCGTCGATGCGTTGGCCGGCGGCGGCGACAGCGTTCTGGCCATGGCCCATGGCGCCGTGCGGGATTTCGTCCGGGATCGGCAGAACAGTGTCCTGGGCCGGGCCTTCGATGCCCGCGCGGCGATGACCGAACGATGGGAAGAGCCGGGTTCTGTGGATCTCGACGCGGCGCTCAATGACGGTTTCGTTCAGCGGATCCTGCGGCAACTCGCCTGGGCCGGGCGCGACCGGGCCGGAGAGCGCGCGCTCGATGCGATCCGCACCGGCTGGTCCCAGGGGATGAGTGCAGGCCTGACGGTCGAGGCGCAGCGATTTGCCGAAGCCATTATCGACCCCGAGGGCGGCAAGACCGGCATTCAACAGTTCATGGACCGTCAGAGTCCCCCCTTGCCCGTGCGCCGAAACGGTGTCTGGATCGACGCGGAGCATACCCCGCGCCGCGACCGTCTGATCGCGGACGGCGACCTGCTTCCCGTCGGCGCGCCGTTCTATCCGGGTGTGACGCCGATCCCGCCCTATCAGCTTGCGTTCGGCGTGACTCGCGATCCGGATACGGGCGCGCCGCGTTTCGGGCCGCCGGCAACCCATGAGCGCGAAGTGATCGTTCCGGTCCCAAAGCCGGAGCCGAACGAGGCTCTCGTTTATCTGCTCACCTCGGAAGTCAACTTCAACGACAACTGGGCGCTGACCGGCGTGCCTGTTTCGCCCTTCGACTCCCATGACGAAGACGTTCAGATCACCGGATCCGGCGGTTTGGCGCTGGTCGTGGCCATGGGCAGTGAGGTCAAGGCCGAAGGACGGCTCAATATCGGCGACATGGTGACGATCTATTCCGGGACCACGGATCTTCTGTCCCCGGAGGCCGGTAACGATCCGATGTATGCCGGCTTCGCGATCCAAGGCTATGAAACCAAAACCGGGAGCCATGCTCAGTTTCTGACCGTCCAAGGCCCCCAGCTTCACGCGCCGCCCGCCGATCTGACCCTCGAGCAGGCCGGCAGCTATACGCTCAATCTGGGAACGATCACCCGGTGTCTGTTCACGACGCTTCGGATTACGCCGGGCAAGACCCTTTTCGTGGAAGGCGCGGCGACCGGGACGGGTCTCGATGCGCTGAAAAGCAGTGTACGGACGGGCCTTGCGGTCACGGGCATGGTCTCCAGTGACGAGCGCGCCGCTTTTATCGAAGCCCAGGGCGCGGCCGGAGCGATCAACCGCAAGGACCCGGCGCTTGCCGCCTGTTTTACGCCGGTGCCGGATGACCCTCAGGGCGTTGCCGCCTGGGAGGCCGAGGGCAACGCCCTTCTTGACCGGTACCGCGACATGAATGGCGGACGGCTCGCGGATTTCGTCGTGAGCCATGCTGGCGAGCACGCGTTCCCACGCAGTTTTCAGCTTCTGGCCGAACACGGCACGCTCGCCTTCTATGGAGCATCATCGGGATATCATTTCAGCTTTGTGGGCAAGCCGGGCTTTGAGAAGCCGGAGACGATGCTCGAACGCGCGGCCCTGCGGGGCGGCGAATCCGTGCTGCTCTATTACGGACCCGGAACGCGCGAACTGGCCGACGAGACCGGGCTGGAAATGATCGAAGCGGCCCGCCTGTTCAAGGCGCGGATGGTCATTGTGACGACCACGGACGGTCAGCGGGAGTTCCTCCAGTCGCTTGGTCTCGAGGAGACCGTCGAGGGCATTGTCAGCCTGGAAGGGCTCAAGCGGCAGGGCGGTGCGAATTTCGATTGGCCGTCGACACTGCCGCGGCTCCCGGATGCGCGTGAGGATATCGAAACCTTCAAGACCGGCGTTCGGGATTATCAGCAGCGCACGCTCAAGCCGTTCGGATCCGCGGTGGGCCGGCTGTTGCGTTCCCCCGGCAACCCGCGCGGCGTGCCGGATCTCGTCGTGGAGCGCGCGGCGGCGGATACGCTCGGCATCTCCACATCGCTTGTGAAGCCATTCGGCGGCCGGGTCGTCTTTGCTGAGTCCATGGCCGGGCGCCGCTATACCTTCTACGCCCCTCAGGTCTGGACGCGGCAGCGGCGCATCATCATGCCGACCGCGAATATCTTCGGGACCCACCTATGCAATGCCCATGAAGTGACGCTGATGAACAGCATGGTCTCGGCCGGCCTGCTGGATGTCACGGACCCAACGGTGGTTCCGTGGGCGGATCTGCCGAAGGCGCATCAGTCCATGTGGGACAACACCCATCAGGGTGCGACTTATGTGGTCAATCACGCCCTTCCCGCCATGGGGCTGCGCGGGCGCGACGAGTTGCTGGAATACTGGGCCGCCGCCCATCATGAACCATGATGCCCGGCGAGCGGGCGAGGAGCATTGCCATGAGCCGTGACGACCGCGACGCCGATCTCGACATGACCCGCACCGGGCGGCTGGCCGGCAAGGTCGCCGTGGTGACCGGTGCCGCCGGCAATCTCGGCGGCGAAATTTCCCGCCATTTTGTGCGCGAAGGGGCGTTCCTGGTCATGACCGGGCGCACCAAAGACCGCATCGAGGCCGCTCGCGACGCGGTGCTTGCTGAAACCGGGGTGCCTGCCGCCCGCGTGGCAACCGCTCTGCTCGACGGCGCCGATCCGAACTCTGTGCGCGCGGCCCTGGCCGAGGTGAGATCCGTCTTTGGGCGGATTGACATTCTGGTCAATAATGCCGGGTCGCCGGGGCCTAAGCAGCCGCTGCATGCTGTCCCGCTGAGCGAGGCTGAAGCGCAGGCCAGCGGAGAAAGCGAGACGGTGGCCGATGCCATGCGGAACATTCTGGGCGTGACCTGGAATGTCGCGCGGGCCGCTGCGCCCTTCATGCCCGTGGGCGCATCGATGGTGAATGTCTCGACCATCTTTTCGCACACGCGCTATTACGGCCGCACCGCCTATGTGGTGCCGAAAGCCGCGCTGAACGCGCTTTCCCGCCAATTGTCGCTGGAATTGGGGCCGCGCGGCATCCGGGTCAATACGGTTTTTCCCGGTCCCATCGAGAGCGATCGGATCCGCACCGTTTTTGCGGCCATGGACAAGATGCAGGGTCAGGAAGAAGGGGCGACGGCGGATCATTTCATGGGCCGCATGTCGCTTGAGCGCCGGTTCGATGGAGGTTGGAAAAGCAAAGGCCTGCCTACGCCGACCGATATCGCCCAGACCTGTCTGTTTCTTGCCAGTGAAGACTCTGCCGCTCTTAATGGCGTCGAGGTCGATGTCACCCATGGCATGCGGGTCACGAAGGACTCGCAATCGACCTATATGACCCGGCCGTCGATGCGCTCCCTCGATGGCGCGGGCCTCGCAGTCTTGATCGTGGCCGGGGAGGATTGGGACGACGCGCTGGAGATTGCCCGTATACAGATTGACTGTGGGGCGCGGGTGCTTCTGGGGCTCGCACGCCAGGCGGATGTCGCCCAGGCCCAAGCCAGGATCGGGACGCTCGATACGGAAGGCGGCCTGACGATCACACGATTCAAGCGGTCCGAACCCGAGGCAATGGAAGCCGCGCTGCGCGATTTCGATGCCGCCAACGGGCCGATCACCAGTGCGATCGTTATGCCGCTCAAGGCGCCGGGCCATTTCACAGGCACGGCGGTCGAGGTCCAAGACGATCTCGTTGCCGAATTTATGGAGGTGGAACTCACCGGCGCCGTCGCGGTGGCGCGGACCCTCAGCCGGTATTGGCGCCAGGATATCCATCTGGTCCAGGACCCGCGTGTGGTGTTCATGTCGAATCCCAGCGATGGGCTCGACGATATCTTCAACAGGATCCTGTCCGCCGGGCTAACCCAACTCATTCGGATCTGGCGCGATGAGAGCCGCGCCGACGCGGCGCGTGAGAACCTTCTGCATACGGTTTGGGGCAATCAGATCATCCGGTACACGAACCGCGAAGATGAGAACATCCGCTTTGTCGCGATGCATGCGACACGGATCGTCTTCAAGGAACGCTATATCTCCGAGATCGATATCAAAGTGCCGGGCAATATCGGCGATGAGACCGGCGCACCGCGCGGGATGGTCGGGTTTGCCGAAAACATCACGGGGCTTCATCTCGGCAAGGTTGCCTTCATCACCGGCGGCTCGGCCGGGATCGGCGGTCAGGTTGCGCGGCTTCTGGCATTGGCCGGGGCCAAGGTGATGATGGTGGCGCGCCGGGAGAGCGAGCTTCAGGCGACGCGCGCCCGGATTGTCGAAGAGCTTCAGAATGTTGGGTTTTCCGGCGTGGAGCGCCGCGTTCAGATCGTTGCCGATGTGGATGTCAGCGATTTCGATGCCTTGCGCCGTGCCGTCGATCAGACGATCGCGCTCTTCGGGCGCATCGATTATCTGATCAATAATGCCGGTGTGGCGGGTGCGGAGGATATGGTTGTCGACATGGATGTCGATGCCTGGCGTTTTACCTTGAACGCCAATATGGTCTCGAACTTTTTGCTCATGCAGTTGGTAGCCCCGCGTATGAAGGCCCAGGGCAGCGGTTATATTTTGAATGTATCGTCGTATTTCGGCGGCGAGAAGTTTCTGGCCGTGGCCTATCCGAACCGTGCCGACTATGCGGTGTCCAAAGCCGGACAACGGGCCATGGTCGAGAACTTCTCCCGGTTCCTAGGCCCTGAAGTCCAATGCAATGCGATTGCTCCGGGACCGGTGGATGGCGATCGCCTGTCGGGTGTCGGCGGCAAGCCGGGCCTGTTTCAAAGGCGGGCCAAACTCATTCTTGAGAACAAGCGTCTGAACGCGGTCTATGCCGCGGTCATTCAAGCCGTGCGCGACGGGGCGCCGGTCGGCCGTGTCCTGACGCGGTTATCCCGGAATAAGATCAGTACCCTGTCTCACGATACCCAGGCGCCGCCGCAATTGCGCAAGCTCGCGCTTGAGTTCGCGCGCCAGGGCGACGGGGTGTGTACCTGGGATCAGTTTGTGCTGACGCCGGCCCTTGCAGCGCGCTTGCTTTCGCGGTTGAAACTCGGCGGGGCGCTGCTGGATACGCCGGTCTGGCAGGATCAGACCGGCGACGGCTCGGGCAACTGGCTCGTCCTGACGCCGCCGGACGATGCACCGTTCTTGCCGCAAGACCAGATCGACCGGGAGGCGGACAAGGTCGGCAAAGGCGTGTTGTCTCAACTGCATCTGGGGATCATGCCGACCGAGACGGAAGTGGCGCAGGCGACCGTTTTCTTCCTCGCCGACCGGGCCGTCAGTGGCGAGACTTTCATGCCGTCGGGCGGCTTGCGGGTCGAACGCTCGACAACGGAGCGGGAAATGTTCGGCGGTCCGCGCCAGGAGCGGCTGGACCAAATGGCCGGCAAAACCGTCTGGCTCATAGGCGAACATCTGCCCGACTACACCGCCGAGGCCGTAAGGTACCTGTTGAGCGAGTGTAAGGTCGGCACCATCGTCTTGATCCCGCGCGGCGCACGCGGCGGGCAGGCGATCCTCAGCATGGTGCCGGATTATCCCGAGGATCAGGTTCATGTGCTTGTCGCCGGATCGGATGTCGAAAGCGCGATGGATCAGGCCTTGAGCCAATGGGGCCGTCCGGTCACGGTCGTCTCGATGATGAATGAAGGGCTTCCGGACCGGTTGTTCGATGAGGCGGCACCCCTGCGGGCCGATGAGTTCCAGCATGTCATTGAAGAAAACCTGACGCAGCACTTCCGGGTGGCGCGCAAAGCGTCGCTTTATGACGATTGCCAGCTTGTTCTTGTGTCTCCGGATGTTCCGCAGGGGACGAATGGCCGGGCATTCGCCCTGGCCAACTTCATTAAGACGACCTTACATGCCTTCACCGCGACCCTGGCCGTCGAGAATGAGCGGTTGGTGCACGATGTGCCGGCCAATCAGATCAATCTGACGCGCCGGGTCCAATCGGAAGAGCCGCGCAACGACGAGGAGCATCAAGAAGAGTTGAAACGGTTCGTTCGCGCGCTGATATTGGCCGGCGCTCCGTTACCGGACGTTCAGGATTCACGCTACCGGTCCAAGATCTATCGCGGCATATCGATGACGGTTTGACCGGCCTTAGTCGTCCAGTCCGAGCGCGCTCAGGTTTACGACCGCGGCGTTGAAATCCGCCCGCGTCACGAAGTACCGGAGTTGGGCCGCGACGCGCCGGATCTTGGCATTGGCCGCGCGTTCTTCGCGTTCGTTCAGCAGGAAGAAATCGCTCACGCCGCCTTCAAAGCGCCGGCGCTCCAGATCCTGCATGATTTCCGCCTGCTGCTGTTCGTCGAGCGCCAGAGCGACCATCTCGCGGGTGGCGGCAAGATCCAGGTGCAGAGTGCGGACCTCGACCGCGATTTGCTCCTCGCGATACTGGCGTTGATGGTCCAGCGCGCGCATGGTTGCTTTTTCCGCCGCGATCCGGCCGCGGGCATCGCGCTGCTGGAGCGGGACCTTGAACACCACGGCCACCACATTGTCCGTACCCTCACGGCTTGGTCCACCCTCCGCGACCGCGCCGAAATCCCGGGCCACATAGTATTCCAGATCGAGCTGCGGTTTGAGATCGTTGCGGGCAAGGCGCATGCGGTTTTCAGCAAGGGCCAGATTGGTTTCGATCAGGGCCAGTTCCGGTCTCAAGGACTGTGCGCGGGTGAGGGTTTCTTGCGGTGCCAGCGGCGGCAGGTCGCCGACCGGCGGGAAGGTCCGCGGCAATTGAGGCGCTTCAGGCACCATGGGCAAGCCGGTGTCGTCGCGATAATACAGCGACAGCGCCTGCGCCTCGACGGCCAACTGACGGCGAGCCTCGACCACCAGGGCCCGGCGCCGCAGCACATTCTGGAAATTGTCCGTCACCAGAACACGGGCGACGCGGCCTTCGCGCACCCGGCGTTCGAGCGCCCGGTCGCGATCCTGCGCAATGGAGAGGAGGTCCTCATAGACATCGAGTTGAAGTCCGGCGGCGACCCACCGGTGGTAGGCGACCGTCGCGCGGCGCTGAACATCAATCCTGGCCAGGAGCATCTCAAGCTCGGCTGCGTCGAGCACTTGGGCCGCCTCGACCAGCCCGGCCCGCTCCGCATCGAACGCCCGGTCGCGCAGCAGGGAGAGCACGAACCCCGCTTTGAACTCGCCTCCGCTATTGGTGAAATATTGATCTTCGTAAATCGGGAAGCGGTTGTCCGAAATCCGATAACCGCCGAATAGCGTTATTCCGAATTGCCGCAGATCCTGCGACACGGTCGTGTCCAGCACCTGGCCGTCCCAGAAGCCGGAATAGCGTCCGAAACCGCGCGAACTGATCTGCGTGTCGAATGCGCCTTGTGCGGAGAGAGTCTTGCCAAGGGCCGCGTCCCGCTCCGCCAGCGTCTGGAGGATGCGCGGCGAATGGGCCGCTGATGTACTGAGGACGTCGTCAACCGCCAAGGTCTCCGCATGGCCCTTTGCCACGCAGACGGTCATCAGCAGGAGCCCCACCGCCCAGAGGCGATTAACGCGTCGCATTGCCTTGTCCTTGTCTGTCGCCGGGCGGCGCGGTGAGATTCGGCGGGAAATTGTTCAGCCGGCGCCATAGTTCATAGCCGACGTTCACTTCGCCGAGCAGGATCCAACCGCGTGCCTGCGATCCGAAGCGGATGAATTGCTCGTCGGGCCAGGGGATCTCCGCGTCCGGGTCCGGAGCGACAAGCACACGAAACCGCCCGTTGAGATCGGCGGCCGGATTGACGAAGGCAACCCGGCCGCCGTACGTGCCAACCGAAAGGGACGGCCAGCCGGAAAACTGCACGGCGGGTCGGCCCTCGAATTGAAGGCGCACCTCATCCCCTTCACCGACCAGGGAAATATCGCGCCCGTCGATCATCAGTTCGACCGCGCGCACAACATTGTCGGGCAGGAAGGTGGCCACACGGTCACCCTCACGCACATAGGTTGCGGTACCGCCGGTGGCGACTGAGACGATCACGCCGTCACGGGGCGCACGGACGACCTGAAGCGATTGGCGCGAGACATTGACATCGGCCCGGTTCAATGCGGCGACGGCTTCGGCTTCGCGCACTCTCAAATCTTCCAGACGAATACCCGCGTTCTCCAGATCCTGCCGGGACGCGAGCCCTTGTTCGAACAACCGTTCCTGGCGCTCGAGATCGAGCGCGGCGGTGCGGGTGGCGGCCTCGGCTGCCCGCAACCGCTGTTCCAGGGCTGCGCGCTCGGCATTCAGCCGTTCCACAAGCTGCGGGTCGTTGTCGACGATCTGAACGATCGCGTCGCCGGCCTTCACCGGCGTTCCGTCGAGCACGTACCAATTCTGGATGCGGCCCGACACCAGCGCGTTGAGATCCTGAGCACGGTCACGCGGATCGAGGGCCGTGACCTGACCCCGTCCCGATGTGGTCTGGATCCAGGGCACGAAATAGAGGAAGGCCGTTGCGCCGATGACCGTCAGAACCAGGATGATCGCGATTACCCGGGAGGCGGCCGGGATGCGGACGGTTTCGATGGCCTTGAAGGCGGCGACGTCGTCCTCGCCGTAAAGCTCTGACGACAGGCCTTTGCGCCGGATGCTGGCGTCCTTCCGGGTCATGCGAACCCTCCGTCGCCGCGCAGAGGTTCGATCATCTGCCGGTCCGCATACAGGTCCATGAGGTGATCGGCCCAGGCGCATTCACGCGGCATGTCGTCGGTGAAGCGGATGAGCGTCACATCCGGATCGGTCGCCAGCAAGTCGAGGATCGGATTCAAATGGCTGCGCTCGACCTGATCGAAGATCTCGGTGAGGACCACGACGCGGGGCCGGCGCAAAATGGCCGCGGCCAGCTTCAAGCGTAGGGTTTCGGACGGCGACAGGGGCCAACCGGAGGGCAGAATCGGTGTTTGGGTGCCCTTCGAGAGCCGGTGAACGGTGGGCTCCAGTCCAGCCAATTTCAGAGCGGCCGTACGCTGAGCACTGCTCGCGGAGGGTGCCGCCAGCGACAGGTAACCGTCCATGGTGCATTCAACAATACCCGGATTGTCGACCACCATGACCGCACTGCGCAGTTTGCTCGACTTCAGGTCGTGCAGATCCTGACCGCCCAGACGGACCCAGCCGTTCAACGGACGTTCATAGGCCTGGAGCATGGACAGGAAGGCGCGTTGGGCCGGGATCTGGCGCTGGCGCACGAGGACATTGGCCCCAACCGGAATATCGAATGTCAGATGGATCTTTTGGCCGTCCCGGCGCTCGGTGACGACCCGATCAAACTCGACACGGGACGTGTACTCGAACGGATCGTCTTTGCCGCCCGGCGTTTCGAGCGGAATACGAAAGAAAGCGGACAGTTTCTCGACAGCCGCCGTCACTTCATAAAATTGACTGAGGTAGATGCCGAACTGTGAAATGCCGAGCAGGATCGCCGAGAGGATGAGCTCGGCCGCCACGAGCTGCCCGAGGGTAAGCTGCCCCAGAATGACGAGCCAGCCGCCGATGCCGAGCAACAGCGCGCTCCCTGCGGCATAGACGAACAGCAAGCAGACAACTTGGGAGAAGGAGTACCGGAAGTGACGCCGGTTGGCCTGGACATACCGGGCGGTCAGATCGTCGGTCTTGGCGAGGGCTGCCTGAAGATTGTTCTCGGCGCGGAAATAGTCGTTGTTCTCGGCCAGAGCCTCGAGCTGATGGGCGGTGTCGAACTTGGCATAGGATTCATCGATTGCCGTACGGATCGCGCCCCGGCCCCAGATGAGCCAGATCAGCAGGATCGATGCGACCACGATAAGTGTGAACACGAAAAGATAGGGGTGATAGAGCGAGACGACGACGAAACCGATGATCGACTGAAAGATGAGCGTGAAGGCCCCGGTCAGCAGCGACGGGACATTGCGCTGCAGGATCATGATGTCGAAGAAGCGGTTGAAGAGGCTGTCGCGTTTGCCTTCCAGGAAGTAAGGGACCTGGGCATGGACCGCCCGCAGAGCGATTTCGGCGGTGAGCCGCGCATAGATGCGCCGGCCGAACAACTCCATCACATGAGCGCGCAGCGCAAAGAAGATCCCCGAGACCGCCAGCAAACCAAACAACACCAGCGACAACGTGACGACCGGCTGAACGAGACCGGTATTGGCCACGGTATCGATCAGCATTTGCACCGAGATCGGCAAGGCCAGAGTCAGCAGGCTGATTCCGATGCCATACACGATCGCCAGCCAGTAATAGCTGTGCTCCGGGCCGATGACCGTCCTGAACCACCGAAAAAGGGACCGGTAATCAACGGTATGCTTGTCGTCCAGCGTGGCCGGCTGAAATCCGCTGTGGGCATCGACCATCGGTTGCCTTTCGCATCCCAGAGGAGCCCGTGCCGAACGGGGCCCATGGTGGAGGGGCGCCCGCTGCGGCCGAGGGCCCTCATGCACCTCCGCGCCATTCCAAGACGCCCCGTTAAATCTAGGCGAAGTCGCCCCGAACTGCCAATCATGCGGCTGATACGGTGACGAAGGCGTTTTCGCGGGG
>CAZHDI010000089.1:0-13949 GCA_964531285.1 uncultured Alphaproteobacteria bacterium | reverse complement strand
GGGGACGAAGCGCCGGAGGCCTGACCGGTCCCCGCGCGCCCTCGCCATCCTGCGTCAATGGCGCTAACCTGCCTTTTCCATGGCGATGGAACACTGACGCTGGGATGCATGCTGCGGATACGCACGGAAAAACCGGGCCTGAGACGGGACGGCGGAGAGGAAGAGCCACATGGAGCGCGTCGGACTCTATCCCGGGACGTTCGATCCCATCACGAACGGGCATTTCGACATCATCCGCCGCGCGGTAAAGCTCGTCGATCATCTGATCGTGGGCGTGGCCATCAACCGGGACAAGGGCCCGCTCTTCACCCTGGAAGAGCGCGTGCGCATGGTCGAGGAAGAGATCTCCACGCTGCTGGGCCCCGACACCGCGACGATTTCGGTCCAGCCGTTCGACACGCTCCTGATGCATTATGCCGAGGCGGTCGGCGCCAATGTCATTGTGCGCGGCCTGCGCGCGGTGTCGGACTTTGAGTATGAGTTTCAGATGGTGGCTATGAATCAGCGCCTCAATCCTGCTATCGAAACGGTGTTCCTGATGGCCGATCCGACGCACCAGGCGGTGGCGTCGCGGCTGGTGAAGGAAATCGCCCGGCTTGGCGGCGATGTGTCGAATTTCGTCTCGCCGCGCGTTCGCCAGGTGCTGCTGGCGCGCTTTGATGAACTTCAGAACGGGAAAGCCGGCCGATGACAGGGGTGGCCATGGGAGGAACCAGGATGCGGGAAGTGCGGATGCGGATCGGAGCCCTGCTGGTCATGGCCGGGGCGGTTCTGGCGGTGAGCCTCGCGGCCGCGTCGCCGGCGCGCGCCCAGGGACAGATTCAGTTACCGCCGGGCCTTGATCCCGAGAACGCCGTGCTCATCGAATTGGTCACCGGGCCGGTCATCATCGAAATGTTTCCCGAGGTTGCGCCCGCCCATGTCGAGCGGATCAAAACCCTGGCCCGGTCCGGCTTTTACGACGGGGTGATCTTCCACCGGGTGATCGACGGATTTATGGCCCAGACCGGCGATCCGACCGGCACCGGGCGGGGCGGCTCGCCGCTGCCGGACCTCAAAGCCGAATTCAACGACAAGACCCACAAGCGCGGCGTGGTGTCGATGGCCCGGGCGTCGGAGCCGGACAGCGCCAACAGCCAGTTTTTCATCATGTTCGCAGACGCCCCGCATCTCGATGGCCAATACACAGCCTGGGGCGAGGTCGTTGTCGGCATGGAACTCGTCGACCGGGTCGCGCGCGGCCAGCCGCCGCTGACCCCTGACCGGGTCATGCGCATGATGGTGCTGTCGGATGTGTTCGAGGCCATGGGCATCGATCCGGGCCGGCCACCGCCGCCGCCCGCCAATGTCTCGATCCCGGATATCCCGGCCGATCTCGATATCGACATGCCGGTTCTCAAGAACCCTTGAGCCGGCCCCTCGGTCGCTGATTCCCGGCGGCCCGATATGCGGCGTCTCCGTGCGAGGCCCCGCGCAGCCCCTCCCACTCACATCTGACATCAGGATGGATCATCCATGAGCGATACGGCTGACGATCTCGTTTTTCTCGACCTCGACTGGGGCCGCGTGACCATTCGTCTGCGGGGCGACGCCGCGCCGCAGCATGTCGCCCGCATCAAGGAACTGGTCGCCGACGGCTTTTACGACGGTGTGGTCTTTCACCGGGTGATCGACGGGTTCATGGCCCAGACCGGCGACCCCACGGGCACCGGCATGGGCGGCTCGGGCCAGAAACTCAAGGCCGAGTTCAACAAACTGCCTCACAAGCGCGGGACCTGCTCGATGGCCCGGGCCCAGGATCCGAACAGCGCCGACAGCCAGTTCTTCATCTGCTTTGAAGACACGCCCTTCCTCGACGGCCAGTACACGGTCTGGGGCGAAGTGGTCGAAGGCATGGAACATGTGGACCGCATCAAGCGCGGCGAGCCGGTGGACGATCCGGACAAGATCGTTGCCATGAAACTCGCTGCGGGCTGATCGCGCCGGCCAACGCCCATGCGCGTCGATCTGTTCGATTTCGACCTGCCTGAAGACCTGATCGCGCTGCGCCCGGCTGCCCCCCGGGACGCGGCGCGTATGCTTGTGGTCGATCCGGGCGCGGACGAGACCCTGCGCGACGCCGGCGTCCGGGACCTGACGTCCGTGTTGCGCGCCGGCGATGTGATGGTCTTCAACGAAACGCGCGTGATCCCGGCTCAATTGTTCGGGCGCCGGGCACCGCGGGTCACCGAATCCGGCGGCGGCATTGCCGGCACCGCCCCCAACATGACCACACCGCGCGTCGGCCTGACCTTGCACAAGCGCGCCGGGCTCAATGTCTGGTGGGCCTTTGCCCGGCCCGCGCGCAAACTGGAAACCGGCGACCGGCTGACCTTTCCCGGCGGGCTCGGCGCTGAAGTCAAAGAGAAAGGCGCGGGCGGCGAAGTGCTCCTGGCCTTCGATGAGGACGGGCCCGCGCTCGATGCCGCTATCGCACGGGCGGGGACTGTCCCGCTCCCCCCTTACATTGCCAGCAAGCGCGCCGCCGATGCGCGCGATACGGACGATTATCAGACGGTGTATGCCAAGACCGAGGGCTCGGTGGCGGCGCCCACCGCCGGTCTTCATTTCACGGACGATCTTTTAAGCGGGATCGACGCGGCCGGGATCGCCCGGCACACCGTATTGCTCCATGTCGGCGCGGGCACCTTTCTGCCCGTCAAGGCCGAGGATACCGCCGATCATCGCATGCATGCCGAATGGGGCGAGATCGCCCCCGACACGGCCAAGGCCCTGAACGCGGCGCGGGCCGCCGGCGGGCGGATCGTCGCGGTCGGCACCACTGCCCTGCGGCTCCTGGAAAGCGCGGCCTCAGAGGACGGCACTATCCATCCGTTCCGAGGCGAGACGGACATCTTCATCACGCCGGGCTACCGGTTCCGCGCCGCCGATGTGCTGATGACGAATTTCCATCTGCCGCGCTCAACCCTGTTCATGCTGGTCAGTGCCTTTTCGGGCCTCGACACCATGCGGGCGGCCTATGCCCATGCGGTGGCGACGCGCTATCGCTTTTACTCCTACGGGGATGCCAGCCTGCTGTTCCGCGCCGATCCGTAACCAGCCCCGAAAACCGCGCCAAACCCCGCCATGGGCGACTTCAGCACCGGGCTCGTCCGGCTGCCGTCATTCAGGAGGGGACACCATGTTTCGCACAGCACTTATCGGACTGATCATCGGCGCGGCGCTCAGCCTCGCGGCCACGGATTCCCAAGCCGCCACCTGCCGGGTGCCGTCAGAACACAGCGACATGCCGTTCGCCAGCGCCATGCTCGGTCTGACGACGGGGTGCAGCTTCAACGCCAGCGATGCCGACATGCTGTTCATGGGCGGATTGGCCGACCATTTGCTCAGCAACTGCTCGCTCAACCTGTCGGGGAGCGAGCGCCAGCGTTTGACCGGCTTTGTGGTCTCCAACGCTATCGTCGGTGCGTTCGGCAAGCGGTATTCGGACCCCAATCTGATTGAGGCCCTGGGGAGCGCGGCCAGCGGCCGGCAGATCTATGCGATCGGCGGTCTCTTCGCGAAGGAAATCGGCTGCCAGACTCCGGTCGCGACGACCATGGCCAAGAACGTGGTCAAGGCCCTCGATGGCCGGTCCGGCGGGAGCAGCAGCGGGCCCAGCACCTTCATGCGGACCTGCGCGCCGATCCATGGCGAGCAAAGCTGCGCCTGCCTTGCCGATATCGCCAGTGCCGTCCACGGCAATGTCCACGGATCCTATTACGACCGGGATCTGATCTACGGGCTGATCCAGGCCAATCCGTTTCTCGGGTTCCAGATCGGTCTTCAATGCCGGATCGTGAACTACTGACCGCCTTTGCGGGCGGTGGAGCGGCATGCTCTATAGTCGATGGACAACGGGCGAGGGGCGCCGGACCATGGCGCCCCTTCGCGCATGGCAGACTTGACGCACGAGGAGGGCCACGTGCCCGCAACCACCCCCGCGCTTACCCCCGCGCTTACCCCCGCGCTCACATTCGACATCGCCGCGACCGACGGCGCGGCCCGCACCGGAACGATCCATCTGGCGCGCGGCGAGATCCGCACGCCCGCCTTCATGCCGGTCGGCACCGCCGGCACGGTCAAGGCGATGACGGTGGAAACCGTGCGCGAGACCGGCGCCGATATCGTTCTGGGCAACACCTATCATCTGATGCTTCGTCCGGGGGCGGAGCGGGTGGCGCGCCAGGGCGGGCTGCACCGGTTCATGCGCTGGGACCGGCCGATCCTGACGGACTCCGGCGGCTTTCAGGTCATGAGCCTGGCCCAATTGCGCAAGCTGACCGAGGACGGGGTGGCGTTCCAGTCCCATATCGACGGCACACGGATCATGCTGACGCCCGAGCGCAGCATAGAGATCCAGTGCCTTCTGGGCGCCGATATCGTCATGGTGCTCGATGAATGCACGCCCTATCCGGCGACCCGCGAGGAGGCCGAGGCCTCGATGTCCCTGTCCACCCGCTGGGCGGCCCGCTGCCGGGAGGCGTTCGGCGCCCGTGACGGTCAGGCCCTGTTCGGCATCGTCCAGGGCTCGGTCTATCCGGACCTTCGCGAGCGCTCGGCCGAGGCGCTGCTCGATATCGGTTTTGACGGCTATGCGGTGGGCGGTCTCGCGGTCGGCGAGGGCCAGGACCTGATGCTGGAGACGCTCGCATCGACCGTGCCTCATCTGCCCCGGGAGCGGCCGCGCTATCTCATGGGGGTCGGCAAGCCGGATGACCTGGTGGAGGCGGTGGCGCGCGGGATCGACATGTTCGATTGCGTGTTGCCCACCCGCTCAGGGCGAAACGGTCAGGCGTTTACCCGGCGCGGACCGGTCAATCTGCGCAACGCCCGCCACGCCGAGGACAGCCGGCCGCTCGATGAGGCGTCGTCCTGTCCGGCGGCCAGCCACTACAGCCGGGCGTATCTCCATCATCTGGTCAAGGCGGGCGAGATCCTCGGCTCGATGCTCGTCTCCTGGGCGAATATTGCGTACTATCAACAGCTTATGGCGGAAATGCGCGCCGCGATCGCGGCCGGCCGGTTCGATGCGTTCCGGGCGCGGTTCAAGGCCGAACAGGCCGCCGGTGATATCGATCCGCTTTAGCTCTTTTGACTGCCCGAGCCCCCGGCCGGATGACTTGAATGACCCGCGGAAACCGGCCATAGGTGCCCCTTGACCGACTGCGGGGCGGCCCGGACGCTGCGGCGCCCGCCGATCCGCCGATCTGACCAACCCTCCAGCGAAAGGACGTGCTCCCATGGCTCATGGCGCGGACCGGCTCAAAGCCTGGCTCACCGATCAGGCGCTGCCGCTGTGGGCGGACCGGGGCGTGGATGGGCGCGGCGGTTTTGTCGAACAGCTCGATCTGGAGGGCCGTCCGGAGCCGGATGCGGTCCGGCGGATCCGGGTTCAGGCCCGCCAGATCTATACCTACGCCCATGCCCAGACCCTGGGCCTGGGCACCTGGACCGATCTGATCCTGCGCGGCGTGGACTGGATGACCACCCATGGCTGGGACAAGCAGGCCGGCGGGTTTCATCACCGCCTCGATGGGGCGGGCGCGCCGGTCGATACGCTCAAAGACACCTACGACCATGCCTTCGTTCTGCTCGGGCTGGCCTGGGCGCTCAAGGCGACCGGCGAAAGCGGTCTGCGCGACTGGATCGCCAAGACCCTCGACGTGCTGGACACGCGCCTCAAGCATCCCGCGCAGCCGGGCTTTCTGGAAGGCGCGCCGGCCAGCCTGCCGCGCCGCCAGAACCCGCATATGCATCTTCTGGAAGCCCATATGGCGCTGTTCGACGCAACCGGCGACAGCCAGTTCCTCGACCGGGCGCAGGTCAGCGTGGGTCTGTTCCACGATGTCTTTTACGATGCCGCGACCGGCACGCTCGGCGAGTTCTTCACCGATGACTGGCAGGTGGCCGACGGCGAGGCGGGCGCGGTGATCGAGCCGGGACACCATTTCGAATGGGTGTTTCTGTTGAACGAGTATCATGCGCGTGCCGGCGGCGCTCTGCCCGAGGCGGCCGGACGGCTGTTCGAGGTCGCCCGCGCTCACGGGCTGGACGCGCAGAGCGGCCTGGCTGTCGATGAGATCTGGCGGGACGGGCGCCTGAAAAAGGCGACCAAGCGGTGCTGGCCGCAGACCGAGGCCATCCGCGCCCATCAGGTCATGGCCGGGCTTCAGCGCATTCCAGCCGCGGACGTCGATGCCTTCGTCGAGCGTCTGTTTACGTATTATATCGATCCTGCACCTGATGGGACCTGGCTCGATGTCATGGGCGAGGACAATCGCCCCGTTGCCAAGAGCATCCCGGCCAGCACGTTTTATCATGTGTTTTCGGCCTATGCGGCGCTCGATGAAGAACTGACCCGCGAGGCGCCCGCCGCCGTCCTGTGATCCGTCACCGTCCCCGATCCACCGCACACGGAGTCCGTCGAGCCATGGCGCAGCAGTCCGATCTTCACACCGCCGGAACACCCGGCCGGAGCGACCTCCAGACCTGGACGCGCCTGGAGCATCACCGCGACGAGGTCATGGCGGGCAAGCGGATCGACGCGCTGTTCGATGAGGATGCGGACCGGTTCGGCCGGTTCAACCGCGCCACCTGCGGCATGATCCTGGATTTCTCCAAAGTTCTGCTCACCGACGACACCCTCTCGCTGCTTCTCCATCTGGCCCATGAATGCGATGTCGAACACCGCCGCAACGAAATGATGAGCGGTCAGCCCATCAATACGACCGAGGGCCGGGCCGTCCTGCACACAGCGTTGCGCCGCATGGACCGCGCGCCGGTGCTGGTCGAGGGGTACAATGTCGTCCCCGATGTCGAGGCGGTAATCGACCAGATGGCAGGCTTCGTTGCGTCGGTGCATGACGGCAGTTGGACCGGGCGGACCGGCAAGCGCATCACCGATGTGGTCAATCTGGGCATTGGCGGTTCGGATCTTGGCCCCCGCATGGTGTGCCACGCCTTGAAACCGTATGCGGACAAAGGCATCCGCGCCCATTTCGTTTCGAATGTGGACGGCGCGGATCTCGCCGGGGTGTTGGAGGCAGTGGATCCGGAAACGACGCTTTTCATCATCGCGTCCAAGAGCTTCACCACCATCGAGACCATGACCAATGCCCGCAGCGCCCGCGATTGGTTCTTGGCGCAAGGCGGCAGCGAGGCCGACGTGGCCAAGCATTTTGTTGCGGTGTCCACCAATCTGACGGCCACCAAGGCCTTCGGCATCGACGAGCGGAACGTCTTCGCGTTCTGGGATTGGGTCGGCGGACGGTATTCCCTGTGGTCGTCGATCGGATTGTCGATCGCGCTGTATCTGGGCATGGACCGGTTCAACGCGCTGCGCCAGGGCGCGCACCGGATGGACCGGCACTTCAGCAACACGCCGCTCGATCAAAATCTCCCGGTGCTGATGGCCTTGATCGGGGTCTGGCACGCGAATTTTCTGAACTATCAAAGCTGGGCCCTGCTTCCCTATACTGAGCGCCTTGCCCTGCTGCCAGCCTATCTTCAGCAAGCGGACATGGAGAGCAACGGAAAACGGGTGACTCGGGACGGGGTCGTCGTGCCGTACCAGACGGCGCCGGTGCTCTGGGGCGGGACGGGGACGGATGTTCAGCACTCGTTCTTTCAACATCTGCACCAGGGCACCCAGATCGTCCCGGCTGATTTTATCGGGATTGCCCGGCCCGAGCAGTCCAGGGGCGATCACCACCGGTTGCTGATGGCGAATTTCTTTGCGCAAACCGAAGCGCTGATGCGCGGGCGCAGTCTGGACGAGGCGCGCACGCTGCTGGCCGGCCAGGGCCGGGACGCCGGCGCCGCCGCCGCCTTTGCGCCCCATGCCACCTTCCCGGGGGACCGCCCGACCCAGACCTTGCTGATCGATGAGTTGACGCCTGAACGTCTTGGCTCGCTTATTGCGCTTTATGAGCACAAGATCTTCGTCCAAGGGGTGATCTGGGATATCAATTCCTTCGACCAGTTCGGTGTGGAACTGGGCAAAATCCTGGCCAAGCGGCTGCTTGACGGGGGCGCCGAGACGATGAGCGCGTCCACCCGGGGCCTGATCGGGGCCTACAACAATGACAGCCGCGACGGGGACCGGCTCTGACCGGGCCGCCCGTGGGGATGACATGCCGCCATGGATGAAACAATGACCGATGAACCGCCGCGTCCGGCGCCGTGGCTCAGGCCCTGGGGGTTTTGATGAACGTCTATCCGGTGATCCTGTCCGGCGGAGTGGGCACGCGGCTGTGGCCCGTGTCGCGCGAGGCACATCCCAAGCAACTCCATGCGCTGACCTCGCCCCACACCATGATTCAGGAAACCGTGTTGCGGGTGCGCGGCGAGCTTGTCGGCGATGTGGCCTTCCGGGATCCGCTTGTGGTGTGCAATCGCCGCCATGCCGAGACCATCGTCCAGCAGTTCGAGGCGCTCGATATCGCGCCTTACGCCGTGATTGCCGAACCGGTGGGCCGCAACACGGCCCCGGCAGCGGCACTGGCCGCTTTGACCTTGAACCAGACAGGTGCCGACGGTGTCTTGCTGCTTCTGCCCGCGGATCATCACATCACCGATGTGGGAGCATTCCGCGAGGCGACCGCCCGGGCCGCGCATCTGGCGAGCGAGGGTTATCTCGTAACCTACGGGATTGTGCCGAGCCGCCCGGAAACCGGATACGGCTATATCAGGCGCGGGGAGCCGCTCCCGGCCGCCGATAGCTGTTTCGCGGTCGATGCGTTTGTGGAAAAGCCCGAACGCGAACGGGCCGAAAGTTTTCTGGCCGCCGGCACCTATTACTGGAACGGCGGCATTTTTGCCGTGCGCAGCGATGTGCTGATCGAGGAAATGGCCCGCCATTGCCCGGCCATTCTGGACGCCGCGCGCACCGCACTGGACGCCGGACATCAGTCGAACCGGGTCTATGCACCGGACGCGCGGGCCTTCGCGGCCTGTCCGGCCGAGTCCATCGATTATGCGGTGATGGAACACACCGCGCGGGCCGCCGTGGTGCCCGCCGATATGGGCTGGAACGATGTGGGCTCCTGGACCGCGATCCATGATGTCGCCGTTCAGGATGCGGACGGTAACACGGTGGCGGGCGACGTGATCCTGTCGGATGTGCGCAACTCGCTGGTGCGCGCCTCGTCGCGCCTGGTGGCCGTGGCGGGGATCGACGATGTGGTCGTGGTCGAAACCGAGGATGCGATCCTGGTGACCACGCGCGAGCGCGCGCAATCGGTCAAGGGGATCGTCACGGCCCTGAAGGCCGCAAAACGCGGCGAACTGTAACCCGTTCTACAGCGGGGTGAATTCCAGCGTGACGGCCCGCTTTTCCCATTCCATCGCCGTGCGGATCATCAGTTCCAGATCATTATAGCGCGGCTGCCAGCCCAATTGGCTGCGCAGCGCCGAGACATCGGCGACCAGCGTGGGCGGATCGCCCGGGCGGCGGGGGCCGTCTTCCACGGGCAGCGGCTGTCCCAGCACCGCTCCGAAAGCGTCGAGCGCTTCGAGGATCGAGACACCTTTGCCGTAGCCGCAGTTGAACGCACCGGTCGGACCGCCGTCCCGCAGGACGGTCAGCGCCTGAAGATGGGCATCGGCAAGATCGCTCGCATGGACATAATCGCGCACGCAGGTGCCATCGGGCGTGTCGTAATCGCGGCCGAAGATCGTCAGTTTCTCCCGCTCGCCGATGGCCACCTGCGAGGCGACTTTCAGAAGATGGGTCGCCACGCGGGAGACCTGACCGCAGCGCCCCTTGGGATCGGCACCGGCGACATTGAAATACCGCAGGCTGATGGATCTGAGACCATGGGCCGCCTCGGCATCCTCCAGCATCATCTCCGTCATGAGCTTGGAGCGCCCATAGGGCGAGACCGGTTTGAGCGCCGCGGTTTCGGGAATCGGATCGACAGCAGGCGCGCCGTAGACCGCCGCGCTTGATGAGAAAATAAAGTGACGGACACCGTGCCGCACACAGGCATCGATCAGGGTCCGGGTCGCCGACACATTGCGCTCGTAATAGAGCAGGGGCTGGTCCACGGATTCCGGAACGATGATGTACCCGGCGAAATGGATCACCGCGTCGATATCATGCTCCGTAAAAAGACGGTCCAGCAATGCCGCATCGCCGATATCGCCGCGCACGAACGCCGCCTCGTCCGGCACAAGGGCGTGGATGCCCCGGCTGAGGTCGTCGAGCACCACCGGCCGCTGACCGGTCTCGACAAGGAGGTGGGCGGTGTGGCTGCCGACATATCCGGCGCCGCCAGTGATCAGAACCGTCATCACGGCCTCTCAAGGCTGAGGAGACACGCCCATCGGCGGACCGACGGGCACCCATCCTCCCATGCGGCAGGATTCGTGTCCGCGCCAGCCTTGACGTCCATTGATCAGGAGGCGGCGCGGGCCTTGGGCTTATCGGTCCGGCTGGGGATGCCCGGCAGCAGATCCTGACCCATCAGGTCCTCGAAATACTGGATGGTCCGCTCCAGACCCTGGCGCAGCACGAGCTTGGGTTCCCATCCGAGCACCTCGCGGGCGCGGGTGATGTCCGGCTGGCGCTGTTTGGGATCGTCGGCGGGCAGGGGCCGATGCTCGATTTTCGACGCCGAGCCCGTGATCTCGATCACGAGTTCCGCCAGTTCGCGGATGGTGAACTCGTTCGGATTGCCCAGATTGACCGGCCCGGTGACCGTATCGTCCGTGCCCATCAGGCGAATGAGGCCATCCACCAGATCCTCGACATAACAGAACGACCGGGTCTGGGTGCCGTCGCCATAGATGGTGATCGCGTCGCCGCGCAGGGCCTGCATGATGAAATTGGAGACCACGCGCCCGTCATTGGGCTGCATGCGCGGCCCATAGGTATTGAAGATGCGCGCGACCTTGATCCGAAGACCGTGCTGTCGGTGATAATCGAAAAACAGGGTTTCGGCGCAGCGCTTGCCTTCATCGTAACAGGCGCGGATACCGATCGGGTTCACATGCCCCCAGTAATCTTCCGCCTGCGGATGGACAGTCGGATCGCCGTAAACTTCGCTGGTCGAGGCCTGGAGGATCTTGGCATTGGTGCGCTTGGCCAGCCCCAGCATGTTGATGGCGCCATGGACGCTGGTCTTGGTCGTCTGGACCGGATCGTACTGGTAGTGGATCGGCGAGGCGGGGCAGGCCAGATTATAGATCACATCCACTTCGGCCCGCAGCGGCACGGTGATGTCGTGGCGCAGAACTTCGAAGTTCGGATTGCTCAGAAGATGCCGGACATTGCGGCGCGTCCCGGTGAAGAAATTGTCCACGCACAGGACTTCGTGACCTTGCTCAAGCAGGCGCTCGCAGACATAAGAGCCGATAAAGCCCGCGCCGCCGGTGATCATGATGCGTTGGATGGTCTGCATACTCTTCCCAACTGGTCCGCTTGTGTGTGTGTGTGAACGACTCATCAGCGCATCGCCGATGCCAATACACGTATCAGGTGCCATGGCCGCTGGAGTGGACCACGGAACGCTAGTGCTTACCTCGTTTCAGGCGGGACTGTCCAATGGCAATCGCCGCCTGCGCGCGGCGCCGGCATCCTTGCAAGAAACCGCCCAAGACCATGTTTCAAGGCTGAAACGAAACTTGACTTGTGCGCGCGGGGGCCATGCCGCAGGACTGAATGACGCAACCGGCGCGCGCCCTGTGTTGAACGCAGCGCAATAGCCGATCCGGTTGCCCCGTCGAGAACGAGTATCAAGGCGCTTATGTGCGGAATTATCGGTATTTTGGGCGGGGCGCCGGTCTCGCCCCGGTTATGCGGCGCGCTGCGCCGTCTTGAGTATCGCGGATACGATTCCGCCGGCATCGCGGCCATCGACGCCGGACGGCTCACGCGCCGCCGCGCCACCGGCAAGCTCGATCAGCTGGAAGCGCTGCTGGACGCCGAGCCGCTGGCCGGCACAGGCGGCATCGGCCATACCCGCTGGGCCACCCATGGCGCGCCGACGGTCGAGAATGCCCATCCCCATGCCGCCGGACCGGTGATGGTGGTCCATAACGGCATTATCGAGAATTTCCGGGAACTGCGCGCCGAATTGAGTGCCCAGGGGCGCAACTTCGCCACCCAGACCGATAGTGAAGTCATCGCCCATCTGGTGGCCCACGGGATCGAGGCCGGGCTCGATCCGGATGCGGCCGTGGCCGCCGCCCTTGAGCGGCTGCGCGGAGCGTTTGCCATCGCGCTCATGGTGGACGGCGAGGACGATCTGATGATCGGCGCCCGGCGCGGCAGCCCGCTGGTGCTGGGCTATGGCGACAACGAGATGTATTTCGGCTCCGACGCCTTTGCGCTGGCGCCGCTCACCAACCGCCTGAGCTATCTGGACGAGGGCGACTGGGTCATTGCCCGGCGCGCGGGCGCCGAGATCCGCGATGCCCAGTCCCGCGCCGTGACGCGCAAGGCCAGCGTGACCTCGGTTTCGGCGGCCATGGTCGGCAAGGGCAACTACCGTCATTTCATGCTCAAGGAGATCCATGAGCAGCCCGAGGCGGTCGGCCATACCCTTGCCGCCTATGCGGACAGCGTGAACGAAACCGTGACGATTCCCGGCGATCTGGATTTCAACGCCCTGACCAGCCTGACCATCGCCGCCTGCGGGACGGCGTTCTACAGCGGTCTGACCGCGCGCTACTGGATGGAGCGGGTGGGGCGGCTGCCGGCCAAGGCCGATATCGCATCGGAATTCCGTTACCGGGAACCGGCGCTGATGCCCGGCGGATTGGCCGTGTTCATCTCCCAGTCCGGCGAAACCGCGGACACGCTCGCCGCCCTGCGCCACTGCAAGGAAAACCATCTGCGCACGCTGGCCATCGTGAATGTGCCGGAGTCCTCGATTGCCCGCGAAGCCGATCTCGTGCTGCCGACCCATGCGGGCCCTGAAATCAGTGTCGCCTCGACCAAGGCGCTGACCTGTCAGCTAACCGTGCTGGCCGCGCTCGCGGTCAAGGCCGCGCGTGACCGGGGCCGGATCGATGCCGCCGCCGAGGCACACCATATCCGTGAACTGAACGATGTGCCCGGTGCGATTGCCGAGGTGCTCAAAAACGAGGCGGCTTACGAGCATCTTGGCCACGATCTGGCCAAGGCGCGGGACGTCCTCTATCTGGGCCGGGGGGATCTTTATCCCATTGCCATGGAAGGCGCGCTCAAGCTTAAAGAACTGTCCTATATCCATGCCGAGGGCTATGCCGCGGGCGAGCTGAAACACGGGCCCCTGGCGCTGATCGACGAGACCGTGCCGGTGATCGTCATCGCGCCCCATGATCACCTGTTCGAAAAGACCGTCTCGAATATGCAGGAGGTCATCGCCCGGGGCGGGCGCGTGATCCTGATCTCCGATGCCGAGGGTCTGGCGCGGGCCGGCTCGGAGGCCTGGCGGACCATCGAAATCCCCAAATCGGCAGTGCTGACCGCGCCGATCGTCTCCGCCGTTCCGGTGCAGTTGCTGGCTTATTATACGGCGGTCGCCAAAGGGACGGACGTGGATCAGCCGCGCAACTTGGCCAAATCGGTTACGGTCGAGTAGATACGCCCCCGTTCACCCGGTTCGTCAGGGAGCCCCTGCCCATGGGACGGCAACTATTCGGCACCGATGGCATTCGCGGACGCGCCAACAGTGCGCCGATGAACGCCGAGACCTGTTTGAAGGTCGGCATGGCGGCCGGGCGCATTTTCCGGCGCGGCGATCACCGCCACCGGGTGGTGATCGGCAAGGACACCCGCCTGTCCGGCTATATGCTGGAAACCGCTCTGGTCTCGGGCTTCACGGCCGTCGGCATGGACGTGTTTCTGTTCGGCCCGCTGCCGACCCCGGCGGTGGCCATGCTGGTGCGCTCGCTGCGCGCCGATCTCGGCGTGATGATCT
>CAZHDI010000088.1:0-14032 GCA_964531285.1 uncultured Alphaproteobacteria bacterium | reverse complement strand
GCCCAGGTTCCACTTGTAGCCAAAGCCGAGGCCGCCGGTGGCCACCGGCATGGAGACGCCGGGCCAGCTTGTCGATTCCTCAGCGATCGTCATGATCCCCTCATGGTCCTGATACAGCATGGTGTTCAGACGCTTGAGGAAATCGATCGCTTCGAGATTTTCGTTTCCGCCGTGAACATTCGGCGTCCACTGGCCGGGTTCGCGGCTGTAATCGAGATACAGCATGCTGGCGACCGCATCGACGCGCAAACCGTCGATGCCATAATGACCGAGCCAGTACTGCGCGCTGGCCAGCAGGAAATTCGCGACCTCCCGGCGGCCGTAATTGTAGATGAGCGTGTTCCAGTCCTGATGGAAGCCCTGATTGGGATCGGCATGCTCGTAGAGATGCGTGCCGTCGAATTGCGCCAGGCCATGGGGGTCATTGGGAAAATGCCCCGGCACCCAGTCGAGGATCACCCCAAGGCCGGCCTCATGGCAGCGGTTCATGAACCGGGCAAAATCTTCCGTGGTGCCGTACCGGCTTGTGGGGGCGAACAGGCCGAGCGGCTGATACCCCCAGGAACCGTCGAAGGGGTGCTCGGTGATGGGCAGAAGTTCCAGATGGGTGAAGCCCAGCTCCACCGCATACGGAATGAGCCGGTCGCCCAACTCGTCATAGGTCATGACCCGGTTGCCGTCATCGGCCATGCGCATCCATGACCCCAGATGCACCTCGTAGATGGACACCGGCGCGCGGCGGTGGAACCGGCGGCTGCGCTCGGCGATCCAGTCGATGGCGGCCTTGCCTTCGCGCTCGACGAACGGCGCCTGACGATGGGGCACCATGGCGGCCGTGCGCGGGGGCTGCTCGAAGGCCTGACCCATGGGGTCGGCCTTTTGCGGCAGGGTGTGTCCGTCACCGTCGATCAATTCGTATTTATAAAGAGCGCCGGGCTCGACACCCGGAACGAAGAGTTCCCAGACGCCGCATTCGACCCGCCGGCGCATGGGGTGGCGCGTCGGATTCCAGCCGTTGAAGTCACCGACCACGCTGACGCGCAGGGCGTTGGGCGCCCAGACGGCAAAGCGCGTGCCCGGGATGCCGTCGACCGTGGTCCGGTGGGCGCCCAGCACATCGTAAAGGCGGCGGTGGGTCCCCTCCGCGATAAGATAGATATCCACCTCGCCGATTTGCGGTCCGAACCGGTAGGGGTCATGCTCTTCCCAGCTATGGGTGTCCTTGGAGATGCGCAGGCGATACGGGCGCGGATCGCTGCCCGCACCGGCGAAGAGGCCGCAATACAGCCCGCGCCGGTCGATGCGTACCAGCCGGCCCAGAGCCACGCCGGTGTCATTGTCGAGGACGACGACCTGATCCACATCGGGGCGCCAGACCCGGATCAGAAGATCTTCCCCGATCACATGGGGCCCCAGAAGGGAGAAGGGATCGCCATGGCGCCCGCGGATCAGGGCATCGAGCTGGGGGCCTTTTTCACGGCGTTCCGGATCGTCCAGAGCAAATGCCTCGCCCGCCATGGTTTTTCCCTCCCGCGCGCCCTGGGCGCTGTTTGTGCCGGCCGGCGCCGGTGTGAACCGCTCCGTGGCCAGAGCGCATGCTGTCAGCCCCAGGGCGGTGCCGCAAGGGCGTTCCCGGTGCGAACCGGTCCGGACGGGCGGACCTGTTCAACCTTTGATCCAATAGAAAAAAATATGGTTTCCGGCACCGCGCGTTTGCAAATTCCCGCTATGATCGCGCAGCGTGCCGGTCCTTAGGGCAGGGTGGCACGCGATACGCTCGACGGTCCACGGTTCGCACGCCCTCAGGTCCCGCCAGAGGGCCGGGCGAATGCACGAGGAGACGCTATGCGGGTTCTGCTGGTCACGCCTGAAGCCTATCCGCTTGCCAAGACCGGGGGGCTGGGGGATTTCTCGGCCGGTCTCATCAAGGCCCTGGCCCGGCTCGGCGTCGATGCCCGCATTCTGATGCCCGCCTATCCCGAGGCGCTGGCCCAAATCCGCGAAACCGCCGCCATCCAGGACATCATCGCGCTGCCCCATGGCGGGCTCGCCGCGCTCTGGTACGGCGCCATGCCCGATAGCGGGCTGCCACTCTGGCTGGTCGATGTGCCGGCGCTGTTCGACCGGCCGGGCGGTCTGTATCAGGATCTCCAGGGGCGCGACTGGGCCGATAACGGCGTGCGGTTCGGCACGTTGAGTTATGTCGGCTCGGAACTGGCCCAGGGCTTCATGCGCCATGAATGGGTCCCCGATATCGTGCATTTGAACGACTGGCAGGCCGCCATGACGGCGGTGTTCCTGCGCCTGTCCGGCAATGCCGCGCCGCCGACCCTGTTCACGATCCACAACATGGCGTTTCAGGGCCTGTTTCCGCGCGAGACCCTGGAGCAACTTGAATTGCCGGACCGGCTCTTCACGCCGACCGAGATCGAATATTACGGCAATGTCTCCTATCTCAAGGCCGGTCTTCTGTATGCGGACCGTTTGGTGACCGTGAGCCCGACCTATGCGCGCGAGGTGCTGGCCGCTGAATTCGGCTTCGGATTCGATGGCCTCCTGCGCGAGCGGGTGCCGGATCTTCTGGGCATTCTCAACGGGATCGACGACGAGGTCTGGGATCCGAGCCGGGACGATCTGATCGTCGAGCCCTATGACGTCGACTCCCTCGACAAGAAACGCGCCTGCAAGTCGAACCTGCGGTATATTTTCAATCTCGATCCGGATGATGACCGCCCGGTGATCAGTTTCGTCAGCCGGCTGACCCATCAGAAAATGGCGGATGTGCTGGAAGATCTGATCCCGCTGCTGATCGACCGGGGCGCGCAGGTCACCGTGGTCGGGCGCGGGGAACCGGAAATCCAATCCAAGCTGATCACGCTGCAGACCCGCTATGCCGGCTCGCTCGGTGTCGAGGTGGGCTATAACGAAGAACTGGCGCACCGGGCCATTGCCGGGTCCGACATGCTCCTGGCGCCGGCCCGGTTCGAACCGTGCGGCCTGACCCAGATGTATGCGATGCGGTACGGGACCTTGCCGATCGTGACCAATGTGGGCGGTCTGGCCGAGACGGTGATCGACGCCAGCCCCGAGACCGTGCGCCACGGGACCGCGACGGGCTTTTTGGCGCAGGAGCGCAGCCTTGAAGGCTTGAGTTGGGCATGTTTGCGTGCGCTGAGTTACTACACGGTGCCGGGCGCCTGGCGATCCATCCAGCGGACCGCCATGGCCAGCGATTTTTCCTGGACCCGGTCTGCGCGCCAGTATCTGACCCTTTATAAGACCCTCGTCGGCGGCATTGGATCGCCGCCGATGGCTGACTGAGTATCCGGCGACGCCGCAGATGGGATCTTCATGACACGTATCAAAATCACGCCCGGCGAACATTTTCCGCTCGGCGCCACATGGGATGGGTCCGGCGTCAATTTCGCCCTGTTTTCGATCCATGCCGAAAAGGTCGAGTTGTGTTTGTTCGACCCCACCGGAACCCGGGAGACGGGCCGGGTCGTTCTGCCCGAATACACCCATGAAATCTGGCATGGCTATGTGCCGGATCTGGCCCCCGGCCAGCGCTATGGCTACCGGGTCTACGGGCCTTACGAGCCGCGCGAAGGGCACCGGTTCAATCCGAACAAGCTGGTGATCGACCCTTATGCCAAGATGCTGTCCGGAGCCCTGCGATGGGACGATGCGCTGTTCGGCTACGAACTCGGCCATCCGGACCGGGATCTGTCGTTCGATACGCGCGATAGCGCGCCCTTCATGCCCAAATGCGTGGTGGTGGACGGACGGGCCAAATGGCCGCGGCCCCGGCCCGAGCCGCGCCCGATGCATGAGACCGTGCTCTATGAGATGCATGTGCGCGGCTTCACGATGATGCATCCCGGCGTGCGCCAGGCCCATCGCGGCACCTTCGCGGGTCTGAAATCCAAGCCCGTCGTGGAGTATCTTCGCAAGCTTGGCGTGACGGCCATCGAACTCCTGCCGGTTCATGCGTTCGTGGACGAGCGGCATCTGTTCGACACCGGCCTGACCAATTACTGGGGCTACAACACGCTCGCCTATTTCGCGCCGCAGCCGGCCTATCTGAACGATGGCGGCCTTGACGACATGCGTGAGTTCATCCAGGCCATGCATGACGCGGATATCGAGGTCATTCTCGATGTGGTCTACAACCACACGGCCGAGGGCGGGCGCCTGGGGCCAACCCTGTCGTTCCGGGGGATCGACAACAAGGCCTATTATTTCCTCACGACCCAAAGCCCGCGCCACTATGCGGATTTCACCGGGACCGGCAATTCCCTCGATCTGCGCAACGCCAATGTGATGCGCATGGTGATGGATTCCCTTCGGTACTGGGCGGACGATATGCGGGTGGACGGCTTCCGCTTCGATCTGGCGCCGGTGCTGGCACGCGACAAGGGCGGGTTCGATCCGGATGCGGATTTCATGACCGCCATTGCCCAGGACCCGCTCCTGTCCCGCATGAAACTCATCGCCGAACCCTGGGATGTCGGCCGGGCCGGGTATCAGGTGGGCCAGTTCCCGCCGGGCTGGAGCGAGTGGAACGATCAGTACCGGGACACGATGCGCCGGTTCTGGCGCGGCGATGGCGGCGAGATCGGAGCCCTGGCCTCGCGTTTTGCCGGCTCCTCGGACATTTTCGAGCATCGCGGGCGGCGCCCGTGGGCCGGCGTGAATTTCGTCACCGCCCATGACGGCTTTACCCTGTGGGATCTGGTCAGTTACGACCACAAGCACAACGAGGCCAATCGCGAAGACAACCGCGACGGCACGGACGCCAATTGGAGCGCCAATTACGGCGCCGAAGGCCCGACCGACGATCCGGCGATCCTGGAGATCCGCAACCGGCAGGTCCGCAACTTTCTGGCCAGTCTGCTGTTGTCCCAGGGCATTCCGATGCTCACGGCGGGCGATGAGTTCCGCCGGACCCAGCACGGCAACAACAACGCCTATTGCCAGGACAATGAGATCAGCTGGATCGACTGGTCGGCGCTGCCGGCCAACGAGGATCTGCTGGCCTTTGTGCGCAAGGTGATCCATCTGCGCCGCTCCCACATCGTCTTCCACCGGCACCGCTTCTTCCACGGCCAGGTTATTCCCGGGACCATGAGCCGGGACATCACTTGGTTGCGCCCCGACGGGCAGATCATGGAGGAGGGCGACTGGTTCGATGAAGGCCGCCGGGTGATCGGCATTCTCTTGTCGGGCGAGGCGGGCACCACACACCTGACCGCGCGCGGCCAGCCGGAGAGCGATGATACGTTCTTTCTGGCCTTGAATGCCTGGACCGAGCCGTTGGCGTTCACGATTCCCGGCATCGACGCGGATCTGCCCTGGGAGCCGGTGATCGACACCGCGCTGCCATCCGGTCTCAGCGAGGGCGGTCCGCCCGTCACCGCGGGCCAGACGGTGGTTCTGGAGCCGCGCTCCATGACCGTGCATCGCCAGGCACCGCGCGCCAAGGTGTTCCCCTTGGTCTGAGGTTTCTCGGGACCGGCAGCGCCGGTCCGCATCCACACCTTTGGAATCCGCTGTGAGGAATCCGCCGGTCGGGGGACGATCGTCCCTTGACCGAAGGGGCTGGCTATGGCGCTTAGCAAGAGAGGTCCTTGGGGGGACCGTTCAGCCGCCAGCGTGGAGAGCGATGCCATGAGCCACCGACCGACCGTCGCCTATTTTTGTATGGAATACGGCCTGCGCACCGACATGAAGACCTATTCCGGCGGCCTGGGCATCCTGGCGGGCGATTATCTCAAGGGCGCGAGCGACCGGGGCGATCCGGTCATCGGCCTCGGCATCCGCTGGAAATACGGCTATGTGAGCCAGACGGTCGCGGCTGACGGCACGGTCACCGACAGTTTCCCCCAATGGGATGCGGGCGCCCTCGAAGATACCGGCATCCGGGTCACCGTGACCGTCGCCGGGCGCGAGATCGAGGTGATGGCCTGGAAGGTCAAGCCCGAGGTTGGGGTCAAGGATCTTTATCTTCTCGATACGGATCTTCCCGGCAATGAAGGCACGCTCATCACCGATGGCCTTTATCGCGGAGACGGCAAGCACCGGATCGCTCAGGAAATCGTGCTCGGCGTCGGCGGCGTGCGGGTGCTGCGCGCCCTGGGCATTACGCCCGATGTGGTTCATTTCAATGAAGGCCATGCCGTGCTGGCCGGGATCGAACTGATCCGGGAGGCGCGCGAGAACAACCGCCTGTCCTTCGGGGATGCGCTCAAGCTGGTCCGTGAACACATCGTCTTCACCACCCATACGCCGGTCCCGGCCGGGAATGAGCAGCACAAGATCGCCGATCTCATGGCCCAGGGCGCTAATCTGGGTCTCGATCGGGGGCAGATGAAGCGGCTCGGCGGCAGCCCGTTCAACATGACCGTGGCCGCGCTCAACTTGTCGCGCGACGCCAATGCGGTGTCCGAACTCCACGGCGAGACGGCGCGCAAAATGTGGTCGGACGTCAAGCGCGCCACGCCGATCATCGGCATCACCAACGGGGTGCACCGCCCGAGCTGGGTCGATGACGGGATCATCCGCGCCCGCGCGGACGGAGCCGCCCTGTGGGCACGGCATATGGAGCTCAAGCGCGCGCTGATCGATCAGGTACGGACCCGCGCCGGCGTGACCTTGAAGGACGATGTGCTGCTGATCGGCTTTGCCCGCCGGGCCGTGGCCTATAAGCGGGCTGATCTGCTGGGCCGCGCCGGACCGGAGGTCGAGGCGCTGCTGCGCGACGGGCGGTTCCAGGTGGTGTTTGCGGGCAAGGCCCATCCGGCGGATCAGGACGGCAAGGACATGCTGCGCCGGATCAAGGACTTTGCCGCCAAATTCCCCGCGCAGGTGGCGTATGTCGAGAATTACGACATGGATCTGGGCGCCGCGCTGACCCGGGGCTGCGATGTCTGGCTCAACACGCCGCGCCGTCCCCAGGAGGCGTGCGGCACCTCCGGGATGAAAGCCGCCATGAACGGTGTGCTCAACCTGTCGGTGCTCGACGGCTGGTGGCCCGAGGCGTGCCGGACCGGTCAGAACGGCTGGGCGATCGGCGGACCGAATGCGCCGCGCGATATCGCCGAGCAGGACCGTCAGGATGCGGCGCATCTGGCGCGCCAACTCACCGGCGACGTGGTGCCGACCTATTACGGCGACCGGGACCGGTGGATCGCCATGATGCAGGCCAGCATCGCCGATACCCATGACCGCTTCTCGGTCGAGACCATGCTCGATACCTATTACGCGCGGCTCTATCAAGGGTAGCAGGCCGTTGAAAAAGGTCCTGGCGGCACCTCAACGCAACCGGCCCGCCTCGGCGGTCAGGGCCGCCAGACCGTCCTCGTGGGAACGGGTCAGATCGTCCCACTGGAACCGCCAGCGCCAGTTATCGGCGCGTGTCCCCGGCACATTCATGCGGCCCTCTCGCCCAAGCCCGAGAACATCCTGGAGCGGAATGATCACGTCCCGCGCGCCCGAGTGCAGGGCAGCGGCGATCATCGCGTCGCCGGCCTCGGTCTCGTCGCTCTGGGCGATACGGTGGACCGACGGCGAGTGGGCCCGGTGCATCAGGGCATGGCGCAGATCGCCGGTCATGGCCTGACCGAACCATTCGCGCGATGTGGCGTTGTCATGGGTCCCTGTGTAACAGACGGTATCGGCCGGATAATCCGCCGGATCCGTAAAGTCGTGACCCGTGGCAGCCTCCAGCGCGAATTGCAGAACGATCATGCCGGGCAGGCCGAAGCTGGCCCGCAAGGCCTCCACGTCCGGCGTGATAACACCCAGATTTTCCGCAATGAAGGGGCGATGGGGCCAATCCTTCGACAGGGCCTGAAGGAGGGCCGCCCCGCCGGTCTCGACCCACTGTCCCGGTGCGGCGTTGGGGGCGCCGTAAGGCACTTCCCAGGTTGCGCACAGGCCGCGGAAATGATCGATGCGGACGGTATCGGTCAGGGCCAGGGCGCGCGCCATCCGCTGGCGCCACCAGGAAAAGTCCGTGTCCGCCATGGCGGACCAGTCATACACCGGCAAATGCCACAATTGACCGTCCGCACTGAAATAATCCGGGGGCACGCCGGCCTCGACCAAGGCGCGGCCATCGGGGCCCAGCTTGAAGATCGGTTGATGAGCCCAGACATCGGCGCTTTCACCGGAGACATAAAGCGGCATGTCGCCCATCAACGCGATGCCGCGTCTGGCGGCCTCGGCGCGCAGGCGCTGCCATTGCAGATCGAACAGGCATTGCTCCATGCGGATCGCGTCGATCTCGTCGGCGAGATCCCGGCGGGCAGCGGCCAAGTGGCGCGGGTCGTGATGGGCCAAAGGCGCGGGCCAATCGGTCCAGTGCGCGCCGGCGAAGCGCTCGCGCAGCGCCATGAACAAGGCAAAATCATCGAGCCAGGCGGGGCCTTCGCTCGACCGGAAGCGCACAAACGCATCGGCAAAGCCAGGCATGACCAGCGCCCGTTCGGCGGCCCGGCGCACCAGCCCGGCGCGCGGCCCGGCCACGTCTTCGAACGTGACATGCGGGCCGTCCGGCACGCCGGCCAGATCGCTGGCGGTCAACAGCCCGTCGGCGGCCAGATCATGAAGATCGATCAGGAGCGTGTTTCCGGCGAGGCCCGACAGCCCGCTATAAGGCGAGAACCCGGGCCCGACCGGCCCCAGCGGCAGGATCTGCCAGATCCGCTGACCCATGCGGTCCAGATGATCGAGGAATCGGCGCGCCGGTGCGCCGATGGATCCCATGCCGAACGGGCCGGGAAGCGATGTGATGTGCAACAGAAGACCGCTGCGGCGCATTGGACCAAGGCCTTTATGACGGAAGAGCGCTAAGATATGGGGCGTCGGTGCAAGCCTATCCCTGGCATGTTTACAGCGCCTTCGCATCCGCTATCGGATCGGCGCCGGCATGATGTTTTTTTCACCCAAGGTTTCAGCGAGGTCCCCCATGTTCTCCGAAGACATCTTCGCCCTGACGCGGACCAATACGGATTTCCGGCGGGAGATCCTGACCGAACAGCACAGCCAGATCGTCCTGATGAGCGTTGAGCCGGGCGACGATATCGGCGCCGAGACCCATGACGTGGATCAGATTCTGGTCTTCGTCGAAGGCATGGGCGAGGCGGTCGTCAATGGCGTGGCCGGGCCGGTGGGTCCCGGTACGCTGGTTGTCGTGCCGGCGGGCCAGGAGCACAACTTCATCAACAAGGGCGATGTGCCCATGAAGCTGTTCACCTTCTACACCCCGCCCGAAGAGCCAAAGGGCACGCTGCACCGGACCAAGGCGGATGCGATCGCCGATCATGGCCATTGACCGCGCGGCATACGCGCCCGGGTCGGGGAGGCGGTGAATGAAGGTCGGTGAGTTGTGCGATGTCTATATCGAGCGGGCGCTTGCGGGCCGCTTCGATATGACGGTCCATGATGCCGCTATCCAGATGGCACGGGTCAATCATGGCTGTATCGTCGTCATGGACGATGAGGACACGCTGATCGGCATCGTGACCGAGCGCGACATTCTGCGCAAAGTCGTCGCGGCGGGCCGGGACCCTGCTGCGGTCATTCTCGGCCAGATCATGACCGGCGACCCCAAGACGGTGACGGCGGCCTCCGATGTGCGCGAGGCCGCCCGGCTTATGGACACCTATGGCTTTCGCCATATCCCGGTCGTTGATGAGGCGGGCCGGTATATCGGCACGGTCTCCATGCGCGATCTGGTCAGCTTCAGCCTGTCCGACGCGGCACGCCGGGCGGCGCACAATGTGTCCCGGCGCATTGCCCGAGGCGATGCCGGGACATCGCTGATTACCGGCTCGCTGGTCGTTGCGGCCATCGTTCTGTTGCTGCTGATCTTCGATATCAACCCGCTGCGGCTGCTCACGGGAGGCTAAGGAACCGCCGCGCCTGACAAATCCGGGCTCACGATTTGCCCTGGCGGGTCTTATGGCCGGGCCCGCAATAGCCTAAACTCCGGTTTTGATAAGAACCGGGCGAGGGGGCAGGCGCCGTGATCGAGGTCAGCAATCTATCCTTCGAATATCCCACCAAACGGGCGCTCACCGATGTCAGCCTGAGCGTGCCGGCAGGGGCGATCACCGCGCTTGTGGGTCCCAACGGGGCCGGCAAGACCACGCTGCTGCGCTGCCTTGCGGCGCTTGAGTTGCCCTATGCGGGTACGGTGCGGATCGATGGCGTGGACACCCAGGCCGATCCGCGTGCCGTCCATGCCCGGGTTGGCTATCTGCCGGATTTCTTCGGTCTGTACGATGACTTGACGGTCGAGCAATGCCTGACCTTCGCCGCGCGGGCCCATGGCCTCTCACCGTCCAAGGCCGGCGATGCGGTCAAGCGGACCGCCGAGCGGGTGGTGCTGTCCGACCGGCTTAAGACCAAGGCGGGCGAGTTGTCGCGCGGTCTGCGCCAGCGCCTTGCCATCGGTCAGGCCATCGTCCATGAGCCGCGGCTGCTGCTTCTCGATGAGCCCGCCTCGGGGCTCGATCCCGATGCCCGCCGGGGCTTGTCGGATCTGCTGCTGGGGCTGAAGGCCCAGGGCATCACCCAGATGGTGTCCTCGCATATCCTGGCCGAGTTGAAGGACTACTCGAACCACATGATCATCATGGACGAGGGCCGGGTGATCGAAACCGTGAGCGTGCGGGAGGGCGCCGGGGTGCGCATCGATCTGGCCGAGCCCCATGACGGGCTCGATGCGTTCCTGCGCTCCCAAGCCGGCCTTGCCGTGGTGCGGGCCGACAATACAAGCGCGGTGGTGGATCTTACGGGGACGGACGATCCGGCCCGCGCCCGCGCCGGTCTGCTCCGTGCCTTGATGGACGCCGGTTTCGCGGTCAGCAGCGTCACCGATATCGCCGATGATCTGGAACAGGCATATTTCGCCCGCGTGCGCGGTCCATCCGGCGCGGGGTCGGCCGGCACCGCATCGGACGCAGGCTGAGGGAGGGCGCCATGAACCCGGAATTTCAACGCAATTTGTGGCTGAACCTGTCCACCGGACGGCTGATCGCCATGCCGCTCGTCATCGGCGCGATCCTGTTCGCCGCCTCGCTTTTGCCCGACGAGGTGTCGGGCGCGGCCATGGCCGGCACCGCCGAGCTGCTCTTTATCCTGATCGTCATTGTCTGGGGCACGTGGCTTGCCGCGCGCGCCGTCGTCAGCGAGATCCGCGACCGGACCTGGGACGGCCAGCGCATGTCCGCCATCGCGCCCTGGACCATGGTCTGGGGCAAGCTGTTCGGCTCGACGATTTTCGTCTGGTATGGCGGGGCGTTCTGTCTGGCCGTCATCGTCATGCAGGCCCTGGGCAGCGATGGGCCCAGTGCGGCGGTCCGCCAGGCGGCCTACTGGGTGTCTCTGGGCGTGTTCGGCCATGCCGTGGCGCTTTTGACCAGCCTGCTGGGTGTGCGCCGCCAGTCGCGTCATCAGCGCCTGGAGGTCTTCTTCTATCAGATCGCCGGACTGGTCGCCGTGTGGTTCGCCGCGAGCCTGTGGCCGGGCAATCTCTCGGTGGGCCTTCTGCCGGAGCTGCGCTGGTTCGATATGGGCTATGATCCGCGCCTGTTCTTCCTGGTGTCCATTGGCCTCTTCATTGGCTGGTCGCTGATCGGCAACAACCGTCTCATGCGCCAGGAGCTTCAGTTCCGCAACGGGCCGCTGGTCTTCGTGGCGTTCCTGGTGTTCCTGATGGCCTATTACGCGGGCTTTGTGAGCACCTATGATCAGATTGCTCTGGCGCCGGACGATCTGTGGACCATCCGGCTTTATGTCGCCGGGCTCGTCGCGGGCGCGATGACCTACATCATGGTGTTCCTCGACGCCAAGGAGCCCGTCACCCTGCGCTGGATCGGCGGGCAGGCGCTGCGCGGCAATATCGTTGGCGCGCTGTGGCGGCTGCCGAGTTGGGGCTGGGCGCTTTTGATCAGCCTCGTCATGGCCGGGCTGATGATCCTGATGACCGAACCGCTGGCCCTCGACAGGGTGGATCTGGGCGAGGGGGTCACGGCCCGCATCGATATTGATGAGATCCCGAAATTTTTCGAGGCCCGGCCGCTGATCCTTGCCGCCGCGCTGTTCCTGATCCGCGACGTGGCCATCGTGCTGGCGTTCAATGCCGGGGCGCGGACCGGGCGCGGGGATTTCGCGGCGCTCGTCACGCTGTTCGCGCTGTATGTGATCGTGCCGGTGATCCTGGTCGGCATCGGCCAGCGCGGCCTGTTGCCCTTCGTGGCGCCGTCGCTCCAGGACAACGCGTTGTGGACCATCGTGCCCCCGGCCATCGGGGCGGGGCTCATGGTCATGCTCGCCGTGGCCCGGATCAATGCGGTGCGCCGCGGCTGACCGGACAACCGCTTCAAAACCATGTGGGAGGGTTCACCATGGACTTCGCAGCCTTGCGCCCCAACCGGCGCGGTCTTCTGGCCGGGGCCTCGGCCCTCGCCGCCGCGTCCGCATTGCCCGCGGGCGCCTTGGCCAACACCTTTAAGGTCGGCCCGGATCTGAGCGGCAAATCGGTCCTGATCACCGGCACCAGTTCCGGCTTCGGCTATGCCTCGGCGCTGTATCTGGGCCGCTTCGGCGCGACGGTCATTGCGTCCATGCGCAATCTCGACGGCGGCAACCGGCCCGAGGCGGTGGCCTTGCGCGAGGCGGCCGAGGCGGAGAAGCTCGACCTCTCCATTGTCGAGATCGATGTGACGAGCGATGAGCAGGTCGCCAGCGGCGTGGCCGCGGCCGAAGAGATCGCCGGCGGGGCGCTCGATGCGCTGGTGAACAATGCCGGGCTGGCCTATGCCGGTCCGGTCGAGATCGCGGACATGGAGGCCACGCGCCTGATGTTCGAAACAAATCTCTTTGGCTGTCTGCGCATGGCGCGGGCCGTGCTGCCGGCCATGCGGGCGCGCGGCGAGGGGCAAGTCTTCAGCGTCTCCTCGCAATTGGGGCGTTTCTTATTCCCGATCATCGGCATGTATTCGTCAAGCAAGTTCGGCCTGGAGGCGATGTTCGAGTCCATGGCCTATGAACTGGCGCCGTTCGGGGTCGAGGTGACGATCATCGAGCCCGGCGGTTATCCCACCAAGATCTGGGAAAACGGACGGCGCTATACCGCTGCCATGCGCGAGCGGGTCGATGCCGAGCGCCTCGAGGCCTATGCGCTGCACAACCGGATCGCCGACGGCTTTATGAATAATAATTCGCAGACGGATGTTTACGACATTCCGCGCGCCATTGCCGATATCATGGCGATGCCGGCGGGATCCCGGCCGCTGCGCAAGCCGGTTCATCCGAACACGCGCCTGACCGAGACCGTGAATTCGGCCCTGGCCGAGGTTCAGGCGGCGGCCCTGTCCGGCGGCGCGTTCGCCGACTGGCACGCCGCCGTCACGGACTGAGGGCCCTCGCGGTGTTGGGGCGTCATCCCGGAAGCCAATTTGCCCCAAAGCCCCGATTTGGCTGGCAAATTGTGCTGTCCGGGATCCAGAGCGCCTGGCATTGAGCTTGGGGCTCTGGATTCCGGCTCGAACACGCGCGCCAAGAACCGCTGGTTTTTGGGCGCGTGTATCGTCCGGAATGACGGCGATAAAGCCCTCATTGACGGACCTTAAGCCCCATCCTCTTGGGCCCAGGTTGCGCGGGCATCGCGCAGGCCGGAATAATGCGGCTGGTCGATGGCGACGGTGTCGAGCGTGGTCTGGCGTAGGTGCTCCAGAAGTCCCGGGCTATCGGCACCGAGGCGGCCTTCGCGGATGGCCTGCGCCAGAACGGCGTTGAGAGCCTCCAGGCTGCCGCCGGTCCCTAAAAGCGCGGCGAGGCGCGCGTGCTCCCGGCCGGCGGCTTCGGGTCCAAGGGTCAATTCACGCTCGACAATGCTGAGCGCGTTGATGGCGACGCGGGCGTGAAAGGCTTGATGGCCGGTCAGGTCCGGGGCGATCCGGGTTTCCAGAAACCCGCGCACCGCCGCCACCAGTTCCGCCGCACTCGGAGCATTTTGCAT
>CAZHDI010000087.1:0-14130 GCA_964531285.1 uncultured Alphaproteobacteria bacterium | reverse complement strand
CGCCGGCCCCCCCCCCGCGGGCCGCCCCCCCCCCCCCCCCCCCCCACCCCCGCCAGGTGGGAACCCTTTGGGGTGGGGGGGCGGGGGCGCGGGCCGGTGATGCCCTATGTCCAAAAGGGCTCTCAGAACCCGTCGTCGTCGATCATATAGGGTGCCATGGCCGCGGCCATCTCGGCGGGGACCCGGCGCGGACGGCCCTCGTGATTGATGCAGGCGGCGAAGACACGCGCCCGGGCGATTTCCTGTTCATCGCGCAGGATCGCCTGGCGGGCTTTGACCCGCGCACCGCTGGTTTTCAGGAATACGGTGCGCACTTCCAGGAGATCGTCGATGCGCCCGGGCTGAATGAACTCGATATCCATCCGCTGAACCGTGAACGCTAAAGACTCCTCGCGCTCCCAAAGCGCGGCATGGTGGACACCGGCAAGGCGCAGAGCATCGCTGCGGCCCCGTTCGAAATAGCGCAGATAATTGGCGTGATAGACCATGCCGGAAAAGTCGGTGTCCTCGTAATAGATGCGCACCGGCAGGATATGCACCTGCCCGACATAGTGCCCGCCCAGCATCGCCTCGCCCGCCGCCATACTCATTGCCCGTCCTCGCCGTCATCAAAAAGCATCGGCGCAGTGTCGGGCGCGGGCGCGGGCATCTCAAGCCCCAGATGGGAAAAGGCGAGCGGCATCAGCACCCGTCCGCGCGGTGTGCGTTTCACGAATCCGTGCTGGATCAGGAACGGCTCGATGATGTCCTCAATGGCATCGCGCGGCTCCGACAGGGCCGCCGCGACGGTTTCGATGCCCACCGGACCGCCGCCGAAATGGGACGCGATCATGCTCAAATAGCGCCGGTCCATGGCATCGAGGCCGCGCCCGTCCACCTCCAGACGGGTCAGCGCCCGGTCCGCGACGCCCGCGCTGATCGTCGCGGCGCCTTCATGGGACGCGAAGTCCCGCACCCGGCGCAGCAGGCGCCCGGCGATCCGCGGCGTGCCCCGCGCCCGGCGCGCGATCTCCACCGCACCGTCATCGTCCATGGCCGCGCCGAGCACCCGCGCACCCCGCGCCACGATGCCGGTCAGTTCCTCCACCGAGTAGAAATCCAGGCGGACCGGGATGCCGAACCGGTCGCGCAGCGGCGTGGACAACAGCCCCATTCGGGTCGTCGCCGCCACCAGCGTGAACGGCGCCAGATCGATCCGCACCGAACGCGCCGCCGGGCCTTCCCCGATAATCAGATCGAGTTCGAAATCCTCCATGGCCGGATACAGGATCTCCTCGACCGCCGGATTGAGCCGGTGAATCTCGTCGATGAACAACACATCGCGGGGTTCGAGATTGGTCAGGATCGCGGCCAGATCGCCGGATTTGGCGATCACCGGCCCGGAGGTCGCCCGGAAATTGACACCCAGTTCGCGCGAGACGATCTGCGCCAGGGTGGTTTTGCCCAGCCCCGGCGGCCCCGACAGCAGCACATGGTCGAGCGCCTCGCCCCGGCCCCGCGCGGCATCGATAAACACTTTGAGATTCTCGCGGGCCCGCGGCTGGCCCACAAACTCGTCGAGCGCCGTCGGGCGCAGCTTGGCTTCACCGAGATCGTCTTCATGGGGCTCGCCAGTGACGAGCCGCGACGATCCGCTCGTCGGACCACTCATGGGGCATTGCGCCTTTCTTCCTGCCATCGGCAGGACGAACAAACCATGACCGTTTACCTGAGTCGAGGCGGCCCGGGCTTGACCCCAGATCCGGAGCGTTCTCTCCTCCCGCCCAAGCCCGTCTGGCGACTCACAAGGAGCCCGGCCATGATCGAGGTCGATGCGCTGACCTTCACCTATCCCGGGGCCGCCCGCCCCGCCCTCCAGGATGTCACCTTCACCGTCGCCGCCGGTGAGATTTTCGGCCTGCTTGGGCCCTCGGGCGCGGGCAAAAGCACCACACAGAACATTCTGATCAAGCTGCTCAGCGGCTATGACGGGCGGATCACCGTGTTCGGGCGCCCGCTGAAAACATGGGGTGCGGACTATTACGAGCGCGTCGGCGTCACCTTCGAGCAGCCCAATCATTATCTCAAACTTACAGGCCTCGAGAACCTCACCTATTTTCGGGCGCTTTATCGCGGCGAGACCCTGGCCCCGCGCGAGGTGCTCGACCGGGTCGGCCTCGGACCCGATGCCCATCGCCCCGTCGGGCACTATTCCAAGGGCATGCGCAGCCGGCTGACCCTGGCGCGCGCGATGCTCCACAAGCCGCGCCTGCTGTTCCTCGATGAGCCGACCTCGGGCCTCGATCCGGGACTGGCCCGCGCCATGCGCGATGTCATCCGGGGCCTGCGCGAGGAGGGCGCCACGATCCTCCTGACCACGCACGATATGACGGTGGCGGACGATCTGTGCGACCGGATCGGGTTTATCGTCGATGGGCGGATCGATGTGATCGACAGCCCCGAGACGTTGAAGCTGGCCCATGGCAACCGGACCGTCCGGGTCACCTGGGGCGGCCAGGGCGGCCCGCAGGATGCGGTCTTCGCGCTCGATGGACTGGCCACGAACCCCGGCTTCCAGGATCTGCTCCACCGGGTCCGGATCGAGACGATCCACAGCCAGGAACCCAGCCTCGAGGATGTGTTCATCCAGGTGACCGGCCGGGATCTGTCATGACCCGGCTTCTGGCGACCATCCGCACCGATCTCGCGGTCCAGTACCGCAACGGATTTTACTGGGTGACCCTGGCGCTCATCCCGCTTTTTGTCGGCATGCTGACGCTGGTGGGCAGGCTCCCGGACCTCGATTTCACGCTGCTCCTGGTGCTGATCGCCAGCTTCAACCTCATCGTGACCACCTTCTATTTCGCCGCCGGGCTCGTGCTGCTGGAACGCGCCGAGCATACCCTCCGGGGTCTGAGCGTCACACCCTTGCGGGTCTGGGAATATATGGCGGCCCGGCTGATCACGCTGGTGTTGCTGGCCATGGCCGAAACCGCCGCCATCATTCTGCTGGTGCATGACGGGCCGGTGGACCCGGGACTGCTGCTGCTCGGCATGGGCGGGCTCGGTGTCCTTTACACCCTGTTCGGGCTCGGCGCCGTGGCCCGCCATACCGCGATCAATGATTTTCTGCCCCCCTCCATTGTTTGGGTGACGGTGTTCAGCCTGCCGCTGATCCCGCTCTTCGGCGGCCCCGGAGGCCCCCTGTGGCTCGCCCATCCCGTCACGCCGGGGCTCGATCTGATCCTGGCGGCTTTCGGGCGCGGCGACGGGCCGATCTGGATTCGGATGGTTTTGCTCGCCCTGTGGGGCGCCGCTGCCTATGGGTGGGCCCAAGGCCGCATGGCCGCGGTCATGCGGGCCGGCGACTGAGGGGATCGGACATGGAAGCTCTGTGGCGCGCGATCAAAGCCCTCGGCCCGATCGACCTGCGGACCATTACGCGGGACGGGCTGTTCCTGACGCTGATCATCCTGCCGCCGGCCCTTGCGCTGGTCTTTCGCTTTGGCCTGCCGCCCCTCGCGGGCGCCCTTCAGGCCGCAAGCGGCGTGGATCTGCCCCCCTATTATCCGCTGCTCATGGGCGCCCTCTTGGTCACGCCGCCCATCGTGGCCGGGGTCTTGATCGGCTTTTTGGTGCTCGATGAGCGCGACGACCGGGTCTTGAGCGCACTCGCGGTGACGCCGCTGCCCTTTGGGGCCTATCTCGCATACCGGCTCCTGATGCCCATGGCGCTTGGCTTTGTCATGATCCTGATCGCCTATCCGCTCGCCGGCCTGGTGCCGCTGACCGCCCCGGTGCTCATCGGATCGGCCTTGATTGCCATGCTGACGGCTCCCGTCACTGCGCTCATCCTGGCGAGCTTCGCGGCGAACAAGGTTGCCGGGCTCGCGGTTCAAAAGCTGCTCAGCGGGGTGCAGAACCTTCCCATCATCGCCTTTTTTGTGCCCTTGCCGTGGCAACTCGCCCTGGGTGTCATCCCAACCTATTGGCCGATGAAAATGGTCTGGCAGGGCGCGGCCGGCGCGCCCGTGTGGCCCTATGCGCTGGCCGGGCTTGCGGTCCATGGCCTCGCCCTGGCGTGGCTGATCCGCCGCTTCAACACGGTGCGCACCGCGCTCACGGGCTAGGCGCCGCCTCGACCGGCGCTTCCTCGGGCGCGAGTTCCTCAGGCGCGGCGTCCCGGGCCGGCGCGACCGATCCGATGATCAGAACGATGACGGTCGTGATGGCTGTAATGACGATAAACGCGACCGAATACCCATTCTCGCGCAGCACCCGAAGGGTTTCGGGCTTGTCTTCGGGGGCCGCGGCCCGGTGATCCCGCATCGCCTGGGGTAAATGGCTGGCGCGCTTGAACAAGGTCGGCACGGCAAAGACGATCCGCAGCAGATCCCCCGAGAGGCCATCGGACTTCGCGGCCTTTTTGTAAGCTTTGCGGCGGTCCTTATCGTCCTCCAGCTTGACGGAGGCCTTGGTGCCGCTCTCCACCGCGACCGCCACGGCGGCGTTGACCGCGATCAGGTCCTTGAGCCAATCCGGCGTCGAGAATTGCGTCCGGGTCAGGATGACAGTTTCGACCGGCGAGAACACCGCATCCCGCCATCCGCTGTACTGGTCGCGCATGGCGCCGATCCAGCCGAAAAGGTCGAGCTGAAACGCATCCGACACGAGGCTGACGAGCGATGTCGCCGAGATCAGCGCGGTCACGAGGAACACGGAGCGCCGGAACAGCCGGGCGATGGCCCGCCAGGCACCCCAGATCATCCGTCCGATCCACCGGAAGATGCCCATGTCCCCGCCTTCAGTCCGCGCCGTGCATCATGGCGCGCAGCTTCGGGCTCACCATGGCCATCACCACGCCGGTGCCGATGGAGGCAACGCCCAGCCAGAAATAGACCGTGTTGAACTGGGCCAGGGCATCCACCGGCGCGGTCCCCGGCGGGACAACGGTCGCCTTGGAGACGATGGAAGCCAGCACCTGCGAGAGCGCCGTGGCCATGAACCACATGCCCATCATGAAGCCGACAAGGCGCGGCACCGAGAGCTTCGTCACCGCCGACAGGCCGATCGGCGACAGGCACAACTCGCCCGTTGTGTGAAGCAGATACATGAGCGCCACCCAGATCAACGGAATGACCAGCGCATCGCCCGAAACCGAGATGCCCAGACTAAGCACCAGAAACCCGAGCCCGATTTGCGCCAGACCGAAGGCGAATTTGAGCGGCGAGGCCGGTTCGCGCCCGCGCCGCCCCAGCCCCTGCCAGATGATCGTGAAGATCGGCGCGAAGATCAGGATAAAGAGCGGATTGAGCGCCCCGATCTGTTGGGCGTTGAAGCCCATGGTATCGACGAACTGGCTCTGGAAGATCACCAGCGAGATCGGCGCCTGATCGAACAGCATCCAGAAAATGACCGAGGACAGGGTCAGCGCCAGAAGCGCGATCATCCGCTCGCGCTCGACCTTCTCCAGCTTGGCGAGCGAGAACCACACAATGCCGAGAAAGGCGCCGATAAAGACGGTGTTCACCGCCAGATCGAAAATCGTGAAGCTGCCGATGATCGGCACCGCTTCCGGTGCCACGCCCATGGACCGCAGAATGTCGGCCACGCCGAACTGGCCGAGATATTTGACCGACAGGAACGCCAGCCCGACGGCGAACAGGCCGCTCAAATAGATGACCCATTCCCGGCTCAACGGCCCGAACACGGGCGCGCGCAACTCTTGCGGACTGGGCGGCTCCGCGCGCCCATCGAGCCACGGACTGCCGATGACGAAAATGATCAGCCCCGCGACCATGCCGATGCCCGCCAGACCGAACCCGTAGGCCCAACCATAGGCGATCCCGAGATAGGCGACGGTGAGCTGGCCGACAAAGGCGCCCAGATTGATGCCGAGATAGAAGATCGTGAAGCCCGAATCCCGCCGCTTGTCGCCGGTCTCGTAAAGCGCCCCGACAATGGTGGAGATGTTCGCCTTGAGAAAGCCCGTCCCAATGATGATCAACGCCAGAGCCAGGAACATCATGTTCTGGCCCGTCGGATCGCGCCGGGTTTCAAGCCGGCCGGTGAGATCGGCGGTGGTCTCGGCACCGGCCTGATAGGTCAGGACCGTGGCATCGCTCCCCTCGATGGGCACGATGGAAACCACGCGGTAGGTCTCATCCCCGACCGTCACCTGACGGACGAACTGTGGCGCCGCCCCGTCGGGATTATTGATCCGCTCGACCGCGACCCGCCCCTCGTCAGTGATCAGGGTTTCGGTGCCCGGCGCGCCCTCATAGGCCATGGCGAAATGCCCGAGGGTGATCAGCACCGCCCCGAAGGTGACGGCCTTGCGCGCGCCCAGATACCGGTCGGCAAGATAGCCGCCCAAAAGCGGCGCGAGATAGACCATCCCGGCATAGGCCGCATAGATGCCATAGGCCTTGTCCTGGGCCTGGAGGAAATGCCAGACCAGATAGGTGACCAGCAGCGCGCGCATCCCGTAATAAGAGAAGCGCTCCCACATCTCGGCGAAGAACAGAACCGCAAGACCGCGCGGATGACCGAAAAACGCCGTATCGCTCGATGCGGCGGTGCTGGTTGGTGTGTCCATGGGGTGCCCCTGCCCTCTGTACCGTGCCTTTGCCTCCAACTTTAGGACAGGCGGGCCCGGCTGTCACAGGCAAGACCGGGTGGGGCGTTTGCCCTTTCGGGCATGGCGTGGCATAGGACGGCCAAGGGACGACCGGGCCGCGAGTCGCGCGCCCTCAGCAAGGATGTGAGGCCATGGCAGGGCATTCCAAATTCAAGAACATCATGTACCGCAAGGGCGCCCAGGACGCGAAGCGGTCCAAGTTCTTCTCGAAACTGGCGAAAGAGATCACCGTGGCGGCCAAGATGGGCGGCCCTGATCCGGACGGCAATCCGCGCCTGCGCCTGGCGATCCAGAATGCCCGCGCCAAGTCCATGCCGAAGGACAATATCGAACGCGCGATCAACAAGTCCCAGGGCGGTGACGCCGACACTTATGAAGAGATCCGCTATGAGGGTTTCGGCCCCGGCGGGATCGGCCTGATCGTCGAGGCGCTGACCGACAATCGCAACCGGACCGCCAGCGAGGTGCGCACCTGCTTCAACAAGAACGGCGGGAATATGGGCGAGACCGGCGCGGTGTCCTTCATGTTCGACCGGGTCGGCGCGATCGTCTACAAGGCCGAGGCCGGCAGCCCGGACGATATGCTGGAAGTGGCGCTCGAAGTCGGCGCCGATGAGTGCAACTCGACGGACGAGGAACACGAGTTCATCTGCCCGGCCGACGATTTCGCCGAGGTGCGCCAGGCCCTCGAAGACAAGCTCGGCGAGCCCGACAGTGCACGGATCGTCTGGAAGCCCCAGAACACCATCGAAGTGGCCGGCGAGGCGGCGGGCACGCTGATGAAACTGCTCGATGCCCTCGACGACAATGACGACGTGCAGAACGTCTACGCCAATTTCGAAATGTCGGACGAGACCATGGAGTCGCTCGCCAGTTGAGCCCGCGCCGTGTCATCGGGATCGATCCCGGCCTGAGACGCACCGGCTGGGGCGTCATCGATATCGCGGGCGCCAAGATCACCCATGTGGCCAATGGCGTGGTGACCTCCACCCAGGCCCTCTCCCTGGCCGAACGGCTGTGTGAACTCCATGAGGGCCTGGCCGCCGTTCTTGATCGCTACGCGCCCCATGAGGCCGCCGTCGAGCACACTTTCGTCAACCGCGACCCCACCGCGACGCTGAAACTGGGACAGGCCCGCGCCATCGCGCTGCTGGTACCAGCCCAGGCCGGGCTCGCGGTCGCCGAATACGCGCCCAATCAGGTGAAAAAATCCGTGGTCGGCGTCGGCCATGCAGCGAAAGACCAGGTGGACCTGATGATCCGGACCCTGCTGCCCGGCTGCTCCCTTCACGGCGCGGACGCCGCCGACGCGCTCGCGGTGGCCATCACCCATGCCCATATGGGGGCCGGCAACGACCGGCTCGCCGCGGCCCTGGCGCGGGAGGCGGACCGATGATCGGACGGCTGACGGGGATGCTCGTGGAAGTGGGCGGCGAGACCGCCATCCTCGATGTTCACGGCGTTGGGTATGAGGTCCATTGTCCGGCGCGTGTGCTGGGTCAGGTTTCCGTCACGGACGGGCCTGTGACGCTCATCATCGAGACGGTCGTGCGCGAGGATATGATCCGCCTTTATGGGTTCACGGACGCCGCGGAGAAAGACTGGTTCCGGCTGTTGCAGGTTGTCCAGGGTGTCGGCGCGCGGGTCGCCCTGGCGATTCTGAGCATTCTGTCGCCGGACGATTGCGCCGGTGCGATCGCGGCCCAGGACCATGCCATATTCGCCCGGGCCTCGGGTGTCGGCCCGAAACTCGCCAAACGGATCGTCACGGAACTCAAAGACAAGGCCCCCGCCGGTGCTGTGACGATCGGTTCGGCCAAACTCGCCAAACCGGCGGGCGGACCGCTGGCCGACGCCCTCTCCGCGCTCGTCAATCTGGGCTATTCCGACGCCAACGCCAAACAGGCCGTCGAGGCCGCCGCCACGGAACTGGGCGACGGCGCCGAGGTCGCGGACCTGATCCGCGCCGGGCTGAAACGGCTGGTGTAGGCCGCTCAATTGACCTTCCGGTCCACGCCTTCCCAATAGGGCTCGCGCAACTGGCGGCGCAGCACCTTGCCGGACGGATTGCGCGGCAGGACCTCGACGAACTCCACCGATTTGGGAACTTTGTACCCGGCAATGCGCTCCCGCGCGAAGGCGCGGATGTCGTCTTCCGTCGCGCTCTCGCCCGGTTTGAGAACCACGATCGCCTTGACCGCCTCGCCCCATTTTTCGTCCGGCACGCCGATCACCGCCACATCGGCGATCGCCGGATGGGCGAACAAAGCGTTCTCCACCTCGGCCGGATAGATGTTCTCGCCGCCCGAGACGATCATGTCCTTGACCCGGTCGAAGATGAAGACATAGCCCTCTTCATCCAGATAACCGGCGTCTCCCGTGGACATCCAGCCGTCCTGGACGGACGACTGCGTCGCATCCGGACGGTTCCAGTAGCCCTTCATGATCGCGCCCGAGCGCAGGAGAATCTCGCCGACCTCATGGGGCGGCAGCGTATTGCCCTCGTCATCGACGATCTTGACTTCCGCTCCGCCGCCCGCAATGCCGCAAGAGCGCAGTTTGCCGCGTGCCGGGTCATGATCTTCCGGGGGCAGATAGGTGCCCGTGCCGGTCGTCTCGGTCATGCCGTAGACCTGGATGAAGTCGCAGCCGAACATCGCCTTGGCTTTGACGATCAGATCCTCGGCAATCGGCGATGCGCCGTAAATCACTTGTTTGAGGGACGAGAAATCCCGCCCCGCGGAATTGGGATGCAAAACCAGCATATTGATCACCGCCGGCACGACGAACATGATCTCGATGCGCTGCTGTTCGATCAGATCCAGGATCACCGTCGGATCGACATCCTTGAGCACCACGTTCTTACAGCCATGGGCCAGCCCGATGACGCCGATATTGACGCCCGCGACATGGAACAGCGGCATACAGACGATATTCACCTGTTCCGCCTGCCAATCGCCCCAGCCCGCTTGCGCGCCGATCTCCAGCACCGCGATGTAATTGGCGTTGGTGAGTTGCACGCCTTTGGGATGGCCGGTGGTCCCGCTGGTATAAAGCTGGATCACATCGTCGCCGGGGGCGTGGGGCAGCATCGGATCGCTGTCGCGCTGATTGAAGCGCCAGGTATCGAAGGCCGGCCAGTCCGTGTGCCCGCCATCGACGGCGATAATCGTCTCGACCGTGGTCAACTCGGCGCGCAACTGTTCGATCATCGGCGCGAAGTCGGCGCCGACGAACAGAACTTTCGCGCGGGCATCGTTGAGGATGTAGGCGATTTCCGGCGGCGCCAGACGGTTGTTCACGCCCACCAGCACAGCGCGCGCCTTGGCGCAGCCGAACAGGATCTCGAAATAGGAGTCCGAATTCTTGCCCAAAAAGCCGATGCGGTCATCGGGGCGGATACCGGCATCGATCAACCCGTTGGCCACCTTGCTGGCGCGCCGGTCCAGCCCGGCATAGCTGGTCGCCTCGCCGTCCATCCACAGGGCCGGCGCCTCGCCCCACCGCTCCGCGCCCGAGCGCACGATATCCGCCAGCGATTTGACCCGATCGAAATCCACCGTCACCGCAATTGTCCTCCTGTCCGAAGCCCTGTTGGTCCGTCCTTGGTCCCACGCGCGCCATGAGCCGCGCTCCCGGGGGCCGCATATGGTCTCAAGAATAGCCCCTTAGGTCCAGATGAGGAGATCCCGGGACGCCGCAGGCTTTGGGTGCGCTGCAACATCGACCGTCCGACGACGAGCCCCGATAAAGAAAGGGCGGCCCAACGCGGGACCGCCCTTGAAACGCATCGAAAGACTGTCTGCGGGCTCTTAGTGGACGCGGATCAGTTCCACATCGAACACCAGGGTCGAACCGCCCGGGATACCCGGCGTGCCTTGCGCGCCGTAGGCCAGTTCGGACGGAATGGTGAACCGGTATTTGGCGCCTTCCTGCATCAGCTGGAGGCCTTCGGTCCAACCCGGAATGACCCGGTTGAGCGGGAACAGGGCCGGCTCGCCGCGGTCATAGGAGCTGTCGAACTGGGTGCCGTCGATCAGCGTGCCCTTGTAATGCACTTCGACGATATCCGTCGCGGCGGGCGATTTGCCTTCACCGGCTTCAACGACTTCATATTGAAGGCCGGTGTCCGTCACGGTGACGCCGTCCTTGACGGCATTTTCTTCCAGATAGGCTTTCTGTTCGTTGGCGCTGGCGGCAGTGGCGCCGAGGCCAAGACCGGCGGCCAAAGCAACGGTCACGGCGGCACGGGTGAAGCGGCGGATCATGGGCCTTCCTTCCTGTCGGGTTCGATCTCCCCCTCTCTCGGGGTCGCGCCCATCAAACGGCGCGGGCATCATGCATTCAAGCCTAATGCGGCAATCCCATGACGGTGCCCGATGGACTTCGCCACGAAATTCGATCGCCCCGCCCTCGCGGACCCGATTCCGCCGCAGGTCCTGCGCGCCGCCCTTGCGCCCTGGCTGGGCGACGATATCCAAATCAGCCGGCTCTCGGGCGGCTATTCGAACGAGAATTACCGGGTCAGCCAGGGCGCACACGCCTATGTCGCCCGGGTCTGCCGGCATGACGGCACCGCCGCGAGCGTCGAGGCCGCGGTCTTGAAACGCCTCCGACGCCGCGTGCCGGTGCCCAATGTCGTCGCCTTCGATCCGGCACCGCCGGACCTCGGCCGGCCTCTGATGCTCACCGACTGGCTGCCGGGCGTCTCGCTCGACACGGTGGAGGACAGCCTCGGCCCCGGGGCCATCGCCGCGATCGGTCAGGATCTGGGGGCGATGCTGGCCCGGGTCCATGCCATCGCATTCGACCGCGCCGGGTTCTTCGCCCCCGGTCTTACGGTCGCCCGGCCCCTCGATCCGCTGGCGGACGGTTGGCTCGGCTTTATGGCGTCTTGCCTCGGTGCACCCCTTGCGCAAACGCGCCTCGGGCCGGATCGTACACAGGCCCTCCGCATGCTGATGGAGCACTTTCATCCGAGACTGGCATGGCTTGAGCCCGCCGCGCGGCTCATCCACAGCGATCTCAATCAGAAAAACATTCTGGTTGCGGAGGAGCGCGGCCAATGGCGGGTGACGGGCATCCTCGATTGGGAATTCGCCTTTGCCGGACCGCCACTGGTCGATTTCGGCAATTTTCTGCGCTTCGAGGATGAACAGCCCGCTTATGCCGCCCCGCTCACGGCGGGTTACCGGGCCGCGGGCGGCACGCTGCCCGATGACTGGCGCGCCATGGCCCGGTTCCTGGATCTCGCCGCGATGCTGGATTTCGTCTCCGACCCGCGCGACCGGCCCCGCCGGATCGCGACGGCCTGCTCCGTCATCGATGAAACGCTGTCGATCCTCAGCCCCCGGACGGGCGATGGGCCGCCGGACACCGGAGGGGCATCATGATCAGACCGGCGCGCGCGGCCCCGCGATGATTACGGCCGCACCGGCCAGACACAGGGCAGCGCCGATGGCATCCCATCGGTCCAGATGGACACCCTCGAAAGCCCGGAGCCAGGCAAGCGAGGCGACGATATAGACACCGCCATACGCCGCGAACGCCCGGCCGGCCGCGTCGGTCTCGATGAGGGTGAGCAGACAGGCGAACACCGCGAGCGACGCCAGCCCCGGCACCGCCCACCACGCGGACTGACCCAGGCGCAGCCACATCCAGAACGCAAAACATCCCATGATTTCAGCAAGGGCGGCACCGGCATAGACCGCAACTGTCTTCATCCGTGCCGCTCCTTGGTCCAGAGCGTTTTCAGCAAAAGTGTGAGCGGTTTTGCGGTTCGAAAACGCGACAAATCTAAAGACATAGAGCGCCATCATGACCCGGAATAAGTCGACGGCGCTCTAGAAAAGGGACATCTGACCGGATGTGCCATCATCCGGATCCGGACCGTCCGTTTCGTCCTGCGCCGTTTCGGTCACAGGCTCCAGCAGCTCCGGCCCGTCATTGGCGACCTTGTTTACGGCGGTGGCGATCCGGTAGGCCGTGAACGCATCATCGGGTGCCGGCTTGAGCAGTTCCTGGACGCTCAAATCGGTCTCGTCCGTATGATCGAGCCACCGGTCCCAGGTTTCCGGCGGCAGCACGCAAGGCATGCGGTGATGGATCGCGCTCAAACGCGGATTGGCATCCGTCGTCAGGATCGCCGCGGACTCAAGCTCGCTCCCCTCGGCTGTCATCCAGCTTTCCCACAAGCCCGCCATGGCAAACAGACCACCTTCCGTGGGGTGAATATAATAGGGGCGTGCCGGGCCGGACCCGCTGCGGTCCCATTCATAGATGCCGTCGGCGGGGATCAGACAGCGGCGCCTGCGCAACGCCGTCCGGAAGGACGGCTTGTCCGCCGCCGTGTCGGCCCGGGCATTGATCAGCGGCGGATTGGTGATCTCCTTGGCCCAAGACGGCACCAGCCCCCAGCGCACAAAGGCGAGTTCCCGCACGCCGGTCGGCGCCATGCGGACGATCGGAATGCCTTGGGTTGGCGCGATATTGTAGCCGGCCGGGAAGTTCAACAGGACACCGGAGATCTGAAACAGGGTATTGATCGTCGCCGGCGGGGATTTCAGAACATATCGGCCGCACATGCGCCATGCTCCCTTGGTTATGAGGCCCATTCGGCCGTCTGCCCGAACTTGACGAACTCCGCGTCCGCGCGAGTTCGCCAAACCTGTGAATAAAATCCTCAAGCCGGGCCACCCAAGGCGGGGCCTGTCACAGGACTGACGCGCGCGGGACCTAGTCCTTGATATCAGCAGACGCACCCATGCACCGTCCGGTCCGGGCCCCGTGCGACAGGCTGCCCCGGGACGGCGCGCGGCACCACTAGATTTAGTTGGAGGCGCGGCACAGACCCATATCTTGTAGGGGCACCACGAAAAATCCACAAGATCTGGCGCTGTGGGATTGACACCCACCGCCCTCTGACTACCATATCTGGTGTTCAGGCAGCTCAGGCACCCCAAACCTTGGGTTTTTCCACGGGTTTCGGGGCGTTCGCGAGCAGAAACGGCCTGGATCATCGGACAGGACCGCCGGCCCATGGCACGCAATTCCCAGGGGACCGGCTTCACAGTGGGGCAGGCCATGACAGCGATTCTGTGTGCTCAACCGGCGGCCGGCGACAGCCGATTGCCTGAGATCGAGGCGACCGAATCCGAAGCGGGCGCTCCTGATGGCGTGGTCACGGACCCCGCGCGCGACACTCTCCTGACGGATTTCGGCCGCGCCACCCTCGCCGACCGCTATCTACTGCCGGGCGAGACGATCCAGAGCCTGTTCTCCCGCGTGGCAAGCGCCTATGCCGACGACAGCGCCCACGCCCAGCGCCTCTATGATTACATGTCCCGGCTGTGGTTCATGCCCTCGACCCCGGTCCTGTCCAATGGCGGGACGATGCGGGGCCTGCCGATCTCCTGCTTCCTCAACGAGGCCGAGGACAGCCTGGGCGGCATCGTTAATCTGTGGAATGAGAATGTCTGGCTGGCGGCGCGCGGCGGCGGCATCGGCAGCTA
>CAZHDI010000086.1:9308-14653 GCA_964531285.1 uncultured Alphaproteobacteria bacterium | reverse complement strand
TACCGCCTGCGCGACTGGGGCATCTCCCGCCAGCGCTATTGGGGCTGCCCGATCCCGATCATCCATTGCGAGGCGTGCGGCGCGGTGCCGGTCCCCGAGGATGCGCTGCCGGTAATCCTGCCCGAGGATGTCAGCTTCGATGAGCCCGGCAATCCGCTGGACCGGCATCCGACCTGGAAGGACGTCCCCTGCCCGTCCTGCGGACGGCCGGCGCGGCGCGAGACCGACACCATGGACACCTTCGTGGATTCGGCCTGGTATTTCGCGCGGTTCTGCGGGTTGACGGACGATCGGCCGACGGATCGTGAGGGCACGGATTACTGGCTTCCCGTCGATCAGTATATCGGCGGTGTCGAGCATGCCGTTCTGCATCTTCTCTATGCGCGATTCTTTACACGGATCATGGACGAGGCGGGCCATGCGAGCGTCAAGGAGCCGTTTGCGGGCCTGTTTACGCAAGGCATGGTCAATCACGAGACCTATCGTGACACGAACGGCAAATGGCGCAGTCCGGATGAATTGATCTGGGAAGGCGGTCAGCTTTTCGTCGAGGCCGACAACACGCCGGTCACCGCCGGGCCGGTCGAGAAGATGTCGAAGTCCAAAAAGAACATCGTCGATCCCGATGACATCATCGACCAGTATGGCTGCGATGCCGCGCGATGGTTCGTGCTGTCGGACACCCCGCCGGAGCGCGATATCGAATGGACCCGCGCCGGGATCGACGGGGCGTGGCGGTTCGTCCAGCGGATCTGGCGCCTGGTGGCGGAAAATCTCGACACTCTGCCCCCGGCCGGCACGCCCGCACCGGGCACCGTCGAGGGCACCGCGCTTGATCTGCGCCGGTCGGTCCACAAAGCCGTGCGCGACGTGACCGGTGATATCGAAGGCTTCCGCTTCAACCGCGCCGTGGCCCGGATTTATGAGCTGACCAATGACGTGTCGGTCTTTGCCGCCAAGCAGGACCCGACCGACGCCACCAGCGGCTGGGCGCTGCGCGAGGCATTGGAGATGCTCAGCCTGCTGGTCGCACCGATGACGCCGCATCTGGCCGAAGAAGCCTGGGCTCAACTGGGTCACGAGACCTGCGTCGCCGAGACCCCTTGGCCGGTCTTCGAGAGCCGCCTTGTCGCGGACGAGCGCCTCGTGCTGCCGATCCAGATCAACGGCAAGCGCCGCGCGCAGATCGAGGTCGATCCGGCAGCGGACAATGTGACCGTTCAGACCCTGGCCCTGGAGCAGGATGCGGTGCAGCGCGCCCTAGAGGGTCAGACCCCGAAAAAGGTCATTGTCGTTCCCAAGCGCATCGTCAATATCGTGGTGTAAGCCAATGATCCGCCGTGCCGCTCTCGCCCTCCTCACAGCCGCCGTCCTGACCGGTGGTTTGTCCGCCTGCGGATTTCGCCCGCTTTACGGCGATCTCGGCGACGGCACCATGGCGGCGGATCAGTTGCGGCGGATCCAGCTCGATACCCGCAACGACCGGATCGACTATCTGGTGCGCACCAATCTCATTAAGGGCCTCCAGATCCAATATGCCGACGCGCCGCCGGCCTATACGCTCCGGGTCCGCATGCGGGACCGGCGCGAGGGCGTCGCGGTGGAGCGCGATACGTCGATCACGCGTTTTAACTATGAGTTGCGCGCCCAGTTCGCCCTGTCGGATCTGGATACCGGCACGGTCCTGTTCGAGGGGCGAACCCGCTCCGTCGCCGCCTATAACGTGGTGGACAACCAGTTCGCCACGCTCTCGGCCCAGCGCGACGCCGAGGAACGCGCCGCTCAGGCGATCAGCGACGACATCAAGCTCCAGGTTGCCATCTATTTCGACCGGCACGCCAGCGGCTCGGCCGGTGAGACCGCCCCGCCCGCGCCATGAAGATCAAAGCCGGCGATGCCGACCGTTATGTGACCCGGCCGCCGCCGGATCATGCGCTCGTGCTGATTTACGGGCCCGATGAGGGCTTGGTACGCGAGCGCAGCCGACGCCTGGTGGGCAGCCTTGCCGGCGATCCGCCGGACCCCATGCAGGTCACGGATCTGACCGAAGCCGATCTCAAGGCCGACCCCGCGCGCCTCGCCGATGAAGCCGCCGCGCTGTCCCTGATGGCCGACGCCCGCCTTGTCCGTATTCGGATGAGCGGCGATGCCCAAGCCCGCCTTGTTCAATCGTTCCTGGAGGACTGCGCATCCGGCGCTCTCAAGCCCAGCGCCCTTGTGGTTCTGGAGGCCGGCGATCTCGGGCCGCGCTCAACCCTGCGCAAGGCCGCCGAGGACGCCGCCAATGGCGCGGCCGTTCCCTGTTATGCCGACGATGCCCGCGGCATCGAGTCCGTGATCCGCGCGATGCTGAAAGACCATGACCTCTCGATCGACACCGACGCCGTCGATCTGCTCACGAACCGTCTTGGAGCGGACCGGGGAATCACTCGCCAGGAAATCGAGAAGCTGGTTCTGTACAAAGGGGCAGGGCAGGGCAGTGTCACGCTCGAGGATGTTCTGGCTTGCCTGCCCGCCGACAGTCAAGCCATCGGCGATCAGCTTGCGGATCATGTGGGTGGCGGCGACACTGACGGCCTCGACCGGGCCTTCCATGAAGCCATATCGACCGGACAATCTCCGGCGGGTCTGCTGCGCGGCGTGACCCTCCATTTCCAGAACCTGCATCTGTGGAGCGCCGGGATCGAGGCCGGGCGCGGCCCCGCCGACATCCTCAAATCCGCGCGTCCGCCGATCCACTTCAAACGCAAAGCGGCCGTTGAGAGCCAACTGCGCCTGTGGAGCCGGGCCGACGTGGAAACCGCGCTCACCGCGCTCGGCGAGGCGGAGCGTCAATGCAAATCCACCGGTCTTCCGGACGCTCTGATTTGCCACCGGGTTCTGTTGAGCCTGGCCCGCCGGGCTCGCCGCCGCCGGTAACGTCTCATCCGGTCGTCCGGCACTCCCCAGATCCCCATTGCCGCAATCCCTCAAACGCACAATCCCCCAAATGTGGGGTTGCGGGTTTGAGCCATCCCACATTGCCCGGATCCCACAGATCCACAATCATAACTGTTTGATTTATCGTTGTTTTCCGGCCCACAAAGCCACAAACCAGGGGATCAACACACCCGCCAAGACGCAAACCCACGGATCATGGAACCTTCAAACCCACATTTGGGGGGCCGAAAGCGCTTTCAGGCGTGAGCGCAGCGATCGACCGCTGGATAGAGAGCGGTTACGCCGCTGTGACGCCGGGCTTGGTGACAAACAGATCGTTGAACGGCCACCAGCTCAGCACACTGAGAAAGCTCGCCAGATCGATATAGGGCCAGGCGGCCAGGACCGCGCCGCCGATCAAAAGCACACCGCCGAGCCATTGGAGCGGCAGCCCGAGCTGGCGCGGATACCGGGCGCGCTTATCGACCCACAGGCCGAAAAGCATGAGCCGAATGCCGATATGCTCCTGGACCACTTCAATGGCCGTATAGAAGAACGCCCCAAGCGCCATGATCGCGCCCATGAGACTGGCATGAAAAGCCAGAGCCGTGCCGAGACTCACCTCATTCATCATGTGGGGGTAGAGCGCCGCGACATCGATGCCGAGCGCCCGGGACCAGCCCACAATGACGATAAACAAGTAGATCGCCGCGCCGATCACCGCCGGAATCATCAGCAAGATCGCATTGATCAGCTCACCGATGATCAAGATACCCGCAAGGAACCGGAATATCCGCATGGAGGCGCTCCCATCTGCCGGCGCCCGCGGGCGCATTGCGCGGTATCACACCACAAAGCCCGGGCCACGGGAATGTGGTTTCCCGCACCCCCTGAATCCCACGGAGCCACACTTCCGCAAACCCACAATTGTGGGCCCTGTAAACCGCAGAAATCCACCGATCTGGCCGCCCACAAACCCACATTCAAGACAGTGTGGGATTGGGCAAACCCACATTTGGGGATAACCGGCGCCGTGGGTCGTCCATCCACCGGGCGCCGCCGCGGGCTCAGCAGCCTTGTCCCTAACGGCACAGGCCGGAAAGCGCCGCGCGGCGCTTCCCCGCAGTCAGGACCACAAAAGAGGCAATGCCAGCGGGTGTCCGCCTACCGGATCAGACCCGCCCGAATCTCAAGCTCGCGCGTCCGCCGCTCAATGAAGTCGATGATTTCCGCCGCCATCTTGGAATTGGTGGCGCTACAGGCCGTCTTGAACCGCGTATGCATGCTCGCCGGCAGATCAATGCTCAGGCGTTTGACGGGTTCGGCCGCAGGCTCGGGAGCCGGCGCCGCGGGCCGATGGGGCGCCCGGGAAACCGGGGCAGGTGCGCGGTAGGAGGCATACGGAGCACTGTCATAAAGCGGCCGGTCCGGCTCCGGCGCGGCCGGAGCCGCCGCGGGACTTACGCCGACCTCGGCAGGCGCGGTCACGGCCGCCTCCTTTGTGGGTTTGGGGGTGTCCACAAGTGTGGGTTGGGGGCTGTCGGTTCCGACGCCGCCCCGTTCGAAGGCCGCGATCTGCTCAGCCGTTGGCTGCGAGGCGGGTTTCGGGCTCGTCTTGAAGCTCTTGCTCATAGAACCGGACAATCTCTCTGGTCAGACGTTGAATTTCCCGGGACGCCGGCGTGCTCGGCGCCCATTCGCGGATGGTCTTGCCCATGGTCATCGCCTCGGCAAACGCCACCCGCTGTTCGATCTCGGTCTTGAGGATCGGGATCCCCGCATCGGCCACCATGTCGCGAATGTCCCGCCCGATGACCGTCTGACCGATCTTGCGGGACACCACAAAGGCACATTTGAGGGTGGGTTTGATTTCCTGTGCCTCACGGATCTGGCGCGCCGTGACATCCGATGCCCAGGCCGACAGACCCGAGGGCTCGATCGGCATCAGCACCAGATCCGCCGCGACGATACAGGACCGCGAAATCACCTCGGCATGCGGCGGACCGTCGATGACCGTGTGATCGTAATCGGCGGCGAGCTTCATCGCATCGCGCGCCATGTTCTCGCGGGCCAGGCTGACGACTTCAAAGTCGCACTCGGTCCGCAAGCTTGCCCATGTGGAGGAGGAGCCTTGCTTGTCCGCGTCGATCAGAAGGACCTTCGAGCGCAAACGAGCCAGCTCTCCGGCGACGTTGATGGCCAAAGTGCTCTTGCCCACGCCGCCTTTCTGGTTGAGGAATGCTATAATCATGGAATGAAGGAACCTTGATTCACGGCTTCCTTCAAATGTGGGTTTGGTAATATTTGAGTGTTCCAAATAGAGACAGTTTTCTAGTCTTCCTCTGGACTGAAAATCAGATCCCTATCGCGGGCGCTGTTGATCACCCGGACCAATTCGATCCCGCCATCTGCCAAGGGCCGGTACC
>CAZHDI010000086.1:0-9208 GCA_964531285.1 uncultured Alphaproteobacteria bacterium | reverse complement strand
CAAATGGGGAGGCGTCAGCTGCCCTGGCGGGTCAGCCGGCGGCAGATATCGTCGAGCTGCTCAAGGGTCGAATACCGGATCTGAACCACGCCGCCGTCATCTGCGTGTTCCACCGCGAAGGGCAGACCCAGCACATTCGAGACATTCCGTTCAAGCGCCACCGTATCCGGATCCTTTTCCATGGACGGCGCAACCGCGTTCCGCACCCGTTTGATGGCCCCGGGCGATGCCTTGCCGGGTCCGTCGGCATCGGCCTTGCGCGCCAGCGCCTCGGTCTGGCGGACATTGAGTCCCTTGGAGACCACCTCGCGCGCGAGGCTTTCCGCGCCGTCATAACCGACCAGCGCACGGGCATGACCGGCCGATAATTGCCCGTCCTGCACCAGTTTCTGCACGCCGTCGGGCAGGGACAGAAGGCGCAGCGTGTTGGCCACATGGCTGCGGCTCTTGCCGATGAGCTTCGAAAGCTGATCCTGGGTGTAGCTGAAACTCTGCATCAGACGGCTATACCCGGCGGCTTCCTCAACGGCATTCAAATCCGCACGCTGAACATTCTCGATCAGCGCGATCTCGAGAACCTCCGAGTCCGTCAGATCCTTGACCAGCACCGGCACCGTATGCCGGCGCGCCCGTTGCGCGGCCCGCCACCGGCGTTCACCGGCGACAATCTGAAATTCGGTGCCGCTGTCGCCGATGGGCCGGACGATGATCGGCTGAAGCACACCGCGATCGCGGATCGATGTCGCGAGGTCCTCCAGATCGCTTTCATCGAAGGTCTGGCGCGGCTGATGGGGGTTCGGCTTCAGGAACTCGATCGGCAGGTCGCGCACGCCGCGCGCCGGGCCGCCGGCATCGCCGGGCGCCGCCGTCGCATCGGACGGCTTGGCGGCCTCGGGCGCCGGCGCGGGCTCGGCGTCGCCGAACAGAGCTTCGAGCCCTCGGGCCAAACCGCGCGGCTTTTCGTCAGCCATAACTCATCTCCTCAACAGCACGCTCACGCGGCCCGCAGCGCTTTTTCGCGCACGATGATCTCTTTGGCGAGGCGGATATAGGCTTGGCTGCCCGCGCATTTGTAGTCGTAGAGCAGCGCCGGCTTGCCATGGGAGGGCGCTTCCGACACCCGGACATTGCGGGGGATCACCGTCTCATAGACCTTATCGCCCAAGAATTTGCGCACATCCGACGCGACCTGATCCGACAGATTGTTCCGCCGGTCATACATGGTCAGAACGATGCCCTGGATCTCGAGCGTGGGGTTCAGGCTGCCCTTGACCAGATCGATGGTCCGCATGAGCTGGCTCAGGCCCTCGAGGGCAAAAAACTCGCATTGCAGCGGCACCAGCACCGCATGACCCGCCGTCATCGCATTGATCGTCAGCAGGTTCAGCGACGGCGGGCAGTCGATGAGCACATAATCATAGCGTTCATCCGCCTTGATCACCGCTTTCAGATAATCGTTGAGCGCATCGCGCAGCCGGTAGGACCGCCGCGGCACGCCGACCAATTCCAGTTCCGCGCCCGATAGATCGACCGTCGAGGGGATCAGATCCAGACCCGGCACCAGCGTCGGGACGAGGGCACGGGACACCGGCTCCTGATGCGACAGCACCTCGTAGCTGGTGATTTTGCGTTGCGCACGGCCAACGCCCAGTCCTGTGCTGGCGTTACCCTGGGGGTCGAGATCGACAACCAGAGTGCGCTGACCGACCGCCGCGAGAGCGGTCCCGAGATTGATGGCTGTGGTGGTTTTGCCCACGCCGCCTTTTTGATTGGCGATGACGATCACCCGTGTGGGCGTCGCGTCTCCTGGACTGTTCAAACCCGTTCTCCTCAAGAGCCCCCACGCGTGACCACGGTTTCCAACCTCTCAGGCATTGCGCTGCGCAACATCCTGAATGACCAAGATCTGGCTGGAAGGATCGGTTCGGCTCGGTATCCGTTGCACCTGAAATGTCCAATATTCACGCGCCTCGGTCAATTCCTGGTCAGCCTGCCGGCCCTTTGGCAGAAGCCAGGTTGTATCCGCGGTCGCAAACCGGGCGGTGAAGCCGAACAGCCGGTTCAGGGGCGCAAACGCCCGCGCCGTAATCACATCACAGGGCCATGGATCGATCTGCTCGGCCCGGGCGACATGAACGCCGACGCTAAGGGTCATGGCATGGGCGCATGTCCGCAAGAAGGCAGCCTTGCGATGATCACTTTCCACCAAGTCAATGTGGGGCGACCCGGTCTCGGCCGCCATCGCTGCAAGAACGAGACCTGGAAAGCCGCCGCCGCTACCGAAATCCGTCAGTCGCTTGGCGTCATTGGGGATGAGCGGCCAAAGCTGCGCCGAGTCGATGACATGACGGGACCAGACATCTTCGAGCGTCGCCGGGCCCACAAGATTGATCCTGGCTTGCCAGCGGATCAAGTGATCCACGAGGATCTGAAATCTGTCCACTGTTTCACGTGAAACATCCACACACGCCTGAATCGCATCAAGCTGCGGCGGACTCGGTGCACGATCCGTCATGCGGATTGCCGCGGCCGGCGTTTGATATGGGCCAGGAGCAGGGTGATCGCGGCGGGCGTGATCCCTTCGATGCGCGCGGCTTGGCCAATGGTCGCTGGCCGGTGCTGCTTCAGACGCTCCCGCATCTCATTGGACAACCCGGCCAATCCATCGAAATCCAGATCGTCCGGCAGCCGCAACGACTCGTCCTTGCGGAAGGCAACGATATCCGCCGTCTGGCGGTCCAGATACCCGGCATAGAGGGCATCGATCTCGAGCTGCTCGACAATCGGTGACGGCAGACCCGCGAGATCCGGCCAGACGCGCGCCAGGTCACCAAAGCCAATGGTCGGATAGGCCAGGAGATCATGGGCGCTGCGCCGGATGCCATCCTGGTTGACCGCCAGGCCGTGGCTGCGGGCGTCCGGCGGTGTGAGGGTCCGCTCCGCCATAAGCGTTCTCGCGGCATCGAGCGCCCGTTGTTTAGCGGTGAAAGCAGCTCGGCGGTCCGGGCCAATGCATCCCCAATCCAGACCCCTCGGGGTCAGCCGTTGGTCCGCATTATCCGCCCGCAGGGTAAGCCGATACTCGGCCCGGGAGGTGAACATTCGGTAGGGCTCCGACACACCGCGCGTGATCAGATCGTCGATCAAGACGCCGATATACCCCTCGCTGCGGTCCAGAGCCATCGGATCGACGCGGCCACCGGCCCGGGCCGCTGCGTTGAGCCCGGCCATCAGCCCTTGGGCCGCGGCCTCTTCATAACCGGTGGTCCCGTTGATCTGGCCGGCCAGATACAGGCCCGGCAGGGCCTTGGTTTCCAGGGTCGCGCGCAGCTGGCGCGGATCCACATAGTCATACTCGATGGCATAACCCGGTTGCAGGATCGCCGCGTCCTCGAGGCCCGGAATGGTGGCGACGAACGCGGCCTGAAGCGCTTCCGGCAGGCAGGTTGAAATGCCGTTCGGATAGACAGTGTGGTCGTCCAGACCTTCCGGTTCCAGGAAAATCTGATGGCTGTCCCGCTCGGCAAACCGAACGACCTTGTCCTCAATCGACGGGCAATACCGCGGACCGCGGCCTTCGATCCGTCCCGCATAGACGGCGGATTCCGCCAGATTATCGGCGATAATGCGATGGGTCTCGGCGGTTGTCCGGGTGATGTGGCATGGAATCTGCGGCACCGCGATCCGATCGTTGAGAAACGAGAACGGCACCGGCGGATCGTCGCCCGGCTGGACCTCCAACCGGTCCCAATAGATGGTTCGGCCATCCAGCCGTGGCGGCGTTCCGGTCTTCAATCGGCCGAGAGACAGGGTCAAATCTTCCAGGCGACGGGCCAACCGCACCGCAGGCGCATCGCCCATGCGGCCCGCCGGAATTCTCTTCTCCCCGAGATGGATCACCCCGCGCAAGAACGTGCCCGTGGTCAAGACGACAGCCCGCGCGCGGATTTCCCGGCCATCCGCGAGAACAGCCCCAACGACCGCGCCATTTTCAACCAGCAGATCATCGACCATACCCTCGACGATCGACAGGCCATCGATTTCATCAAGCGCGCGCTGCATGGCTTTCCGATACAGGGCGCGGTCGGCCTGAGCGCGGGGCCCCCGGACCGCCGGGCCTTTGCGGCGGTTCAGCATCCGATATTGGATGCCAGCCTGATCGATCACACGGCCCATGATGCCATCCAGGGCATCGATCTCGCGGACGAGATGGCCCTTGCCCAATCCGCCGATGGCCGGATTGCAGGACATGACGCCGATGGTATCGCGCTTATGAGTCAGCAGCACGGTGGACGCGCCGAGGCGCGCGCTGGCCGCCGCAGCCTCGCAGCCCGCATGGCCGCCGCCAATCACAATCACATCACAGGAGCTGGCCATCACCGCCCGTATCCTCAGACTCGTATCGGCTGCATGGCCGATTTGTTTCACGTGAAACACTCCACAGCCAATGCTGTGGCTCACTTACCGACGCAGAAATCCCGGAACACAATATCGAGCAGATCCTCGACATCGACCCGTCCCGTGATCCGCCCAAGGGCATGGGCCGCTGCCCGCAAATCCTCCGCCACCAGTTCCGGCATGCCGTCGGCGCCCGACAGAGCGCGATGTAAGGCGTCATGGCTGGCTTCCAAGGCTGCCCGATGCCGATGCCGGGTCAACGCCGGCGCTTCACCTGGATCGTACCGGACCTTAACCAGATTGGTTAATCCCTCCACGAACCGGTCGAGACCCTCGCCGGTCACCGCCGATAACCCGTAAATGCGGGATCCCTGCGGCGTATCGGCGGTGGTCACATCCAATTTGGTTACGACCTTCAGATCCGGCGTGGCCGTATCCGTGACCGTCCAATCAGACCGTTCGCCAGCCGACCCGTCCACCACATGGACGCGGATATCGGCCTCGATCGCCCGGCGTTTGGCCCGCCGGATGCCTTCGGCTTCGATGGCATCACCCCCGTCGCGCAGCCCCGCCGTATCGGTGAGCACCACGGGAATACCGCCGAGATCCAGCGCCACGTCAAGCGTATCGCGCGTCGTGCCGGCGATATCCGACACGATGGCCACATCACGCCGCGCTAACGCATTGAGAAGCGTTGATTTTCCGGCATTGGGCGCGCCCAAGAGAACCACCGACACACCATCCCGGAGCCGCTCGCCCCGGCGCCCATCTTTCAGATGCGCCGCCATCTGGGCCATCACGGCCTCGATCCAGGGCCGCACCCGGGCGATCAATCCCTCCGGCACATCGCCTTCATCCGGAAAATCGATCTCGGCCTCGGCATAGGCGAGCGCCCGGTGAATCTCATCGCGCCAGCCCTCATAAAGGCGGCCCAAAGCGCCGTCCATCTGCCGGGCGGCCTGCCGGCGCTGGCCCTCGGTTTCGGCATCGATGAGATCGATCAGACCTTCGGCCTGGGTCAGATCCAGCTTGCCGTGCGCCACTGCCCGCCGGGTGAAATCGCCCGGACCGGCCGGCACCAGACCGTCGATCGCCCCCAGCGCGCCAAGCATCGCCTCCATGACGGCGCGCCCGCCATGAATCTGAAACTCCGCCATATCCTCGCCCGTGAAGCTGGCCGGGCCGGGAAACCAGAGCACCAGCCCCTCATCGAGGGGATGACCGTCACGCGGATCTTTCAATCGGCGAAAGGCCGCCACGCGCGGCGCCGGCACCGGCTTTCCGCTGAGCGCTTGGATCGTGCGGCCGGCCGCCGGTCCGGACACGCGGACGATGGCGACACCGGCGCGCCCGGGCGCCGTGGCCGGTGCGAAAATGGTGCTGACGGGGTCAGGCGAACCGGTGGACTCGTCCATGGCCTGAGGTCACGACTTTGACGAGTCCGCGCTGTCACTGCGCGTGCCGCGCGTCTTCAGGGCGGCATCCATGAATTTCTGCATCGCCTCGACGCCGGGATTGGTCATGGGAAACCAGGCGCGGGCCATCGTCTCGGGATCGAGCAGCGCGGCATTCTTGGCTATCTGCTCTTCGACCTGGGCCAGCATCGCCTTGTTGAGCGGCTCCACATCCGGCAGGCCAAGAAACGCGCGGGCCTCCTGGGGGGTGCAGTCGACTTCGATCCTCATCTTCATGGCCGTCCCTTTCCGCTCCCGTCACCGCCGCCGAAAACCCCCAACCGGCGTACCGGGCACGCCACCGTTCTAGCACGGAAAAGGTCCCGGCGTGCAGGGGTGCATTTGGCTGAGGATCTATTGACGCCGGACCCGGAATGCCCGACCCATACACCCGCATTCGTTTCACCTGCCGGTCCGCCCCCCGCAGTCCGGATCGGCACCCATCCAGTCCGAGGAGAGCGCATATGAGCGGCACCGATATTACCATCCCTGGCCCCGACGGCGACTTCACCGGCTACCTGGCCAAACCGGCCTCGGGCACTGGGCCCGGCCTGGTGGTGATCCAGGAGATTTTCGGCGTCAACGGCGTGATGCGCGACCTGTGCGATCACTATGCCGCGCAGGGATTTGTCGCCCTGTGCCCGGATCTGTTCTGGCGCATCGAGCCCGGCATTCAGATCACCGATAAGACCGAGGAAGAATGGAAGAAGGCATTCGATCTCTTCGGCAAGTTCGATGTCGACAAGGGGGTCGAGGATATCGCCGCCACTTTGATAACCCTGCGGGCGACCGACGGCTGCACGGGCAAGGCCGGCGCCGTGGGCTACTGTCTGGGCGGCCAGCTCGCCTATCTCACCGCGGCCCGCACCGATGCCGATGCCAGTGTCGGCTTTTACGGCGTGAACATTCAAGAACGGCTCGACGAGCAGTCGGGCATCACAGCCCCGGTGATGCTCCATGTCGCCGGCAAGGACGAGTTCGTCCCGCCCGAGGCGCAGGACAAAATCATCAAGGGCCTCGACGGCAACGCCCTGGTGACGATCCATACCTATCCCGAGCAGGATCATGCCTTTGCCCGCGAAGGCGGCGCCCATTACGATAAAGCCGCTGCCGACACGGCGAATGACCGCACCATCGCGTTCTTCAAGCAGCATTTGGGCTGACACCGGCGGAGGCCATAATGGTCAAGGCGATCAGGATTCATGAGACGGGCGGCCCTGAGGTTCTCGCGCTTGAGGATGTCGCGGTGGGCGCCCCGGGACCGGGCCAGATCCTGGTGCGCCATACGGCCATCGGCGTCAATTTCATCGACACGTATCACCGCACCGGCCTCTATCCGGTCGCCCTCCCGTCGGGGCTCGGACTGGAAGCCGCCGGTGTGGTGGACGCCGTCGGGCCGGACGTCACCCGCCCCAAGGTCGGCGACCGCGTCGCCTATGCCAGCGGGCCGCTCGGCGCGTATTCCCAGGCGCAGCTCTGCCCCGCCGACCGGGTGGTCCGGATTCCCGACGCGATCGGCGACGACACCGCCGCCGCCATGTTGCTCAAGGGCCTGACGGTGCAGTTCCTGCTGCGCCAGACCTTTCCGGTCCGCCCCGGCCATACGGTGCTCATCCACGCGGCCGCCGGCGGCGTCGGCCTCATGGCCTGCCAATGGGCCAAGCATCTGGGCGCCACGGTCATCGGCACGGTGGGATCGGCCGAAAAAGCGGACCTGGCCCGCGCCAATGGCTGCGACCACACCATTCTCTATCGCAGCGAAGACGTGGCGGCCCGGGTCAAGGACATCACCGGCGGTCAGGGCGTGCCGGTGGTGTATGACGGCGTCGGCAAGGACACCTGGGACATGTCCCTCGATTGCCTGGCGCCGCGCGGATTGATGGTCAGCTACGGCAACGCATCGGGCGCGGTGCCGCCCTTCGCGCCGGCCGTCCTGGCGGCCAAGGGGTCGCTGTTCGTGACCCGCCCGACCCTGTTTCACTATGCGTCGACGCCCGAAGCGCTCCAGGCCATGGCCGAGGATCTCATGATCGTCATCATGAACGGCCATGTCTCGGTGCGGGTCGACCGGACGCTACCGCTCGACCGGGCCGCCGATGCCCATCGCGCGCTGGAAGCGCGGGAAACCGCCGGAGCGATTGTCCTTAAGCCGTGATCCGGTCGACGGTCCCGCCGCCAGCCTTGCCGTTGGCCAGCCTCGCCGTTGGAAAGCCTCGCCGTTGGAAAGCCATCCCCTTTTTTGCGGAACAGGGGTATGCTTGAACCGTGACCATGGATTGGACGCGGTGCGAACGGAATGGACAACCCTGTCGTTTATGCTGGCGCAATCGCCGATATCGCTCGAAGCGCATTGCCGGCTGCCCTGAGCCCCTGGCTGTTCGCCTTGTTGCTGTGGATTGCCGTCGGATCGGCCGCCGCGCTTCTGGGTATGGCGGTCGCATCGGTCCTGCGCCGCCATCTGCCCGCGGTCACCGCCGCAACGTCGCTGGTCCCCGCCACGAACCGCCGGCGCGCCGGTCTGATGATCATGGCCGGCGGGGTGATCATTGCCGGAACGCCGACCCTGTTGTCGGCCATGGGCAGCGGCATTAGCGCGCAAATGTCGGCTCAACCCCTGCCGCCCCTTGGCCTGATCGCCCGTTATCCCGAACCCGACGGGTTGGGCGCGCGCATCGCGTCGGCCTTCCAATCGCCCGCACCCATCGCAGCCGCTCCCGTGCCGGTGACCGCCGCCGTGACCCCGGCCCCCGTTGCCGAAACCAAGACGCGCGCGGCCTCGCCGGACGCCCTCATGGCCACCGCCGACGCGGTGCGCCGGTCCGATACCCGCAAAGCTGCGGCGCTCTATCGCGAGGCCGCCGCCCTGGATCCCGACAATCCCGAAATCCCGTTCGCGCTGGCCGGCGTGCTGGAGCAATCGGGGCGCTACGACGCGGCCATGAGCGCTTATGAAACCGCTCATGCCTTGGCCGGAACCGCAGATCAGCCGGTCTGGGCCGCCCGGGCACTCGATAAGATCGGCCGCCTGCGCCAGCAGCGGGCGGATTTCGGATCGGCCAGGCGCGCCCATGCGGAGGCTCTCCAGTTAAACCGGGATCTGGGCCGGGAAGACGGGATCGCCACGAGCCTGTTCAATCTGAGTGTCATCGATCGCCTGACACCGGGCGCCGACGTGCAGTGCGACCGCGCGGTCCGGCAGACCGGCTATCTCACCGCCATCGGTCTTGGGTCCACGGCCTATCCGGTCCCGCAGGTCGACGGCGTGGACGCGACCGAATGCACAACCGGAGCGGCCCAGGGCCGGGCCGACCGGGTCATCCGGCAATGGCTCGGCGATCTGGTGGATGAGAACGGGG
>CAZHDI010000085.1:0-15076 GCA_964531285.1 uncultured Alphaproteobacteria bacterium | reverse complement strand
TCCTGGATCGCGATCGATTCCTTGTTGGTATCGATCACGAACAGCATGTCCGGCACGCCGCCCATTTCCTTGATACCGCCGAGCGACAGCTCCAGCTTGTCGCGCTCGCGGGTGAGCTGCAGCAGTTCCTTTTTGGTATAGCCCGCCGCCCCGCCGGCCAGGATCTCCTCGACTTGACGCAGCCGCCGGATCGAATTCTGGATCGTCTTCCAATTGGTCAGCGTGCCGCCCAGCCAGCGGTGATTGATATAATACTGGGCGCAGCGCTGGGCCGCGTCGGCTACCGGCGCCGATGCCTGGCGCTTGGTTCCGACAAACAGCACCCGCCCGCCGCCGGCCGCCGTCGCGCGCACGGCAAGCAGCGCTTGATGCAGCAGCGGCACGCTTTTGGACAAATCGATGATGTGAATTCGATTGCGGACGCCGTAGATATACGCGTCCATCTTCGGATTCCAACGGTGGGATTGGTGACCGAAATGCACGCCAGCTTCCAAGAGCTGGCGCATCGTGAAATGCGGCAACGCCATCTTTACTCTCCTGATCCGGTTCTGCCTCCGCGGATGTGATCGCGCCGTCCAGGACGGGCGACACCGGATGGGTCAGGTTCGGGTCTCGAAAGATCCCAAAACTCGCCCGCTATCCGCGTGTGGAATGCGCCGGGTTATAAGGGCCCGAAGCGGTGCTGGCAAGAGCGCCGCGCCCGTGACCCGCGCGATCGATCGATTTGAGCGACTGACAAAGGAATGCGCCATGCCATCCGCACCGACCGGGCCCGGCCCCGATACCCCAAAATCCCGCGGGTCCTATCGCGGCGCGGTGGCCGGTTTGCGCCCGAGCGCGCTCGCCGAGGTGCTCCATGCCGGGCTCAACGATCCGGATATTCTGCCGCTCTGGCTCGGCGAGACCGATCTGGCGACGCCTGAGGTGATCAGCGCCGCCGCCATCAAAGCCCTTCAGGACGGCCATACCCGCTATATGCCGACCTGCGGCATGCCGGCGCTGCGCCAGGGTTTGGGCGACTATCTCCACCGGATCTACGGCGTCCGGATCGATACGGCGCGCATCTGCGTGCCAGGCTCGGCCATGCTGTGCATTCATCTGGTGCTGCAAAGCCTTGTCCGGGAGGGCGATGCCATTGTGGTGGTCACACCCCAATGGCCGAACATCATGATCTCGGCTCAGTCCCACGGCGCGCATGTCCGTCTCGTCGATCAGACGCTCGATCTCGCCGGCGCCGCGCCCCGTTGGCGGCTCGACCTGGAGCAGGTTTTCGACGCCTGCGACGCACGCACCCGCGCCATCTTTATCGGATCGCCCGCCAACCCGACCGGCTGGACCATGACGCCGGAGGACCAGGCAGCCCTGCTCGACTTCGTCCGGACCCGGCAGATCGCGCTCATCGCGGATGAAGTTTATGGCCGGCTCACATTCCAGACCGACCATGCCCCGTCCATGCTGCCGCTCATCACCGAGGACGATCCGGTCTTCGTCATCAACAGCTTCTCCAAGCTGTGGGCCATGACCGGCTGGCGCCTGGGCTGGATGGTCCATCCGCGCGGCCTGAGCGAGGCCTTCGTGACCCTGTCGGGGTCGGCGAATACCGGCGCCGCCGCGTTCACCCAGTTCGGCGCCCTTGCCGCCTTGGAGCAGGGCGAGCCCTTCGTCGACACCATGCGCGCCCACTGCCGCGCCGGTCTCGATGTCGTCACCGATCACCTCGCCGGACAGAACCGGCTGCGCATGGCCCGGCCCGATGGCGCCTTTTACGGCTTCATCGACATCGACGGACTGACGGACAGCGTCGGCTTCGCCAAGGCGCTCCTGGCCGAAGAGCGGGTCGGCGTTGCTCCGGGCGCGGCCTTCGGCCCGGCCCATGACGGCCGGATCCGGATCTGTTTCGCTCAATCTGCGGACCGGGTCCGGGAGGGCCTTACGCGCCTGAGCCGTTTCGTCTCGGCACGGATCTAACGGCCGGTATCCGTCCGACGGCCTTTGGGCATTACACTTCTTCCACATGGACCACCCCCGCCAGCGATTTCAGCGCACTGCGGGTTGCCCCATCGATGCGGTAGGCCCCGGGCAGATGATAATCGAGATGCCCCCGGCCCTCGCCGAGATCGAGCGCCAAGGTGACGCTGCCGCGGCCCTCGCGGGTCAGACAAGCTTTGATGCCGTCAAGGCAGGCCGGGTCGTCGATGACCACCTCCAGACCGCCAGCGGCATGCGCGGTCACCGCGTCCACCCCATCGACGCCATTGGCGGTCAGGCGCACATCATCGCCCGTCCAATCGGCGGCCACGGTGAGCACGACGGCACTGCCCGGCGTCATCATCTCGCGCGCCGCCGGCAGCACTTCGGAAAAGATCCAGACTTCGAACACACCGGTCGGATCGGACAGTTCCGCAACGGCAAAGGATCGTCCGCTCTTGGCGGATTTACGCTCATTGAAGCTCATCACCGTGCCGGCCAGCCGGAACGAGGTCCGGCCGCGCCCCGTCCCGCGCGTTGCCTCGGCAAAACTCGTCACCTGGCACCGGCGCAGCGCCTTTTGATAATCATCGAGCGGATGGCCCGAGAGGTAAAATCCGATCACCTCCAATTCATGGCGCAGACGCTCGGTCGCCGGCCACGGATCGATCGCCGGCAAGCGCAGCGCCTCAAGCGGCGCCGCGGTCCCGCCGAAGAGATTGGCCTGGCCGGACTCCCGCTCGCTATGGGCCGCTCCGGCCGCCTCAATCATCGCACCGGCCCCCGCGCAGGCTTGCGCCCGGTCGACACCCAGGCTGTCGAACGCCCCTGCCTTGGCCAAGCCCTCGATGGCCCGCTTGTTCACCTGACGCGGATCGATCCGGCTGGCAAAATCGCCGATATCCTTGAACGCACCGCCGGACCGGCGCACCGCCACCAGATGGTCCATGGCCTGACGGCCCACCGTCTTGAGCGCGGCCAGGGCATAATAGATCACCTCCTGCCCGGCGCCGTCGGCGCCCGGTTCCCGGCCGTTCACGAATTCCGCCTCCGACCGGTTGACATCCGGCGGCAGAACCTTGACGCCCAGGCGCTCCGCCTCCTGACGGAAAATACTGAGCCGATCCGTGCGCTCGATATCGAGGGTCATCGAGGCCGACAGAAACTCCACCGGATAGTTGGCTTTCAAATAGGCGGTCTGATAGGCGACCTGGGCATAGGCCGCCGCATGGCCCTTGTTGAAGCCATATCCAGCGAATTTCGCGGCCTGGTCGAAGACTTGTTCGGCAACGGATTCAGGCACATCGTTGGCGCCCGCGCCTTCGATAAAGCGCTTGCGGTGCTTGTCCATCTCCGAGACGATCTTCTTGCCCATCGCCCGGCGCAACAGATCCGCATCGCCCAATGAGTAGCCCGCCATATCGCGGGCAATCTGCATTACATCTTCCTGATAGGTCATGACCCCGAAGGTTTCTTCCAGGATCGGCTCCAAAATGGGATGCAGATAAAGCGGCTTCTCCCGGCCCTTCTTGCAATCGATATAGCGCGGGATCGAGTCCATCGGCCCCGGACGATAAAGCGCCACCAGCGCGATCAGATCCTCGATCCGGTCGGGGCCCATCTTGCGCAACAGATCGCGCATACCGGCGCTTTCCAGCTGAAACACCCCGATCGAGTCACCCTTGGCCAGCATCTCAAAGGTCACGGCGTCCTCGAACGCCATGTCCTGGGTGCGCAATTGGATATCCCGGCGTGCCAGAAGGGCTTCGGTCTTAGCGATCACTGTCAGGGTCTTAAGCCCCAAAAAGTCGAATTTCACCAATCCTACGGACTCGGCATCCTTGTAGTGAAATTGCGTGACCGGCATCTCCGAGCGCGGATCGCGATAAAGCGGTACAAGCTCCGGGAGCGGACGGTCGCCGATCACCAGCCCGGCCGCGTGGGTCGAGGCATGCCGGTAGAGCCCTTCAAGCTGCAGGGAGATACCGATGAGAGCCTTGACGGTTTCATCCTCGTTGATCATCGCCTCCAGGCGCGGATCCCCGGCAATCGCATCTTTCAGCTTTACCGGCTTACCCGGCGGGTTCGGGATCATCTTGCAGATCCGGTCCACCTGCCCGTAAGGCATCTGCAGCACCCGGCCGACATCGCGGACCACCGCGCGGGCCTGAAGGGTTCCAAAGGTGATGATCTGAGCCACTCTGTCGTGGCCGTATTTCTCTTGAACGAATTCGATCACTTCCTGACGGCGGTCCTGGCAGAAATCGATATCGAAGTCCGGCATCGAGACGCGTTCGGGATTCAAGAACCGCTCAAACACAAGATCGAACCGCATCGGATCCAGATTCGTGATGTCGAGCGACCACGCCACGATCGAGGTCGCGCCCGATCCGCGCACGCCGATCGGGATCTGGCGGGCGCGCGCCCATTTCATGAAATCCGAAACGATGAGAAAATAGCCTTCAAACCCCATCCGGGTGATCACGTCCAACTCGTAATCCAACCGGACCAGATACTTCTCCCGGTCGATCTCATAGCCGAGCGACGCCATGCGCCGCTCAAGCCCCTCCCGGGATTGCAGCCGCAATTCCTCAGCCGCGTCGCGCCCTTTCTCAATGGCGAACGCCGGCAATATGGGATCGTGGCGCGTCAGATGAAATGCGCAGCGGCGCGCGATCTCAACCGTGTTCTCGACGGCCTCGGGAACGTCCTCAAAGAGCGCGGCCATTTCATCGGCGGACTTGAAATAATGCTCCTCGGTGAGACGCCGCCGCTCATCCTGCATGACATAGCTGCCCTCCTTGATGCACAACAGGGCATCGTGGGCCTCATACATTTCCTTGTGCGGAAAATATGGCTCATTGGTCGCCACGAGCGGCAGGTCATGGGTGTAAGCGATCTCGATCAAGGCAGGTTCGGCCTTGATCTCATCGGGCGTCTCATGGCGCTGAAGCTCAATATAAAGACGATCGGGGAAAATCTCAGCCAGGCGACGAACCAGCGCCTCGGCTTCACTGCCATTGCCCGCCGCCAGCAGCCGGTTCACCGGACCGTCCGGACCGCCGGTCAGGGCAATAAGGCCCTCGCCATGATCCGCCAAAAGGGCCAGATCGACCCGCGGCTCCACGGTGCCATCCGTGTCGAGAAAACTCCGGCTCGACAGGCGCGACAGGTTCAACCATCCGGTATGGTTCTGCACCAAGAGCGCGATCGGCGCCGGTTCGCGCGCGCCATGAACATCCGATCCGGTCAGGGCGGTTCCGTCGACGCGCAGCGAACAGCCGATAATCGGCTGAATTCCGGCCTTCGCCATCGCTTGAGAGAACTCAAAGGCGCCGAAGAGATTGCCGCTGTCCGTCATTGCAAGCGCGGGCATGCCGGCCTTCCGGCACAGATCCGGCAGCGCCTTAATCCGCAATGCCCCTTCCAGCAGCGAATAGGCCGTATGGCAGCGCAGATGAACAAACCCGGCCCGCGCCAGCTCACCCTGCGGCTCATCGCGACGGCTCATCGCTCCCTCCCGTGTTGCAGTCCGGTTGCCGTCAGAACGCCGCGAGCGCGGCAGAGGAGAAGACCCCGATCGCACCGACAATGGTGAGCAGGGAAAAGGCTGTCAAAAGGTCCTTCCAGAGGGGGGCGTGCGGCTGCATGGCTGATCTCCTTGATGGCCGATGCGCTTACAATGTTTCTTTTTTGTTCCATGGTCAAGCGAAATGTTCTTGACGTGTTCCTGCTTTGGTGTTTGGTTGAGTGATAGGAAGGGTTACTCGTCAACCGGGATCAGACCATGGCGCGAATCGAGCAGACGGCCATCACGCAGAAGCACCGCGCGGTCCATGCGTCCCGCCAGATCGAGATTGTGAGTCGCGATCAGCGCGGCCCGCCCTTCCTGGCGAATAACGCCGACGAGTTCGTCAAAGACACCGCCGGCCGTTTTGGGATCGAGATTTCCGGTTGGTTCGTCCGCCAGCAGAATATCGGGCTGATTGGCCAGCGCCCGGGCGATCGCCACCCGTTGCTGTTCACCGCCGGACAATTCCGCCGGCCGATGTCCGATGCGTTTTGCAAGGCCCAACGAGGCCAACAGCCGCTCGGCTTCGGCCTCGGCATCGCGGCGGGAAACGCCAGCCAGAAGCTGAGGCAGCACGACATTCTCAAGGGCGGAAAATTCCGGCAGAAGCTGGTGGAACTGATAGACGAAGCCGATCCGCTCGCGCCGGATCTTGGTTTTTTCCTCATCCGGAAGATTGACGCAGTCGCGCCCACCGATGATGACATGACCGGCCGTGGGCTTCTCCAAAAGACCGGCAATATGCAGCAAGGAGGATTTACCGGATCCGGACGGGCCGATCAGCGCGATGACCTCGCCCGGTTCGATGGTCAGGCGTGCGCCCCGCAGGACCTCAAGGCGACCGGTCCCCTGCTTGAAAAACCGGAAAATTCCGCGCAATTCGAGGGCCGGTTCCGGCATGCCGGGTGCCCGCGGCTCAGGCTTATCATCCGCATCGGTCTCAGGCGCCGGGCCGGTCATATCATCGCTCATCACAGCATCCATCGGTTCAGCGCCTCATTCGTAGCGCAGGGCCTCGACCGGATCGAGGCGGGCCGCGCGCCACGCGGGATAAAGCGGCGCCAAAAGCGAGAGCGCCAGGGCAAAGGCCAGCACGGCGATCACTTCGCCATTGTTGATCTCGGCGGTCATCTTGGACAGGAAATAGACCTCCGGCGAGAACAGATCCGTCTGCAGCATCGACGAGATGAATTGCCGGATGGCCTCGATGTTAAAGCAAAGCACCAGTCCCAGTGCGAAGCCGGCCAGGGTCCCGACAACACCGATCGAGGCGCCGGAGATCAGAAACACCCGCAGGATCGCGCCCTTGGTCGCCCCCATGGTGCGCAGGACGGCAATGTCGCGGCCTTTGTCTTTCACCAACATCACGAGGCCGGAGATGATGTTAAGGGCCGCGACGATGATGATCAGCGACAGGATGATGAACATCATGGTGCGCTCGACCTGGAGGGCGCTGACCAGCGAGGCGTTGACCTGCTGCCAGTCGATGATGCGCTTATCCGCGCCCGCCGCCTCAAGGATCGGTATCCGGTAGCGTTTGACCTGTTCAGGATCGGCGATCATCACCTCCACCTGGGTCACGCCGGGTCCGGTGGAGAAGTATTTTTGCGCCTCCGCCATCGGCATGAAGATGAAGGATTCGTCGAACTGGGACATGCCGACATTGAACAGGGCGCCGATCTCGTAAGCCTTCTGGCGTGGGGCCGTGCCGAAGGGTGTCGCCGCGCCGCGCGGGCTGATCAGAGTGATCCGATCGCCGACCGAAACGCCGAACCGCGCCGCCGCCCGGTTCCCCAGGGCAACGACCGCGCCGTTCTCAAAACTGTCGAGGCTGCCGGCGATGATGTTATCGGCCACCAGCGGCTGCGCCTGCAGATCGGCGAGCCTGAAACCGCGGACCATGGCATAGGAAAACTGGCCGTCGCGGACCGCCATGACCCCGCCTTCCACCACGGGAGCCGCTTGGGTGACGCCCGGGACCGTCATAATATCGGCGACGACACCGTCGTAATCCGTCAGCGGACCCACGGACTGCTGAACCACCATGTGGCCGTTCAGACCGAGAATGCGGTTCATCAGATCCGTGCGGAACCCGTTCATCACGGCCATGACGGTGATCAGGGTCGCCACGCCGAGCATGATCCCCAAAAACGAGATGATCGAAATGATCGAGGCGAAGTTCTCTTTGCGTTTGGCGCGCAAATACCGCCCGGCAATCCACCATTCGAACCCGGCAAAGGGCGTGGGCGGCTTCGGGCGTTGACGCTTGGGTCCGGCCGAGGAGGCCAGGCCCGGCGCCTCATCGGGTTGAAAGGCGCGCGGCGGCTGAGGCGGTTTGGCTGCTGCCTGGGGCCGGGCCGCCGCCTGAACCATTGGCGCTTTTGCCCGGGGCCGTTTGCCTTCATCCGGACCGGCCGACCGTTCTGCATCATCCCCGCTCGACCGCATGCAACACCCTCTTTCCGGCGATGCGCCCATGCCTCAACCAAGGCGGCGCGACTCTGTGTCTTCAGGATCTGTTTACCATGTCGGGACGGTAAAGCGGTAGGACATGCGATCCCAACCCGCCGCGAATCCGCTGCCCGGCACATGCCGTTGCATGACGGACGAACAGGACCGATTGATGGCATGAGGCTGCGATACGCAGTGCATTGCGCCCCCCAAGATCCCCCAAAAGAAAATGACAAATTATCAAGTATCGCGCATGGACAAGAAGGGTTCCGGTCCCGGGAGCTGAGTGTTCACGCCGCCTGCCGCAAGATTGTCTGTGTATTTTTTGCATCACAGGACACACATCCTGCTGTCAGGTTGATCCAGACTGATCGGAGCATCGTGACACGTCCTCACGACTGTTTTATCGTCGTCGAAATTCTGGTGATGGACGGCCCAGCGGCCGGTGCCAGGAAACGAGGACCGTTCGAAACACCCAGGTCCCTCAGTTGCCGAACGGAACGCCGTGCAAACGGCATCCGGATAAGAAACGGGATAAGAAAAAGGACCGCTCGGCATGCCGAGCGGCCCAAGTCTAGGGAGGAAACGCCATCAAGCGCGACTGGCAACGAACGCCGCGCCAGTCCCCATAAGAATGCAAATGGCGGTCGCTATCGGCAAGGTCCCAGTCATGGGGCCTTGCCCTTTTTTTGGTCAATAACCAAAGACCGCTCAAAAATCGGCCTCCGGGCCCACCGATTGGGCATGGCCCGGAGCAGAGCGTGGTCACGGCTCCAGGGGACGGCCGGGATCCGGCAAAAAGCCGAAGCTGTCAAGCCTGACAATGCCGAACTCGAGCAGCGCCACCAGAACAAGCCAAACCACCAGGGCGCCGACGGTGGTGACCAGCATACGCCGGCCGACGCGGCCCATGCGGGGCGCCCCCGGATCGGTGCCCCGGGCCACCGGTCCGGTTTCCTGCTGATTGCGGATCCCGAAAGGCAGCACCAGGAACAGCACCACCCACCAGATCACCAGATATGTCGCGAGGCCCGTGAACCAGGTCATCGCCTGCGCTCCTTCTGCCGATCAGCCTTCCGAGACCTCTTCGAGCTCAATCAGAGTCCCGTTGAAATGTTTCGGGTGCAGGAAGATCACCGGGTTGCCGTGGGCGCCGATGCGCGGCTCGCCGTCGCCGGTGATGGTGATGCCCTGCTCGCGCAGGTGGTCGCGGATGGCCACCAGCCCTTCGACCTCAAAACCGATATGATGGATGCCGCCCTTCGGATTGCGTTCCAGGAAATTGGCGATGGGCGAGTTGTCGCCGAGCGGCTCGATGAGTTCGATCTTGGTGTTCGGCAGTTCGACAAACACCACCGTGACGCCGTGGTCCGGCTGGGGCACCGGCTCGGTGACCGTGGCCTTCAGCACATCGCGATAGATCTTGGCTGCCTCGCGCACATCCGGGACGGCGATGGCGACCTGATTCATGACACCCAGCATGATGGTTCTCCTTGGTTTTTTGAACGGCACACGGATTGGAGCCTACAGGCGATCGCCTCAGCCCTCCAGGCGGACGACCTCCACATGGATCGGCGGGCGCTTGCCCCACAGACCGCGCATCGGTCCGCGTACGGCTTTGCGCGCCGCCTCTTCGATCATGGCATCGCTTTTCAGGTCGGACCGGCTCAGCGCTTCGACCGCGTCCTCGATCCGCACCGACAGATCGTCGGCCACCGTCTCCTCGATCTCGGCGATTTCTTCGGGCACGCCCAAGGGCACCACGCGCGGGTCATCAAGCAGCGCGCCGCGTTCATCGACAACAACGGTCACCACGATGGCACCGTTGAAGGCAATGCGCCGCCGCATGGCAAGCGCAGGACTGTCCGCGGGCGCCAGGACCCGGCCATCGAGATGGACCGTCCCATGGGGCACCGTACCAATGGCTTCGGCCGGATCGGGCGCGAGTCGCACCAGGGTACCGTTCGGGGCGATGACCGCCTCGCGCGCGCCGTGAGCCTTGGCGAACGCGCGGTGCTCGATCAGCATACGCATCTCCCCGTGCATGGGCACAACGACCTCGGGCTTTACCCAGCTATAGAGCCGCGCCAGATCATCCCGGCAGGGATGCCCCGAGACATGGACGAAATGATCGTGTTCGGTGATGATCCGGACGCCCCGCTCCGCGAGCCGGTTCTGCATGCTGTAGATGGGCACTTCATTCCCGGGAATGATCTTGGAGGAGAAGATCACGGTATCGCCATCGCTCAGCGACAGGTTGGGATGGCTGTCCTCGGCCACCCGCGCCAAGGCGGCGCGCGGTTCGCCCTGACTGCCGGTGCACAGATAAAGCGCCCGGTCGCGCGGCAGATAGCCGGCTTCGTCCTCAGGGACCGTGTCGGGAAAGTCCGTGAGATAGCCGGTCGCCTTCGCGGCTCCGACAATCCGGTGCATGGCCCGGCCGACCAGGACGACATCGCGGCCGTTGGCGCGCGCGGCCCGCGCGATGGACTCCAGCCGCGCGGCATTGGACGCGAATGTGGTCACCGCAACCCGGCCTTTGAGACCCCCGATCAGATCGGTCAGGCTGTCGCGCACCATGGCTTCGGAGCCGGCCGTTCCCGGCGACAGCACATTGGTCGAATCGCAAATCATCGCCCGGACGCCTTCCGCGCCCAGCGCCCGCAATGCCGCTTCGTCGGTGGGCTGACCGATCACGGGGCCCGGATCGAGTTTCCAGTCGCCGGTATGAAGGGCGAGACCAAGGGGCGTGCGGATCGCCAGGGCATTGGGCTCGGGAATCGAATGGGTCATCGACACCAGTTCGATCTCGAAGGGGCCCAGTTGCGCCCGCCCGCTCAGAGGCATGATGTTCAGGGGGAAGACCGACTCCAGGCCCGCCTCGGCGATCTTGTCCTTGAGCAAGGCGGCCGTGAACGGCGTCGCATAGACCGGACATTCAAGCTGCGGCCACAAATGAGCCACCGCGCCGATATGGTCCTCGTGGCCATGGGTCAGCACAAGCCCGCGGATCCGGTGGCGGCGCTCGCGCAGAAAGGCGATATCGGCCATCATCAAATCGATGCCCGGCGTCGCATCGTCACCGAATTTGACGCCCATATCGGCGATCAGCCAGTCGTGCTTGTCGGGCCGCCCATAACCATAGATGTAGCAATTCATGCCGACTTCGCCGCACCCGCCCAACGCGGCGAAGACCAGTTCCTCAGCGTGGGTCAAGACCCGCCTCCTTCGCCCGCGGACTGGCCGGTCCAGGCGGCCGCGTTGCGGTTATAGATTTGCCTCAGACCACGGATCGTCAGATCCGGATCGTAATGTTCGATGATGTCCGTCGAATGCCGGAACAACCGGGCCAGTCCGCCGGTGGCGATCACGGTCATGGGATTCTCATATTCGGCGCGGATGCGGGCCACGAGCCCTTCGATCAGGCCGACATAGCCCCAATACACACCCGATTGCATGGCCGGGACGGTGTCATTGCCGATCACGGCCTGAGGACGCTCGATGGCAACGCGCGGCAATTGGGCCGCCGCCAGATGAAGGGCCTCAAGAGACAGGTTGACGCCCGGTGCGATCACGCCGCCCTCATAGTGGCCTTCGGCCGACACGATATCGAAGGTCGTGGCCGTGCCGAAATCGATCACGATCAAGGCGCCCGGATAGCGTTCATGGGCCGCAATCGCGTTCACCAGACGGTCCGCGCCCACCCCTTCAGGACGCTGAACATTGATGCGGATGCCAAGATCGACCGTCCGCTCACCGACGACCATCGGCTCGGTACGGAAGAATTTGCGGCACAGTTCGCGCAGATTGAACAAGGCCTGGGGCACCACGGTGGACAGGATCGTCCCCGAGACATCGGCGGCTTCGAGACCCTCCAGGCTCATGAGCTGGGACAGCCAGACCCAATATTCATCCGCCGTACGGCTCGAATTGGTGGCTGCGCGCCACTCCGCGCGCACCGAATCGCCGTCGAGAATTGCGAAGACCACATTGGTGTTGCCGGCATCGATCGCGAGCAGCATGGTCATCTCTCCTGTCGTTGCGGCGCGGCGGCGAAAAAGACCTCACCGCCATGGAGCACTTCACGGGACCCGTCGGCCAAACCGAGAATGAGGCCGCCCGCCGGATCGAGCCCGTCGAACGTGCCCTCCAGGGTGCGGTCCCACAGCCGGGCGCGGACCGGTCCGCCGATCCCGGTGGCCCGCGCGAGCCAGGCCGTGCGGATCGCGGGAAAGCCGCGCGCCTCGTCCCAGACCGCGTACCACCGCTCAAAGGCCGCCGCCAGATGCTCCAGCGCTTGGGCGGGCGACGGCGCGGCTCCGGTCTCGGCCCGCAGGTCGGTCACCGGCCGGTCGAGATCCGTGGGATGGCTGGCCAGATTGACCCCCATGCCAATGCCCAGCCAATCAAGCCGGGAGTGCGGATCACTGACCGGTCCGGCGCCGGATTCCAGCAGGATGCCGGCGATCTTCGCGCCGGACACCAGCACATCATTGGGCCATTTCAGCCCGATCCGGTCCGCCGGCACGGATGCGCCAATAAGATCGCCGACCGCCAGCGCGGCGACGAAGGACAATTGCGCCGCCTCGCCCGGTCCGCAGGGGGGCCGCAGGAGCAGCGTCGTCATCAGATTGCCGTTGGGCGACGCCCAGCCGCGCCCGCGCCGGCCCCGCCCGGCCGTCTGCACATCGGCGCGAATCCATAGATGGCCCGGATCGCCCGCTTCCGCGCGGCGCCGGGCTTCCTCATTGGTGCTATCGATCTCGGCAATCTCGAGACGGCGCATGGGCAGACGGGTCATCACCCGCCGAACAGCGAGCGGGCAGCGACCCCCGCCGCCGCCACCAGGGGCGCCGGATAGAACCAGAAGCCGACGACGGCGATGCCCGATGCGGTCATGATGACGTTCATCTCAAGCGGTACCGGCCGCTGGAACGGCTCGGCCGGCTCGTCGATGAACATGACCTTGACGATGCGCAGGTAATAAAAGGCGCCGATCACACTCGTCACCACACCGATTACCGCCAGGGCGTAGAGTTCCGCCTCGACCGCCGCCCAGAACACGTAAAACTTGGCGAAGAATCCGGCGAGCGGGGGAATGCCCATCAGCGAGAACATCAGCGCCGCCAGGATATAGGCCATGAACGGATGCGTGCGCGACAGCCCCGCCAGATCCTCGATCCGCTCGACCATGCCTTCCGACCGGCGCATGGACAGGATACAGACGAAGACGCCGACGGTCATGACCAGATAGATGGCCATGTAGATCAGCACGCTTTGGACGCCGTTCTCGGTACCCGCCGAAAGGCCGACCAGCGCATAACCCATATGGCCGATCGAGGAGTAGGCCATCAGGCGCTTGATATTGGTCTGCCCGATCGCGGCCACCGAGCCGAGGATCATGGAGGCAATCGACACAAAGACGACGATCTGCTGCCAACTGTCCACCATCTCCGGGAACGGCACCATAAAGGCGCGCAGGAACAACGCCATGGCGGCAATTTTCGGCGCGGTCGCGAAAAAGGCCGTGATCGGCGTCGGCGCGCCTTCGTAAACGTCCGGGGTCCACATATGGAACGGCACGGCGGAGATCTTGAAGGCAAGCCCGGCCGCGAGGAACACAAGGCCGAAAACGAGCCCGAGCGAGGCGCCGTCACTGCCGATGCGCGCGGCCAAATCGATAAAATTGACCGTGCCGGAGAAGCCGTAAATCAGCGAGGCGCCGTAGAGCAGCAGGCCCGAGGAGAGCGAGCTGAGCACGAAATATTTCAGCCCCGCCTCGGTGGCCCGGCGCGAGTCCCGGTTGATCGCGGCCAGCACATAGAGCGCGAGGCTTTGAAGCTCGATACCGACGAACAGGGTGATGAAATCCTGGGCCGACACCATCATCAGCATGCCAAGGGTCGCGAAGATCATCAGGATCGGATATTCGAACCGCGCCAGCCGCTCGGCCTTCATGAACTGGCGCGACATGATCACGGCCAGGGCCGAGCCGGTCAGGATCAGGATCTTCACGAAGACCGCGAAGGAATCGACCACGATACTGCGCGAAAAGGCCGTGATCGGACCGTCCGCCACGGGCAGGCGGATGGCCAGCATGCCGGCGATCAGGAACAGCGCGACCGACAGGGTCGCCACAAGGCTGGTGCTCTTGTCGCCGCGGAACACGCCGAGCATCAGGAGCACCATGCCGCCGATGGCAAGCGCCAGTTCCGGCGCGATGACGGCAAGGTCCGAGGTCAGGGTCGCGGCTGCTGCAGTGGTCATGACGTTACTCTTTCCTCACTGCGCTCACTGGCCCGCGCCGGCCAGCGCCGCATCCACGCTGTCGACCAGATTGGTCACTGACGCATCCATCAGATCGAACAGCGGCAGCGGATAAATCCCGAACAGGATGGTCAGCACCACGAGCGGTGCGAGCATCAAAAATTCGCGCCGGTTCACATCGGTGATCGCGTTTATGGCGTCATTGGTGATGGTGCCGAAGACCACCCGGCGATAGAGCCAGAGCATGTAGGCCGCACTCAGGATCACGCCGGTGGTCGCGGCCAGGGCGACGCCGGTGTTGACCTGATAGACGCCCGCGAGGCTGAGAAACTCGCCGACGAACCCGGACGTGCCGGGCAGCGCCACATTGCCCATGGTGAACACCATGAGAATGGCGGCATAGACCGGCATCCGGTGCACAAGCCCGCCATAGGACGAAATCTCCCGGGTATGCATCCGGTCGTAGATCACACCGACACACAGGAACAGGGCCGCCGAGATGATCCCATGGCTGATCATCTGGAACATGGCACCGTCGATGCCCTGCTTGTTCAGGGTGAAAATGCCCATGGTCACGAAGCCCATATGGGCGACCGAGGAATAGGCGATGAGTTTCTTGATGTCCTCCTGACGCAGCGCCACGAGCGAGGTGTAGATGATCGCGATGACGCTCAAGGCAAAGACCAGAGGCGCGAACATCAGGCTGGCATCCGGGAACATCGGCAGCGAGAACCGCAGAAAGCCGTAGCCGCCCATTTTCAGCAGGATCGCAGCCAGGATCACCGAGCCGGCCGGCGGGGCCTGCACATGGGCGTCGGG
>CAZHDI010000084.1:12911-15211 GCA_964531285.1 uncultured Alphaproteobacteria bacterium | reverse complement strand
AAGCCCGGGATCTGGATCACCATGGGCAGGCAGCCGGCCAGCGGGTTCACCTTCTCCCGCTTATAGAGATCCATCAGCTCCTGCTGCTGTTTCATCTTGTCGTCTTTGTAGCGGTCCCGGATCTTCATCATCTCCGGCTGGACCTTCTTCATCTTCGACATCGCCTCATAGGACTTGTTGGCGAGCGGGAAGAAGACGAGCTTGACGCCGATGGTGAACAGCAGGATCGCGACGCCGAAATTCCCGGTCATCTGGGCCAGGAAATTCAGCGCATGGAAGAACGGCTTGGTAAGGAAGAAGAACCAGCCCCAATCGACCGCCAGATCGAAGCGCTCGATATTGTGGGTCTCCTGATAGCCCTCCAGAAGGTCGACCTTCTTGGCACCGGCAAACAGATGGACGGTCGCCTGGGTGCTGGTGCCGGGCGCCGCGCTGCGCCCGTCGAGCAGATAATCGACACGGAATTCCTCGCCGCCGGCAAGCGTGCGGTTGCGGAACCGGCCCTTGAAGCCCTCGCCCTCGGCCGGCGCGAACGCCGCCATCCAGTATTTGTCGGTCATGCCGAGCCAGCCGCCCGGCGCTTCGGCCTCGAACGGCTCGTCACGGGTCTTTTTGTAGGTGATCTGTTCCAGCGCATCGCCGAACACACCCAAAAAGCCCTCATGCAGGATCCAGAAGCCCTCGCTCGGCGGCAGGCCCTGGCGCGCGAGCACGCCATAGGGGAACACGGTGACCGCCTCGCCGCCCTCGTTCGTCACGGACTGCTCGACCGTGATCAGATAATTCTCGTCGATCGAATAGGTGATGTCGAAGCGCTGGCCCTGGCCGTTCTCCCAGAACAGCTGAACAGGGTTCTCCGGGGTCAGGGGGGCGTCCGACAGCGCGGTCCAAAGCGTGTTGCGGTCGGGGAGCGCGAGATCGGCGCCGGGCAGCGCGGTCCACCCGACTTCCGCGTAATAGGCTTTGTCGGATTCCCGGGGCGACAGCAGCGTGATGATCGGGCTGCCCTCGTCCAGGCTATCCCGGTAACGCTTGAGCTTGAGATCGTCGATCCGGGCGCCGGTCAGCGACAGCGAGCCGGTGACCGCCGGGGTCTCGATGCGGATGCGCGGACTCAGTCCCAGGGCCGCCTCGCGCGGCAGGCCGGCCGCCGCCGGACCAGACCCGGGCGCGCCGCCGCGCGCCGCACCTTGCGGAATGGGCGTGTCGCCATCGGCCGCGGCCACCGGCAGATCGCTCCCCGATGCCGCCGCCTCGGCCTGGGCCGCCCGTTCAGCCTCGAGCCGCGCACGTTCCTCTTCCATCTGAGGCCCGGCGATGAACACCTGCCAGAGCAGGAGCACCCCCATCGACAGGGCAATGGCGATAATGAAGTTGCGCGAATCCGTCATGAGCAGCTTTCACATGGCGTTGTTGGCGCGCGCCCGGCCCGGCTTTCGCGATGGCGGCGCGCTGTTGAGCCCGGTACCGGACCCTTTCCCCTGACATACACGCGCCCGCTCCGGCAAGGCGATCCATGCGGGGCGGGCGGTAAACACGCGTTCACATATAACGATGACGGAGCCCGCGCGGTAGCCCCTCGCGCCCGCGATCGTTGCCTCATGGGTCCGATTGTTTCGGCGGGACGGGATCAAAGCCGGAGGCGCCGCCGAGCGCCTTGATGGGGTGGCAGCGCAGGATGCGGCGCAGCGCCAGCCAGGATCCGCGCAGCGGGCCGTGGATCTTGAGCGCATCGAGCGCGTATTGCGAACAGGTCGGCTGAAACCGGCAGGCGGGCGGCACCAGCGGCGAGATGACCACACGATAAAAATGGATCGGCGCGGAGAGCAGGCCGATGAGCAGGGCGCGGATCATGCCGGTCATGACTGGGATTTGCGCTCCTCGCCGTGGACCCGGGCCACAGCATAGCGCAGATCGCCGAGAAGGCGGGCATAGTCGCGGGTCGCCGTATCGCCGCGCGCAATCAGGACATACAGCCCCGGACGGGCATGGGTGCCCAGCACCGTGCGGGCCGCCTCGCGCAGACGCCGCTTGGCCCGGTTGCGGACCACCGCGCCGCCGACCTTTTTCGACGCGGTGAAGCCAATGGCCGCGGGCGCATCGGCCGTCTCATCTGGGAGAAACTGCACAACCACGCCCCGGGACGAAGCGCGCTTGCCCTTCGCCGCACGCAAAAAGTCGGCGCGCCGCTTGATCATGGTCAGCGGGCGCGCGCCGGGTGCGGTGGTCAAGGATGTCATGGTGGTTTGCTTCCGCTGCGCGCGGCCCCGAACGGGCCGTGCTCACATGAAGCGGGCTCA
>CAZHDI010000084.1:0-12811 GCA_964531285.1 uncultured Alphaproteobacteria bacterium | reverse complement strand
CTGCTTTTTTGCTTCCGCTGCGCGCGGCCCCGAACGGGCCGTGCTCACATGAAGCGGGCTCAGGGCTGCTTTTTTGCTTCCGCTGCGCGCGGCCCCGAACGGGCCGTGCTCACATGAAGCCTTGGCAGCCGGACCCTGACGCCGGCCTTACGCGGAGAGGCGCTTGCGGCCCCTGGCGCGGCGGCGGTTCAAAATCAAGCGGCCGTTCTTGGTTGCCATCCGGCTGCGAAAGCCGTGGCGGCGCTTGCGAACGATGCGGCTCGGCTGAAATGTGCGCTTCACCGGAAGTCTCCTCAACTCGGTCTGCCAAACCGGAACGGTGCGCGACTGTCCTCGCGCGCACTCTGCGACCGGTTGGATCTCGGAAAGATCGAGGTGATACGCCGGGCGGACGGGCGTGTCAATCGGGAGCGGCGGGCGGAAGCGGCTGGCGGACCTGTGACGCAGTTGTGTCCGGCAAGCGGGTTGTGAGCGGCGCCAGAATGATTTGATGTGGGTGGAAGGGCTGAGATGAGGAGGCGCGCCATGGGCGATCCCGAAACGACGGACGAAACCGGCACGCCGGGGGGCGACAAACCGAAAAAACCATCCTCGATGATCGGACGGCTGATCCCGCTGGTCGTGATTGTTGCCGTTCTGGCGGGCCTTTATGTCTCCGGGCTGGCGGATTGGCTATCGTTTGATCGCCTGCGCGAAAACCATGAGACGCTGAAAGCCTGGGTCGCGGACAATTATCTCCTCGCTGTCGTCGGATTCGTGCTCGCCTATATCGTCGTGGTGGCGGTGTCCCTGCCCGGCGGCGCGGTGATGACCCTGACTGGCGGCTTTCTCTTCGGGACCTTTTTCGGCGGCGCCCTGGTGGTCATCGGGGCGACCATCGGCGCAACGATCATCTTTCTGGTGGCGCGGACCGCCCTGGCCGAGCCCTTGCGCGAGCGGGCCAAGGGCTTCATCGAGCCGATGGCGCGGGGCTTCCAGGAAAACGCATTCAATTACATGCTGACCCTCCGGCTTCTGCCGTTCTTCCCGTTCTGGGCGGTCAATATCGCGCCCGCGTTCCTCGGCGTGCCGGTGCGGACCTATATCATCGCGACCGTTCTGGGGATCATTCCGGGCACGCTGGTCTATGCCAGCGTCGGCAACGGGCTCGGCGCGGTGTTCGAGGCCGGCGAGGATCCGGACCTGTCGATCATCTTCCGGCTGGAGATTCTGGGGCCGATCCTGGGCCTGGCAGCCCTGTCTCTGCTGCCTGTGATCTATCGCCGGTTCGCCCGAAAGGACCGTTCGCGCTAATGTCCATCTCAGATACATCCAAGACGGGGCCGGCTGGCTCCGGGGGGCACGGGGGCAAGACCATGGCGGCGCACGCATCGGATCGCCTGAAACCGGATTTGTGCATCATCGGCGCGGGCGCGGCCGGCCTGTCGGTCGCCGCCGGTGCGGCGCAGATGGGCGCCGATGTGGTGCTGATCGAAAAGCACATCCGCGACGGCGTGATGGGCGGCGAATGTCTGCACACCGGCTGCGTGCCCTCCAAGGCCCTGCTGGCGGCGGGCAAGGCCGCCAAGACCATGACCCATGCCTACCGGTTCGGCATCGGCTCCCAGACCCCGATCATCGATTTCGCCAAGGTCAACGACCATGTGAAGGGTGTTATCCAGTCCATCGGCCCCATCGACTCGGTGGAGCGGTTCGAGGATTTCGGCGTGACGGTGCTGGAAGGCAAGGCGCGGTTCCTGGACAAGACCCGGCTGAGCGTGGACGGGCTCGAAATCGCGGCCAAGCGCTTCGTGCTCGCCACGGGCTCGGTTCCCGCCGTCCCGCCGGTGCCTGGCCTCGACACGGTGCCCTATCTGACCAACGAGACCATTTTCGACAACCGCGAGCAGCCGCGCCATCTGATCATCATCGGCGGCGGGCCGATCGGCATGGAAATGGCGCAGGCGCATGCCCGTCTGGGCGCCAAGGTCACCGTGCTGGAGCGCGACCGGGCCCTGCCGCGCGACGATGCGGCGCTGACCAAGCTGGTGCTGGATGCGGTGCGCGAGGATGGCGTGGCCATCGAAGAAGACGCGCAGATCGACGGTGTGTCCGGCGAGGCCGGACGGATCACGGTCGACTATCGCCGCGCCGGACAGGCCATCACCATCGAGGGCACGCATCTGCTGGTGGCCGCGGGGCGTCAGCCCATGGTCGAGGGGCTCAATCTGGAAGGCGCCGGCATCCGGTTTTCCAAGCGCGGCATAGACGTGGACGCCCGTCTGCGCACGAGCAACCGCAGGGTCTTCGCCATCGGAGACTGCATCGCGGACGGCCAGCAATTCACCCATGTGGCGGGCTATCACGCCAGCATTGTCGTCCGGAATGCCCTGTTCCGGGTGCCGGCCAAGAGCGACCTGTCTCAGGTGCCCCATGTCACCTATACCGAGCCGGAACTGGCCCATGTCGGTTTGACCGAGGAAGACGCGCGCGCGCGGCATGACGATACGGTTGTCACCGAATGGCAGTTCGCCGAGAACGACCGGGCCCAGGCGGAACGCGAGACCGCCGGCTTCATCAAGGTCATGGCGCGCAAGAACGGCCGGATCCTGGGGGTCTCCATTGTGGGACCCCAGGCCGGAGAGGTGCTGCAACCGTGGCTGCTGGCCCTGTCAAAGAAGATGAAAATGTCCGACATGACAGGCTACATTGCGCCCTATCCGACCCTGGGCGAGGTGTCGAAACGGGCCGCCGGCCAATTCTACACGCCCGTCCTGTTCGGACCCCGGGTGCGCGCGATCGTGCGCCTGTTGCTGAAACTGCCCTGACCGTCCCGGCCGGCCCCGGGACCGGCCGACAAGGACGCACGGCATGGCGCCGTCCGAGCAACCGATCAGGCCAGAGCCCGCCCGGCGCCGCAAACGCCGTGTCGGGACCATGAGCAGCGTGACGCGCGGGCTGTCGGGCCGCCTGTTCTCCATGACGGTGGCGTTCGTCCTGCTGGCCGAAGCGGTGGTTTTTGTCCTGTCGCTCGGTAATTTCTACAAGGATTATCTCACCCGGCGCGTCAATCAGGCGCAAATCGCGATCCTGGTCCATGAGGCCAGCCGGGCGAGTATGCCGGACACGGAAAGCCGGGTGGACGGCATGATCGTGGCCGATGTACTAGAGCGCACCATGGCGCAGGTGGTGATCCTCAACCAGGGCGCCGCACGCGAGCCGCTGTTCATGGTGGACAATCCGCCGACACCGGATTTCACGGTTAATCTGCTCCATGACGATTGGTTGACCTGCACGCTCCAGGCCTTCGATTCCCTGTTCGCGGCGCCGGGCCGGTACATGCACATTCTGGGACGCCCGCTGGAGACCGGCCAGTCGGTCGAGATCATTGCATCGGAAGCCCCGCTCAAGGCCGCACTGGTTGAGCGCAGCATCAATATCTTGCTGCTGTCCCTGGCGATTGCCGGGATCACCGCTGTCCTGATCTTCGTGACCGCCTATCACACCCTGGTCATGCCGATCCGCCGGATCATCTTCAGCATGCTGCATTTCCGCAAGCAGCCCGAGGACGCCAGCCGCATTATCGCCCCGCGCGAAAAAGCCGGCGAGATCGGTCTGGCAAGCCGGGCGCTCAACGCCATGCAGCGGGATCTGCACGGCGCGCTTCAACAGAAAACCCGGCTCGCCGCGCTCGGGACGGCCGTGAGCAAGATCAATCACGACCTGCGGAACATTCTGGCGAGCGCGCAACTCATCACCGACCGCCTGGCGGCCATCGAGGACCCGGATGTACGCCGCCTCGTGCCGCGCCTCGTGACCAGCATCGACCGGGCCGTGACCCTCTGCACACAGACCTTGAAATACGGCCGGGCCGAGGAAAGCCCGCCGGCGCCGCGCCGGGTTCTGTTGCAAGGCATTGTCGACGATGTGAGCGCGACGCTGCTGTTGCCGCCGGACGGACCTGTCTCGTTCGTGAATGAGGTGGATGGCGCGCTGGAGGTCTATGCCGATCCCGAACAGTTGTTCCGGGTTTTGCTGAACCTGACGCGGAACGCGGCTCAGGCCATTGAGAGCGCGGCGGGCGATGACCGGAGCGGCGGCAGCGTTACCGTCAAGGCCGGGACAGAGACCGTCGGCGGCGGGACACGGACGGTTATCGACGTCGTGGACACCGGCCCGGGCATTCCCGACAAGATCAAGAGCCAACTCTTTCAGGCGTTTGTATCCTCGGCGCGCGCGGGCGGCACCGGGCTCGGGCTCGCCATTGCCAGCGACCTGGTGTCGGCCCATGGCGGCACCCTGGAGCTTGCCCGGTCGGGACCGGAGGGCACGGTGTTCCGCATCGCCCTGCCCGACGCCCAGGCCGCCAATGACCGGGGCCGTCCGCCCCGGCCCGGGCGGGCCGCCTGATGGCGTGGGACCCGGCCACGTATCTGCGCTTTGACGATCTGCGCACGCGCCCTGCCGCCGATCTTCTGGCGCGCGTGCCGGCGGAGCGCCCGCGTCTCGTCATCGACCTGGGCTGCGGGCCGGGCAACTCGACCGCGCTTCTGGCGGCGCGGTATCCGAACGCGCGGCTGATCGGCGTCGACACGTCGGCCGTGATGCTGGACAAGGCCCGCGCCAGTGGTCCGGTGCAGGCGGACTGGGCCGAGGCCGACGCCATCGCTTATGAGCCGCCCGAACCGCCGGATCTGCTGTTTTCCAACGCCCTGCTGCATTGGGTCGATGACCATGGCGCGGCCTTTGCCACGCTGATGGATCGCCTGGCGCCGGGCGGCGTGCTGGCGGTCCAGATGCCGGACAATTTCACCGCGCCGTCCCATCGGGCCTTGCATGAGGCGGCCCAGGATCCGCGCTGGGTCCACTGGATCGGTACGGCCGGGCGCTCCGCCCCGGTGCATCATCCGCGGGCCTATCTCGACTGGCTCGCGCCGCTGTCGGCCGGCCTCGATATCTGGCGCACCGAATACGCCCAGCGTCTGACCGGGGACGACCCGGTGCTGGGCTGGGTGCGCGGGACCGCGCTGGTGCCCTATCTGGAGGCCCTGCCGGACGAGCACCATGCGGCCTTCCTGGCCGATTGTGCCACTCGTTTGCGCGCGGCCTACCCACCATCGGCTTCGGGCGAGACCTTGTTTCTGTTCAGGCGTCTGTTCATCATTGCGGTGAAGCATGGCGCCTGAGCGCGCGCCCGCCCAAAGACCCCGCTGATCGGGAGAGACGACCGGCATGCCCCATGACCCGACCCTGCTCCTGGCCGATATCGGCGGGACCCATGCCCGTCTGGTGCTCTGGCGCGGCGGCGCGTTTGTGAGCGAACCGGCCCATTGGCTCGCCGCCGATCATCCGGATCTGTCGAGCGCCATCGGCCTTTATCTGACCCAGACCCAAGGCGCGGCGGACCGGCTCGACGGGGTCGCGGTGTGCGGCGCCGGGCCGGTGTTCGACGGGCGCATCAAGATGACCAACTCGCCCTGGATCATCGACCAGGGCGAGATCGCCGCCGCGGCGGGCACGCCGGATCCGCTGGTGGTGAATGATTTCACCGCCATGGCCATGGGCGTGATCCTGGTCGATGAAAACTTCCGGGAAACCGTGCACGCCGGAACGGCGCGGGCGCACAGCCCGATCGGCGTGATGGGACCGGGCACCGGGCTCGGCGTATCGGCGCTTATTCCCGACGGGCGCGGCAGCGTCATTCCGCTTGACGGCGAAGGCGGCCATGTGGACCTGCCGGCCTCGTCCGATCTGGAGATCGCGATCCTGCGCCATGTGCGCAGTTCGGACGATCATGTGTCGGTCGAGGATATTTTGTCCGGACCCGGACTGGTGACGCTCTATAGCGCGGTGCGGGCCGTTTCGGGCGCGACCGCCGAAGACCCGATCGATGCCCCCGAAATCGCCCGGCGCGCGGGCGATGGAACTTGCGCCCATGCCGAGGCCAGCATTCGGCTGTTCTCGCGCTGGCTCGGTGTCGTGGCGGGCAATCTGGCGCTCACCCTGGGCGCGCGGGGCGGGGTTTATCTGGCCGGCGGGATCCTGCCCAAATGGGGACCGCTGTTTGATCGGGCTCAATTCCGCGACGGCTTCGAGGCCAAGGGCCGGTTCAGGTCCTATATGGAGCAGATCCCGGTCACGCTGATCACCGGCGGGCGCCCCGCGCTCTTGGGTCTCGCCGCCTTGTGGGACCAGCGCCGGGGCGGATAGCCCCCTCTTCAGAGCCCCCCCCTCAGAGCCCGTCAGCGGTGCCTTCGCGGCGGGGATCGGCGCCGCCTTCCAAGCCCTCCGGCGTGATCCGGATGCCGTTGAGCCCGCTGGTCATCCGGGACCGGCGGATCTCATGGCCCTTGGCTTCGAGCGCCGGGACCACGGCATCGAGAGCCGTATCGCGCTCCAGTTCCAGACTGCCCCGATTGCGGTCGGCGTGATTTGGAAGCGCCACCGCGTCCTGCACGCTCAGCCCCTGATCCAGCACCCCGATCAGCGCCTTGGTCACATAAAGCGGAATGCGCGACCCGCCCGGCGACCCGATCGCAAAATACGGCGCGCCATCCGCATCAAACACGATGGTCGGCGACATGGAGCTGCGCGGGCGCTTGCCGGCCATGACCGCATTCGCCACCAGCGCGCCGTCGCGGCGGGGCTCGAAGGAAAAATCGGTCAATTCATTGTTGAGGAAGAACCCGGCGGCCATCAGATGGCTGCCGAACAGAGATTCAATCGTGGTGGTCATGGAGACCACATTGCCATCGCCATCGACGATGGAAAAATGACTGGTCCCGGCATATTCCGGCGACACGTCCGGGGCGCGCGCCTGATCGGCCTCAGCCATATAGGCCCACGGATCGCCGGCTTTGGCTTCATCGAGCGGCGCCGCGGGGTCGATCAGCGCGGACCGGGCAGCCAGATACTCTTTGTTCAGAAGACCGGCGACGGGCACATCGACGAAATCGCTGTCGCCGACATACATGGCCCGGTCGGCATAGGCCAGCCGCGCGGCCTCACCCATCAAGTGAATGAACTCGGGCCCGCTGGGATCGAGGGCGCCGACATCGAACGGCTCCAGCATGCCCAAAATCTGGCCGACCGCGATGCCGCCCGAGGTCGGCGGAGACATACCGCACACGGACCACACCCGGTACTCGACACAGATCGGGTCCCGCCGCTTGGCCTCATAGCCCGCGATATCCTCCAGGGTCATCGGCATGGCATTGCGCGGCGCATTGGTGACCGCATCGGCGATGGCCTCGGCGATGGGCCCCGTATAGAACCCGGCGGCGCCCTCGCTGGCGATGGTGCGCAGCGTGTCGGCATAGGCGGTGTTCACAATGACATGGCCGGCCGGATAGGGCTCGTCGTTCTCGTCGAAGAAATAAGCGTTGGTGGCGGGCATTTCCTTGGTGGGCGGAAACAGCGTGATCATCATCGCCAGCCGGTCGGAAATCGCGAAGCCGTTGTCGCCGAGCGCAATGGCATCGTCATAGAGGGTCGACCAGTCGAGCGCGCCATGATCCCGATGCAGAAGGTCCATCATCGCCACAAGACCCGGCACGCCGACCGACTTGCCGCCGAACACCGCGTCGCGATAACTCAAGGGCTTACCATCGGCATCGAGAAACTGTTCCGGCGTGGCCGAAGCGGGCGCGGTTTCCCGGCCGTCATAGGCATAAAGCCTGCCTTCCTCGGCCATCCAGACCAGGGCGAACGCGCCGCCGCCGAGCCCGGACGACTGCGGTTCGACGAGCCCCAGAACCGCTTGCACCGCCATCGCCGCATCGACCGCGTTGCCGCCGCGCGCCAGCACCGCCAGCCCGGCATCGACCGCGCGCGGATCGGCCGCCGCGACCATGCCCTTGGGCGCCGGATCGCTCATCGTCGTGGCACAGGCGCTCAGGGCCAGCGCACACAGCGCGGCGGACAACAGGGCTAGTCGGCGGCGAATGGCGGCCATGACGGATCCTTTCTCCCGGCAAGGTGACCCGCGCGGGTCAAATCAGGCGCTAGTATGCCGTTAAACCAGGGGCCGCGCACCACATGGCCCGGACGCCGGCGGTGCGCACCGGCCCGGCCGGGCGCGACTGCCCGCTTTTTCGGCAAGGACACGGCCATGACTGCACCCGGACGGCGCAATCTCATCACCGATGTGGACGGGATTCTTGTCGGCAATGCCGAGGATGCGGGCGCCCGTACCGGCACCACGGTGATCCTGCCCGACGCCCGGGCGGTCGCGGCGGTCGATACGCGCGGCGGTGCGCCCGGCACCCGCGAGACCGACGCGCTCGACGCCAGTTGCCTGGTCGATGCCGTGGACGCGGTGGTGCTGTCGGGCGGGTCGGTCTATGGGCTCGACGCGGCGTCAGGGGTCGCGGCCTGGCTCGGCGCGCAAGGGCGGGGTTATGAGGTGCCGGGCGCGCCCATCGTTGCGCCGGTCGTCCCGGCGGCGATCCTGTTCGATCTCAACAATGGCGGCGCGAAGGACTGGGGCGCGAAGGACTGGGGCGCGAAGGACGGGGGCGCGAAGGACGGGGGCGCGCAGCCCCCCTACTATGCGCTCGGGCGCGACGCCGCGGCCGGCGCCGGCGCGGACCACGCCTTGGGCAATGCGGGGGCCGGTTACGGCGCCCGGGCCGGAGCCTACAAGGGCGGGCTGGGCAGCGCCTCGATCACAACGCTCGACGGCTATCAGGTCGGCGCCCTGGCGGCGGTCAATGCCTTCGGCTCACCGGTGATGCCGGGCACGGGCACCTTTTGGGCCTGGGCCCATGAACAAAACAATGAGTTGGGCGGTCAGCAGGCACCGCGCGGCCCGATGGATTTCGCGCCCGATTGGCCGCCGGATACCAAGACCGGCACCGCCGGCGCGAGCGGTTCGGTGGCGGGCACCAACACGACCATCGGGGTCGTGGCCACGAATGCCGCGCTCACCCCGGCCGAGGCCAAACGCCTCGCGATCATGGCCCATGACGGGTATGCGCGCGCCCTGCGGCCCATCCACACGCCGTTCGATGGCGACGTGATCTTCGCGCTGGCCACGGGCACCACGACGCTTGGCGAGCCGCGGGCCTTTTCGCTGGCGCGCCTCGGCATGCTGGCCGCCGACACCATGGCCCGGGCGATCGCGCGCGGGGTCTATGAAGCCAAGACCCTGGGCGATGCGAAAGCCTTCCGGTCGGTGTTCCGGGTGTAGATCGGGGCCCGGCAGTCTCTCGCCAGGGCATCGGGAGATGCTAGACTGGTACGCAGATAGTCTGTTGACGTGCTCTGCGAGGACCTGCCCATGACCAGCTTTTCAGTGGTTCGCCGCGTGGTGGCCTGGTGCCTTGCGCTTGGCCTGTTGGGCACGAGCCTCGCCGCCTGCGATGCTCCGCCTCCGGACGAGACCGTCACCACGGCCGAGACCAATCTCTTGCGCCGGGGCAATGTCGCCGAGCCGGGAACGCTCGATCCGCATCGTGTGGCGCTCTCGTCCGAGGTCGATATCCTGATCGATGTCTTCGACGGTCTGGCCATCCCGGGTCCGACGGGCAACGCGGTGCCCGGAGCCGCGGAAAGCTGGATTGCGAGTGACGACAAACAGACGTGGACCTTCACCATCCGGCCCCATCAGTGGTCGGACGGGGTACCGGTAACGGCGGAGGATTTCGTTTTCGGCATCCGCCGGGCATTGGCGCCGGAAACCGCCGCCCGCTATGTCGATCAGATTTATATGATCCGCAATGCCGCCGCGGTGAACACGGGCCGGATGCCCCCCGAGGCTTTGGGTGTGCGGGCCATCGACGATGCGACCCTGGAGATCACGCTGGATCATCCGGTGATCGACCTGCCCTCCACGTTGATGGGCATCCCCGGCATGTACGCCCTCCCCATTCCCCGCCACGCGGTGGACGCCCATGGCGATGCCTGGGTGAGGCCCGGCACCATGGTGTCCAACGGCGCTTATACGCTGGCCGATTGGCGGCCCAACACTTTTGTCCGGCTGGAGCGCAATCCGCGCTATTACGCCGCCGACGAGGTCGCCATCGAAGCGGTCCATTATCTCCCGACAGAAGATCTGAACACCGCCTTCCGGAGCTTCCGGAACGGTGAACTAGACATTCAGAACCGGATGATAGCCCAACAGTATGTGGCGTGGCAGGAGCGGCTTGGCGGCGAGGCGATCAGCCATGGAACGTATACGAATCTTTACATCGCCCTCAATATGCGCAAGCCCCCCTTCGACACGCCCGACCTGCGCCGGGCTGTCGCGCTGGCCATCGATACCGGCCGCATCGCGGATTTGCGCCAGCTCGGCGAGGAACCGGCCGTCGCTTTCACGCCCGCATCCGTCGCATACGGAGGCGCCCGCCCGTCCGTCGATTACGCGGAGGCGGACATGGCCGCGCGGCTCGAGGAAAGCGCGGCGCTTCTTGCCGCCAACGGCTTCGGGCCCGACACTCCGCTGACCTTCGATCTGCGCTATATGCCCGGCAACAACGACCGCGTCGCGATCGCCGTGCAGGCGATGCTCAAACCGGTCGGCATCGCGGTCACCCTGTCATCGCGCGAGATGAAGACCCATTACCAGGATATCGAGGCGGGCAATTTCGAAGCCGCCCTGGCGTCCTGGCTGGCCGACGGCAACGATCCCTACAGCCTGCTGCGCTATATGCATTCGGAAACCGAAGCCGGCAATGACTCCGGCTATGATAATCCGGCCTTCGACGTGCTGCTCGACCGCGCCAAGCAGACATTGTCAGCAGACGACCGGTTCGATCTGCTGCGCGAGGCCGAAACGATGATGCTGGCGGATATCCCGCTAATCCCGCTCCTGACGCCGACCATCCAGGTGCTGGTCGCCAGCCGAGTCGAGGGGTATGTCCCGAACCCGGCCGGATACAACGCCACCCGCTGGCTGTCCCTGGCCGGGCCTTCGCCCACGGACGGACCCATAGGTGCCCATTAGCCGAACACCAGCGGCACCAGCAGCGTGCCCGCGAGCACGATCACGCTCGCGGCGATGATGTTCATCACGATCCCGGCCCGGATCATCTGCTGGATGGTGACATGGCCGGAGGAGAACACCACCGCGTTGGGCGGCGTGGCCACGGGGAGCATGAAGGCGCAACTCGCCGCCAGTGCCGCCGGTGCGCCGAGATCGAGCGGCGCGTTTCCGGTCGCGACCGCCAGAGCCGTGACGACGGGGAGAAACGCCGCCGTCGTCGCCACATTGCTGGTCAGTTCGGTCAGCATGATGATCATCAGGGTCACCACGGCGATGAACAGGATCAGCGGCAGGGCCTCGAAGGTACGCAGCCCCTCGCCGAGCCAGTCGGCCAGATCCGTCGCGCCGATGGCACCGGCCAGCGACAGCCCGCCGCCGAACAGCACCAACACGCCCCACGGCAACCGTTCGGCGTCCTCCCAGGTCAGAAGCGGGCGCCCGGCCTCGCGCTCCCCTTTTCCGGCGGGCAGCAGGAACAGCGCGAGCGCGCCGAGCATGCCGATGACCGGATCCGAGAGGCCGCCCAGGCCGGGGATCTGGGCCAGCCAGGGCCGGATGATCCAGGCGATCGCCACGGCTGCAAAGACGATCCCGACCCGTGCCTCTGCGGTCGTCAGCGGCCCCATGGACGCCAGCGCATCGCGGATCACGCCGCGCCCCTCGCCGGGCACCGCACCGTCCGCGCGCACCCGGCTCTCGGGATAGACCACGCGGGTCAGCACCAGCCAGGTGACCGGCAGCAAGACCGCAACCACGGGCATGGCGAACAGCGCCCAGGACGCGAAGGTCACCTCGAAATCGTAGGTTTGAAGCATGAAGGCGGCGAGGAACGCGTTGGGCGGCGTGCCGATCAGGGTGCCCGCACCGCCGATGCTCGCGGCATAGGCCACGCCGAGCATCATGGCCGCGCCGAAATGGATGGCCTGGGGCGAGCGCGGATCGCCGGGCTGGACGACCGCGATGACCGAGGCGGCGATGGGCACCATCATCACGGCGGTGGCGGTGTTCGACACCCACATGCTCAAAAAAGCCGTGGCCAGCATAAAGCCCAGGATCAGCCGGTCCGGGCGGGTCCCGACCGCGGCGGCAATGGTCAGCGCGATGCGCCGGTGCAGGTCCCAGCGTTGCAGGGCCCGCCCGATGATGAAGCCGCCGAGGAACAAGAAAACCAGAGGATTGGCGTAGGCCGCCGCCGCCTCGCGCACCGGCACGATATCGAGCATGGGCAGCGCGATGAGCGGCACCAGCGCGGTCGCGGAGATCGGGATCGCCTCGCTGGCCCACCAGATGGCCATCAAAAGCCCCACACCGACCACGCACCAGCCGGCCGGCGACAGGCCCTCAGGTTCCGGGACGATCCAGGTGGCGATCATCATGCCAAGGCCGGTCACAAGGCCCACCGCTTTGACTGGCGTATAAAGCGGCCGGCCCGGCCCCTGGTCTGAAGGGGTCGGTGCGGTGCGATCGATTGGCTCTGGCATGGCGCGGCGCTGCTCCCCGTCCCGTTTCGCTGCCCGGCGGGCCGGTCTCCGCCCGGCCCCTGAGGCCAGGGAAGGCGGTTTGGCCCCGCGCCGCAAGCCCCCTTGCCCGCCCGCGGATCGGAAAACGCGTCCCGCGCCCGCCGATTGGGCGCCCTGATCAGGCCCAAGGCATCGCGGGCCAAGCCGGGTCCGACACGGCCGGACGGCGGCGGCGCCGATCGTGACAGACCCCTTGCACGGCACGCCGGATTGCGCTTTAACCAGCGCCTTACCGCCGCGCGGCCACCCGCACGGCGTCGGGCTTGGCCCCGAGGCACCGGTAGCTCAGCTGGATAGAGCACCAGACTACGAATCTGGGGGTCGGGGG
>CAZHDI010000083.1:0-15373 GCA_964531285.1 uncultured Alphaproteobacteria bacterium | reverse complement strand
AGGATCTGGGCCGTTGAATCATATCCCTCCGGCATCTCCAGAACACCCACTTCAGCGGCGTAGCCTTCATACGCCGCCAGCAGATCGTCCATAATGTCCGGATACTCGGTACTCAGATCGGTCGTCTCGCCGGGATCGTTGACCATGTTGAACAGGCGCCACCGTCCGTCGCCCACCGGCGGCATGCTGCGGATAATCTTGAAGTCGCCCTTATAAAGAGCGGCATTCCCGGATACCTCGATGGCCCGAATATCGTCAGGCCCGTAAACGCTCTCCTGCTCCCCCCGGAGAACGGGCAACAGGCTCCGCCCCGTCATCGGCAACGCCGTCTCCGGCGCGTCCGGCGCACCGGTCCACTCTATCAAGGTCGGCGCGATATCCGACACCATGGCCGGGGAGTCGATGCGCTGGGGACCGATCCCGGGGCCGCTGATGATGAGCGGGGCACGAATCCCGCCTTCGGTCGTGTAGAACTTGTAGAGCGCGCCCGGCGATGCCGCGGCGATCGCCCATTCCGGACCGATGAACCCCCAACTGCCGCGTTCACCCAGCCCTTCAAGCTCCGTGTGGTAACCATTCAAGTGCAGCCAGAGGCCCAACTGCCAATTATTATCGCCCCGGTTGGGCTCGGGCCCGTTGTCCGAGGCGATCACGAAAATGGTGTTGTCGAATGTGCCATTGGCCTTGAGATAGTCGACAAACCGGCCGAAATGGTAGTCCATCGCCTCCAGCATGCCGGCATTGATTTCCATTCGGGCGGCATAAAGCGTGCGCTCTTCCTCGCTGAGCGACTCCCAGCGCCGGGCCGTCTCCGGCATCGGCGGAAGCGGAACCCCTTCCGGGATCAATCCCAGCGCCTGGGCCCGCTCATACCGGGCTTCCTGCAAAACATGCCAGCCCTCGTCGAAGCGCCCGCGATAATTCTCGGTGAATTCAGGTGGCGTCTGAACCGGAATATGGATCGCCTGAAAGGGCAGATAGGCAAGGAACGGTTTGTCGGCCTCCGTCGCTTCGAGATAGTCGATCATCTTGTCGACGATGAACCGCGATGAATAAAAATCCTCCGGCAGATCCGTCGGTACGCCGTCTTCGAACCAGGGCGCATCGATATAGTACGGCATGTAGGATTTATCGTCCCAGTTATCCGCACCCGACGCGGCCAAGGCGAAGGACCGGTCGAACCCATGCGCCTGGGGCATTTCGTCCGCGGCTTCGCCGAGATGCCATTTGCCGGTCATGAGCGTCCGGTAGCCAGCCGGGCGCAGCCGGTCGCCCAGGGTCAGGACATTGGGCTCGAGTGCCATGGTATAGCCCTGCTGACCCTTGTGCTCCTCAGGCAGAACTTCCGGGATTGTCGCAACACCGGTGAGGTGATTGTCCATGCCCGTGAGCAGCATGGCCCGGGTCGGCGAGCAAAGCGGCGAGGTTCGATACTGGGTGAAAAGCGCGCCGCGCGCGGCCAGCGCGTCGATGGTCGGTGTCGCCGCCTCGCCGCCATAGGCGCCAAAATCCATCAGGGCCGCATCATCGACCAGGACGATGACGATATTGGGCTGCTCCGCCGCCGGATCCTGCGCGGCCGCTGGCAGTCCCATGACAGCGATAACAACACCGAGAAGCCATCCAAACCGCATGACCGTCATCCCCCTTTACGCACCGGCCCCGACCGGCTTTGCCATTCTTATACGCCTTAAGAGTGCGGCTCTATTGAACCTGATCGACAACGCGCAACACGGCCTCAGCGATCTCGACGGGCACCTCCTCTTGGAGGAAGTGCCCCGCCTCGGTCTCGGTAACACGGGCGTTCGGGAAGTTCTGAACCATCCTGTCCAGAAGCCGCCCGACGATCGGATCATTCAAGCCCCAGACGATTTCGACCGGAATGTCCAGCCCCTCGATATACGCCTCAATCTTTCTGAACTCCGCCGAACTGGGTTCATTCGGATCGTAAGGAACCATGCGCATCATGGCCAGAGGCGCTTTGGCATTGCCGCTTTCCAGAACGGGGCGGCCATAAAGCTCACGCACCTCGGGCGGCATGGACGCCGGGTCCCCTTGAGCCTCATCGAGACGGTCGAACAGCGAATTCAGATTCTCGATGAGAAGTTCACCAAGGATCGGCGTCTTGGCGATATCGTGGGCTCTCGATAGGCTGACGCGTTCCGTCGGGGCATTGAACCCGGTGTTGAGGATCACCGCGCCTTTCATCAACTCGGGAGACAGAGCCAGCGCGCCCATGCCGACGCCGCCGCCCCAGTCCTGACCGACATAGACGAGTTCGCCGAGATCGAGACGCTCCAGCGCCGTGTTCATCCAGCGGATGTGGCTTTCCATTGTATGCTGACTGGCCGGGATCTTTGTGGAAAAGCCGAGCCCGACCAGGGTCGGCATGATCAGCCGCAGGCGGTCCGTCGGCAGTTCCGCGGCCACCTTGCGGTAGAGAAACCCGTTGGTCGGGTTGCCGTGCGCAAGATACACCGGGTAACCCGATCCGACTTCCAGAACATGGATCTTGATGCCCGGCTCCACCTCGATGAAGTAGCTCTTATAGTCATCGGTGACGAACTTCGCGGCATAATCGGGGAGCGGAAAGGCTTCGAATGTGCCTGAGGCCACCGTCACCGTCCCCTCGCCGTCCGGCGTGACCAGGGGACCCTCACGGGTGATCGCGAAAACGACAACGACGCCTGCGAGCACGATCACTGCCAATAGACCCAACAGTATACGCATCATTTTCTCAACTCCCCGTTCTCTTGCCTGCGCTTTCTGATCCGATTCGCCCTCTATGAAGGCCATTACCCTTAGCGGAACTCCAGCCCCTCAAAGGTGCCTGAACTCCGCCAGCCATCGATAAACTCGAAGAATGCCACGGGCCCGTCCGGATAACTGCCGCCGTTCCGGCGCTCCCGCCGCCCGACGGGATGCCCCTCATTATTGTAAAAACCCGGCGTACAATCCGGATTGCTCATGGCCGAGCCCCGGCTCGTCTCCATCAGCTTGACCCACGCCTCCTCGGCCTGTGCCGTCACCTCCACCTGCTCGGCGCCGCGATCGAGGGCATGGCGGATGACGGAGGCCATGGTGGTCCCGGACTCGCTCAGATTATGGGTGACATTGGCCAGGAACAACGCGCCCTGGGCAATGCTGTTGATAAAGAGATTGGGAAAGCCACGGACATGCATGCCGTGCATGGTGCGCATGCCCTCGGACCAGTACTCATTCAGCGCCTGGCCGTCCCGGCCATAGGTTTCATAGCCGGCCCGCCGGCTTTGATCCAAGCTCAACTCGAATCCGGATGCAAAGATCAAACAATCCAGCTCATAGTGTTGTCCGCCGACCCAGACACCCGTGGCATCGATGCGCTCCACGCCCTTGCCGTCCGTGTCGACCAGATGGACGTTCGGCCGGTTGAAGGTCTGAAGATACTCATCGTGGAAACAAGGCCGCTTGCAGAGCTGGCGATACCACGGCTTGAGATGCTCCGCCGTCGTCTTGTCAGTGACGACATCTTCAATCCGGGCGCGGATCTCATTCATTTTTTCGTCGTCGGCATCTTCAAGCGCCCTCTGCACGAGTTCGAGGGTGAATTCGGCCCCCTCCTCACTGACATAGGCGGTCACCCGGCCGCGCATGCGTTTGGCGATTTCCGTGAAGCCATCGTCGACAAGGTCCTCATCCGCGAACCCGCCGCTCTGGAGCGTCGCGAAATTGATCAGCCATTTCTGCTGCCAGCCCGGCTCCAACGACTTGAACCAGTCCGGATCGAGATCATGATTGTTCCGGACATCCACGGAGGACGGCGTGCGTTGGAAAACATAAAGCGTGCCGGCGTCCTGGCCCAACGGCGGGATACACTGGACGGCGGTCGCACCGGTCCCGATAATCCCGACGCGCTTGTCCTTGAGCTTGTCCATCGGGGCGCCTTCGGCGTTGCCGCCCGTATAGCCATAGTCCCAGCGGCTGGTGTGGAAGGCGTGCCCCTCGAAGTCGTAGATCCCCGGAATGCCCGGCAGTTTCGGACGGCTGAGCGGACCCGTTCCCGTACCGACGAACCGTGCCCGGATCACATCGCCCCGATTGGTTTGGATGACCCAGCGGCTGGCCTCCTCGTCCCAGTCCATGCGCGCAACCTCAGTCGAGAAGACACCTTTGTCCTCTAGATCGAAGGTCGCGGCAATGCGTTTGATATGCGCGTGAATTTCCGGAGCGCGGACATATTTCCGGCTGGGAATGGTTCCTGTCTCTTCCAGAAGCGGCAGGTAAATCATCGACGCGGCATCGCACTGGGCGCCGGGATAGCGGTTCCAGTACCACACGCCGCCGAAATCGCCGCCGCTTTCGATGATCAGGATATCATCGACGCCGGCCTGCTTCAGACGGGCGCCCGCGCACAGACCGGAAAAGCCGCCGCCGATAATGGCGACCGTCACGTCACGGATGATCGGCGCGCGGTCTTTCTTCGGCGTGTAGGGATCGTCGAGAAAATGGGCATATTTACCGGTCGGCTCGATATACTGGTCCGGTCCGTCGGACCGGATTCTCTTGTCCCGCTCCTGCCGGTAGCGCGCCCTCAGGGCCAGACGCTCTTGGTCCCGCACAGACGTCTCATTATCCGAACTCATGACCGGTCCTCGCCTCCACGCAATTTGGCCAAGCACGGCTCTGCCCTGCGGCAGGTCCGGATCGGACCTCGCGGGGCGACCGTGCAATCCCATGATCCGGACGCCCGGGTGAGCGCCCCGCCCTCAGGATTTAATGAAAATCATTAATATCGCGTCGGGCATCGCGGCGCAATCGGCGTGTTAGCCCTGTCCGGGGGACGCGGCACGCAGAAAGCCGGACAGGCACAGCGCGGCTTCGCGAACGGCTTCGTCGAGGGGCGGCGCGGTTCCAGCATCGATCCGGCGCGCATAATCCGCCGTCAGAATAATCGAGATGGTAAAGCCCAGCCGCAACCGGGGGATGAGGACATCATCCGGTACGGCCTTCAGGGCGACCAGGGCGCGCTCCCGGATGAGCAACACGCAACTCGGTTCAAGATCCGTGACGAGTTCGACCAGATCGAACCGCGGGTCGCTCACGAGTTGCTCGTTGAAATACGCGTAGACCCGGCCGTCCTCCTCCAGGCACGCTTCGAACAACGGCCCCAGGGCCACCTCCATAAGCGCCTCGATATCGCCGCCCGTGTTCGCCGCGTCGTACTCGGCAAGGCGCGCCAGGCGCGCCTCCTCAATGGCCCGGTACCGGTGCGTGAACACTTCCCGGATCAGCGCCTCGACGCCGCCGAAATGATAATGGAGCGCGCTCTCATTGCGGGCGCCGGCCGCGCGGGTGATATCCCGTACGGATACGGTGCTGAGACCCTTCTCAGCGAACAGCCGCTCCGCTGCTCCGATCAAAGCCGCTTTTGTGTTCTGGCGCATTTCGTGTTGTACCCTTGCATTACTAATGCTATTCATTAATTCAATACGGTCGGCAGATAAATCATAAAAGTGCAGCCCGGAGGATTTATGGTGGAGGATCCGAGCTCTTCTGGACCGACCGGCACCGCTGAAAGCGGCGGGGTCAACGGGTCGGCTCACAAATCGAGCCTCACACCGCCGCCGCTGTCGCGCTTTACCAAGCTGTCGTTCGGTGTCGGCGCCGTGGCCTCCGGCGTGAAAACCAGCGCCTTCGACTTCTTCCTTCTACTGTTCTACAGCCAGGTGATCGGCCTCGATGCGCGGCTTGTGGGCCTTGCGCTGTTGATCACGCTGGTGTTCGACGCGCTCAGTGACCCCATCGTTGGCTACTGGTCGGATAATTTACGATCATCCTGGGGCCGGCGTCACCCCTTTATGTATGCCGCGATTATTCCGGTCACACTCAGTTTCTTCTTGTTGTGGAACCCGCCGGAAGGCGCAAGTCAGCAGGTCCTGTTCTGGCATGTGCTCGGGTTCTCGGTGCTCATCCGCACGGCGATCACCTTCTTCGAGACGCCGAGCCTCGCGCTGGTTCCGGATCTGACCTCCGACTACGATGAGCGCACGACGCTTTACAGCCTGCGATACTTCTTCGGCTGGACCGGCGGCAACGCCATGTCCGTGCTCATGTTCTTCTTTTTGTTCCCATTCTTTGCCACCGACGCCATTCCCGATGGACGGTTCAATCCGGATGCTTATGTGCTGTTCGGCGTTATCGGTTCGGCGGTCATCTTTATCGCGATCACTGCGTCCTCTCTGGGCACCCATGCGCGCATCGTTCACCTCAAGCAGGCGCCGCCGCCGCGGCACATGTCGCTGCCCATCATTTTCAAAGAGATCTTCGAAACGCTTGCGGACCGGTCCTTCGTCGCGCTGTTTATCGCCGCGATTTTCGGAGCGGTCGGCACCGGCCTCGCCAGCGCCCTTTCTCTCTACTTCTTCACCTATTTCTGGGGGTTCACGGATGTTCAGACGGGCCTGATCTTTCTGGGCACCTTCGTTGCCGCCATGATCGGCCTCGTCCTCGCCCCCCTCGTTACCAAGACGATCGGTAAAAAGCGCGGAGCGATGATCATCGGCCTCATCGCCTTCCTCGGCGCACCGATGCCGATCGTGCTGCGCCTGATCGATGTTCTGCCGCCGAACGGAACCGCCTTCACCTTCTGGTTTGTCGTGATCACGAATGTGATCGATGTCGGCCTCATCATCTGCTTCCAGATTCTGTTCAACTCCATGATCGGCGATCTGGTCGAACAGAGTGAAATCAAGACCGGACGGCGGTCGGAAGGCGTCTTTACCTCGTCAGTGACCTTCATCCGCAAATGCGTGCAAGGCTTCGGGGTCATGGCCGCGTCCTTCGTGCTGGCCATGGCGCAGTTCCCCACCGGCGCGGATCCGAGCGAGGTGTCCGACCAGACCCTCTGGCGCCTGGGTGCATATTACGTCCCCTCGATCTTGTTCCTATGGCTCAGCATGATCGCGGTGGTGTCCACCTATCGCATCGACCGGGAAACGCATGAGGAAAATTTGAGGAAGTTGCGCGGCGAGAACTGACCGCTTCAGGCGCCAGGACCGGGACCCACAGTTAGACCGCCGAATGGACTATACAGGGCGCCGATCCTCCTTAGACCCCCGATCATCTTTCAACGCCAAAAACAGGAACGGACACATGGCAGATTATGTTGTTTACGGAATGCCGCTCTCGCCCTTTGTGCGCAAGGTTCAGGTGGTGCTCGGCCACACGGGAACGGACTATGACTTCGAGAACGTGAACATCATGGATATGCCCGACTGGTTTGTTGAAATCAGTCCGGCCCGCCGCATTCCGGTCCTCCGGGACAAGACGATCGGAACCGAGGGTATCCCGGGAACCATCCCGGACTCGTCGGCCATCTGCATTTATCTTGAAGGTCAGCTGAGCGCGGGGCTCTACGGCACCTCCCCGTTCGAAGCGGGGCGCGTGGCGTGGTTCGAAGAATTTGCCGACACTGCGGTGGCCTTGCCCACGGGCATGGGCTTGTTCCGGCCCATCCTGTTCCCGCGTTTCGCGGGCAAGGAATCGGATATCGAAACCGCGAAAAAAACGTGGACCGAGCAACTGCCCAAGCTCTTCGATTATCTCGAAGCATCCCTTGACGGCGGAGATTTTTTTGTCGGTGGCCGCTATTCCGTCGCGGATATCGCGGTCGGCTGCCAGATGACTCAGATGGACCTGATTGTCGGCCTTCCGGACGCCAACAAATGGCCCGCTCTCGTCCGGCATACCGAGGCCATGAAGACGCGGCCGGGCTTTGCTGAAAATCTGGCGATCTGCACCAAGTTCATCAGCGGCATGCTGCCGGAGAAGATTGATTTGACCTGATCCGCGGCCCGCACACGGACGATATGAAAAAAGGTAGGCGAGCGGATGGATCTTCAGATCAAGGGTAAGACCGCGATCATGGCCGGGGGCAGCGCGGGCATGGGGCGCGCCACGGCCGAGCGCCTTGCCGAAGCGGGCGTCGAGCTTTACATCACCGCGCGGCGCGAGGAGCGGTTGAGAACCGCGGCGCGCGAAATCGCGTCCAAATATGGGGCAAACGTCACGCCGATCGTGGCCGACTCCTCGACCGAGGAAGGGCGCCAGGCCCTGTTCGCCGCCTGCCCGGATCCCGACATTCTCGCGATCACGATCAAGCCGCCTGCTCCGAATGGCGACTTTCTGAAAGTCACCCCCGACATGTGGCGCGAGTCGATCGAAACGACGCTCATCGGGCCGATCGAGATCATGCGACACTACATCCCCGTCATGACGGGGAAAGGCTGGGGCCGGATCGTCAATATCGCGACCTTCTCGGCCAAGAACCCGATGATCTGGCGTCTCATGTCGGGGCCGGCGCGGTCGGCCCTGATCAACTATACGGCCAGCGTTTCACGGGAGATCGCGAAACACGGCGTCACGCTCAACAACCTTCTGCCCGGCATGTTCCGGACGGAAGGGGCCAATGAGATCATGAAAGACTATGCCGACGCTTTCGGTCTGGAACCGGTCCCCGACGTCGTCGCGCAGCACTTTATCACGCACAACCACATTCCGGCGGGATTTGTGGGGGAGGCGGATGATCTTGCGCCGATGGCCGCGTTTCTGTGCAGCCCGCTTGCGCGGTTTATCGTCGGCCAGAACATCGTGATCGATGGCGGTCAGCACTACTCGCTGTTCTAACGCGTTCCCAAGGAGAGCCAGGCCTGCGCGGGCCCGCATAACAAAAGGAACGTCACGATGGTCGATGCTGTCCGCCGGGAAACCGCGCTCATTATTGGCGGAGGATCCGGGGTGAGCGCCAGTTGCGCCCGGCTCTTTGCCCGCGAGGGAATGGCCGTGGCCATAGCGGCGCGCCGACCGGACAAACCTGTCCTCACGGACCTCGAAGCGCAGTTTAGCGTGAGGCGATACGCATGCGACGCATCGGAGCCGTCATCCGTGGCGGATCTGTTCCAGGCTGTTCGCAACGATCTTGGTGTGCCCCGGCTCGTCGTCCACAACATCGATGGCCGCACTCCGGATATTTTCCGTAAGGAGATTACGGAGGCGGCCCCCGATCTCGTCCGCCAGACGCTGCTCAATTCCGCGTTCAGCGCCTTCAATGCCGGCCAGCACGCCGCATGGCACATGCTGAGGACCGATCCGGACACGAACGGTCTGCGGGGCACGATCATTTTCACCAATGCCAGCGCGGCGAAGAAAGGCTACCCTAAGAGCGGGGCCTTCGCGATGGCCTGCCGGGCCAAGGCTGGCTTGGCCGAGAGCATGGCCCGCGAACTGATGCCCCAAGGCATTCATGTCGCGCATGTGCCCATCGATGCGGCCATCGGCTGGACGCAAGACGACGGCAGCCGGGCCCACCGGCTGGCCGGCGCCACGGTTGACGATAATATGGCCGATCCGGACCATATCGCCCAAACCTATCTTCACCTGCACCGCCAGCACCGCTCGACATGGGCTTTCGAAGTCGTCCTCAGACCATGGTCAGAAAAATGGTAGACGCACCGCCCGCCGATCTGAGAATCTTCTCCTATCTGCCGAACCCAAGGCTGTCCAAGGCGACCATCGCCGCGCGCTTCTCCGGCGCCCGCATCGACATTGTGGGCGACAAACCGCGGGCCATGATCGACTGGCTTTGGGATTTCGAGGCCCGGCACCTCTCCGACGAGGATAAACAATCCCTATCGGGGTTTGCGCGGGTGGGTACGATCGGCTTTGCCGGCGGGACCCTTTACAAGAGCGATGCCTTTCTCAAAGCCCACCCGTTCGGCAGCATACCGGCGGCATTCTCCGGAGACGGATCGGTTGGGATTTTCGAGTCGAACGCCATCATGCGTGCCGCGGCCCGGCTCGGCCCGAATGCGCACACCCTGCTGGGCAGGGGCCCGATGCATCAATCCCGTGTCGATTCCTTCCTCGACCGCTCTTTGGTCTTTGCGCGGGATTCTCAGCGCTATCTGCTGACGAATGGCACCCTCTGCGAGCAGGACTACGCAGAAATGGCCACGTCGCTCGAGACCTATGCCGCCGGGATCGACAATGCCCTTCAATACGGCGCATTCATCGCCGGAGACGACGTTACGCTGGCGGATATCGCGGTAGTCTGCGAGCTTTGTCTGCTCACCAACGAATACCGGTTCGAAGATCAACTGTCCGCACACGGTTTCGGTCCGCTCTTGCCGCGCCTGGCGCCCTATACTCATCTGGGCGATCATATGGCCAAACTCGCGGCCGATGCGCGCTTTATAGAAGATTTGGACCGCTATCTCAAACGCCTCCTGGCCGTCTGGGCATAGTCGGACACCTGCAATGTGCATGCGCGGCGATGCATGATTTTAAGACGGCGCAGTGCCTATCATGATGCGCAGCCGGCCGTATCGGGAGGGATCGATGTCGAGGAAAGTATGCTTGATCACCGGTGTTGGTCCCGGAACGGGCCGGTCGCTGGTGGAGCGGTTCGCCGCCGGAGGATATCAGGTTGCCATGATGGCACGCTCCAAGGAGCGCCTCGACGACATAGCGAAATCGGTCCCGGCGGCGCGAAGCTTCCCGTGCGATGTCACCGACTTGCCAACTGTCAGTACCGCAATCGATACGATCGAGCGCGACCTGGGTGCGGTTGACGTCCTCGTCCATAACGCCATCGGCGGGGCCTTTGGCGACTTTCTCGATATCGATCCCGGTGTTCTGGAAAGAAACTTTCAGATCAACACAATGGCCCTGCTCCATCTCGCTCAGCGGATTGCACCGGCGATGATCGAAAAGGGCAGCGGGGCCATCCTCGCCACAGGCAATACATCCGCCTATCGGGGCCGGCCGCTCTTTGCGGGATTTGCACCGTCCAAAGCCGCTCAGCGGATCTTACTGGAGAGCATTGCCCGCAAGGCTGGACCGCTGGGCGTGCACGCGGCCTATATCGCGGTCGATGCCGTGATTGACGTGCCGTGGACCCGGAAAACCTTTGCCGACAAGCCGGATGACTTTTTCGCATCGCCCGCCGACATTGCCGACGAAGTGTTCCATGTGGCGCATCAACCCCGGTCCACCTGGTCGTTCGATGTCGTCATAAGGCCGCATAGAGAAAATTGGTAAGCGGCGATACCGGCCACGCCGCCGCATGCGCGCCCGGAGCCAGGCCCCTCTCGCGATAGCGCCCCGTACCGGGACCGCTTGGGGCTTCGCCTCAGCGGATATTGCGCAAACACCATCGATAATGGTACTCATTAAACGATCGCTGCCATGGGCTCACGATGGTCCTGGCGCTGGTCACGGCGCGCTCCGCCAGCCGGAGCATTGAATAATGGGGGGGAAGCCAGAATGTTCCTGCGCATTGCCATCGTGATCCTCGGCCTGGGCATGACCTTTGTCGGCGTGATTGGATTTCTTCGCCCGGAGGGCTTGGCCGAAGGTCTCGCGCTCAGCCCGGAAACACCCGCCGGTCTGGGCTCGGTCAGAGCATTGGTCGGCGCTCATTATCTGGCCATGGGCCTCACCGCCATCTATGCCGCCATCCGCGGGCATTGGGCCTGGCTCGTCCCTCTCGCGACGATCGAGGGATTGATGGTCGTGGCACGGATCGTTTCCTTGGCCCTGGGAGAAGCGGACGACTCGGCCGTCAGGACCCTCGTCATGGAGACCGTCACGTGTCTCGTCCTGGCCCTGGGCGCAATCCTGCCGGCACGCGCGGCGCGATAGTGCCGAACGGCCAGTCTGGCGCTAGACTATCCTCGCTGCCGTGCCCACGGCAGACCGGACGTCAACCAGGGGGCCAATATGACTTTTGCCGACTTTGCCGCATCGAGAAAAAGCGCCAGAGGGTTTCTGGACAAACCGATCCCGAAGGCGATCGTCGATGAGATCATCGATGCGGCAAAATGGGCGCCCAGTTCGTACAATACCCAGACTTGGCGCATCCACGCTGTAACCGGCGAACCGCTTGAAAGAATTCGCCAAGGCAATACGGACAATACCCTGGCCGGGAAGCCGCCGTCCCGCGATTTTCCTTACAAGGAAGAGTATGTGGGAGAGCACCGGCAACGCCAGATCGATGTCGCGGTTCAACTGTTCGAAGCGATGGGAATCGAGCGTCACGATAAAGAAAAACGCCTGGACTGGATGCTCCGGGGATTCAGACAATTCGACGCCCCGGTATCGCTGGTCCTGACCTACCCCAAGTCGCTGGAACCTGCCGCGATCACGCAATTTTCCCTGGGTTCGCTGGCCTATGGCATCGTTTTGGCGGCCTGGGAAAAGGGCATCGGCTGCGTGATCAATGGCCAAGGTATTATGCAGTCCGAGGTTGTTCATAAGCATGCCGGAATCCCGGATGATGAAGCGATCATGATCTGCATCGCGATGGGTTATCCGGATGACAGCTTCGCCGCAAACCACGTGCGCTCGACGCGGCTCCCCAACAGCGCGTTTGTGACTTATGTGGGGTTCGAGGACGATTAATCCTCTGGACCGGTCAGGCACTTGGAAATGCGCCTTCCGGCACATTTCCAAAAGGCCCCTCAGATGCCGCGGGCCCGCGCCCTCTTACGACTGGACGGGCGCCCAGCCTCCAGTAATACTTTAAGCAAGCAATTGCGAGGGAGAAGAACGCCGTGAGTACATCGAGCGAGAGCGCGGAGCAGCGGGAGTTCCGGGACTATGCCCGGCGCTGGCTGTCGGAGAACACACCGCCGCCGCCGCCTGAACGTCTTCCCATTACGCCGATCGAGGTGATGACGACAGGCCAGCGGGATTATCTCCAGGCGTGGCAACGCAAATGCTACGACGCGGGCCTCATCGGTACGGATTATCCGGTAGAATATGGCGGACGCGGACAGACCGGATTTCAAAGAATAGCCAACCAGGAACTGGGCCGGGCGAACGTGCCCTTCCTGATCAATATCGTGGGGCTGAGCATGGCGGCCCCGACGATTTTGGTGCACGGGACGGAAGCGCAGAAGCGCCACTTCATTCCCGGCTGCCTCACCGGCGATGAGATCTGGTGCCAGGGATTTTCCGAACCGGGCGCGGGCTCCGATCTGTCCAATCAACGCACATCGGCCGTGCGGGACGGCGACGACTGGATCGTCAACGGGCACAAGGTGTGGACCAGCCTTGGCCACTTCGCCAAATGGATGATCCTCATTACCCGGACGAGCAGCGATCATAAATATGAGGGGCTCACCTATTTTCTGTGCCCGATCGCCGGGCATCCGGGCGTCACCGTCCGCCCTCTGGTGAAGATGACCGGCGAGACCGGTTTCAACGAAGTGTTCTTCGAGGATGTCAGGGTCCCTGATGCCAACCGGCTTGACGATGTCGGCAAAGGCTGGTCGGTCGCGATGACGACGCTGACCGCCGAACGCGGCGCCGCCGAGGGCGCGGGGAGCGGCGGCGGCGGTGGCGGCGGCGGCGCGGTCCAAAATCTGATCGAGCTGGCCCGCAGCACCTGGCGCAACGGCGTCTTGGCCGCGGACGATCCGGTCACCCGGGACGCCATCGTTCAATGCGCCATTGTCGGGGAAGGTCTCCGTCAGAATGCGCGGCGGAGCCGCGTCCCGGCCCTGTGCGATCATCCCATGCGCCTGCCATTGCAGCAGAAAGTGACGGCCTCGGAGTTTGCCCAGGACGCAGCACGGCTCGGTGTCGAGATCGCCGGCGCGCACTCCACGCTCTATAAACGCGATCCTCGCGCACCAAAGGCGGGCCACTGGCCCCTGGCCTATCTCAATTCCTATGGCAACACGATTGCCGCGGGGACGAACGAAATCCAACGCAACATTCTGGGCGAGCGCGTTCTCGGCCTGCCAAAGTCGAAATAGGAGCGCGCCCATGTCGGAAACACAATCCGTACCAAGAGACTTCGGCTTCGGCGAGGACGAATCGCTCCTGCGGGATGTCGCGCGCAAGATGCTCGATGAAAAGCTGCCCACGGACCGGTTGCGGCGCCTTGTCGCCATCGCGCCTGAACCGGTCTACGATGACGGCGAGCAGGCGCCCTGGGACGACCTTCTGTGGTCGGAGATTGTCGAATTGGGATGGACCGGCCTCGCAATCGGCGAAGATGAGGGCGGCTCGAACATCTCGCTGGCCGGCATTGCGGGCATGATAGAGGAGGTGGGCCGGCACGCGCTCCCCTCCCCGCTGATCCCCACGCTGGCGGCGAGCCTCGTGCTGCGGCAGGCCGGCGGCGATGTGGCCAAAAACATCATGACACGGATCGCCGGCGGCGCCGCGGCAACCCTCGCGATCACCGATGAGCGCGGCAGTTGGGAACCGGAGGATGCACCGCTCCTGGCCTTTCACGAGTCCGGGGACCTCGTCCTTCAGGGCACGGCCCGCTTCGTTCAGGACGCGTTCAAGGCCGATCTCCTGCTTGCCACCGCCAAGATCGACGGGGCCCTGGTCCTGGTCGCGGTGGATACGAACACGGAGGGTCTGTCGCTTGAGGCCGACCACATCCATGATCTGACCCGCGATCAGGCCAGCGCCCATTTTGACGGCGTGCGCGTCGGCGCCGACGCGATCGTGAGCCGGGATGCGGCCCCTGTCCTGCGCGCCGCATGGCCGGGTTTACTCGTCCTCGTGTCAGCCGATTTGTGCGGGGCCAGCGAGTGGCTGCTCCAGGCGACGACGGCCTATGCCAGCGAGCGGGTTCAGTTCGACCGGCCTATCGGTTTTTTCCAGGCCGTCAAGCACCCGCTGGTCAATGCCATGATCGACATCGATCGCGCGCGCTCGCTGCTTTATAATGCGTGTGCGGAGATTGATGCCGGAACCGATAAAGCGGAGACCACGGCACGCATGGCCAAGAGCGCGGCCTCTGATGCGGCGGCCTTCATATCGGACCGCTCGGTCCAACTGCATGGGGGGATCGGCTTCACCTGGGAGTATGGGCTCCACATCTACTTTAAGCGGAACCTGCACAATCAAGCCCTGTTCGGAGACGGCGTTTACCAGCGTCAAAAGCTCGCCGATCTCATGATCGGACCGGTCGGAACCGCGGTCTGATCGCCAGAGCATCTCAGGGAAAAACCGTGTGAGGGGGGACGGAATGAAAGCCGGATCAGTTTGGCAGACATGGTTGCGCAGCATGCGGATTTTTTTCATTGCCGCCATCGGCATCGGCATGGCGCCCCTGGCGCTCGCCGATGCGGACTATATCGCGGCCTGGGGCGATCCGGTCGAACTCTCCGCAACCGGCGTGTTTTAGCTGCCGAAGGCCAGCGCCGCCGTGCTGACCGTCGGCGCGCGCGTGGCGTGGGACAACAGCGCGAAGGAAGTGACCACCCCGGCCGCGGGACGTTTCCCCATCGGCGTCGCGGTGGAGGCGACCGGGAACGGCATCAACAGCGTCGCGGTGCGGCTGGATGGGATCGCGACGGCCGCGGCGTGA
>CAZHDI010000082.1:0-15444 GCA_964531285.1 uncultured Alphaproteobacteria bacterium | reverse complement strand
CGAGGACTAGGCGCGCAAGATCGGCGGGGCTGTTTTCCTGGCCCAGGGCACGCTCTATCCGTATGTGATCGAGAGCGTGTCCTTCGCGGGCGGACCATCCGTGACCATCAAATCCCACCACAATGTGGGCGGGCTTCCCGAACGCATGAACATGAAGCTCGTGGAGCCCTTGCGCGATCTGTTCAAGGATGAAGTGCGCGATCTGGGCCGCGAACTCGGCCTGCCGGACAGTTTTGTCGGCCGCCATCCGTTTCCGGGTCCGGGCCTTGCGATCCGCCTTCCGGGCGAGATCACGGCCGAGAAGATCGAGATCCTGCGTAAAGCCGATGCGATCTATCTGGAAGAAATCCGCAATGCCGGACTGTACGATGCCATCTGGCAGGCCTTCGCCGTGCTGCTGCCGGTCAAGACCGTCGGCGTCATGGGCGACGAACGCTCTTACGACCATGTCTGCGCCCTGCGGGCGGTGACCTCGACCGATGGGATGACCGCGGACTATTTCCCCTTCGACCATGCCTTTCTGGGCCGCGCCGCGACCCGGATCATCAACGAGGTCCGGGGCAGCAACCGCGTGGTCTATGACATCACGTCCAAACCCCCCGGCACAATCGAGTGGGAGTGAGGGGCGGGACCCTCACCTGGAAGCCCGCGTTGCGGGAACCGGCATCAACCGACAGGGCCGGGCGTACGGAGATCAAAACCCGTCTTCAGCACTCCACGCTCGATGAGGCCCTCCAGATAGGGCCGGTCGTGGGACGGCACCAGGATCAATTCGGGATTGCCATCGCGCATGTCGCGCAAGGCGCGGACCTGCCGTAACACGATATCGCGCTCTTCATTGGGCTCGAACATCAGGAATTGGAGGAACCGGGGCCGCGTCTTCAGCGTCTCGATGTTGGACATGGTCCAGACGATATCACCGATGAAGAGAAACTCCGGCCCCGTCTGTGTCCGGACGTAGAATACCAGTGTGCCGGGCGAGTGTCCCTCGGCCGGCGCGGCGATCACGCCCGGTGCAAGGCGAACCGGCCCGGCGATCGTCCAGGGACGGACGATGTTGAATGCGTCCGGCAAGGCGCCGCCGGGACCGAACCGGGCCATGCCATCGAGCTGCCGCCGGGTCAATCTGAGCTTCGGCGCGATGGCCGCCGGATGGGGATGGCGCACGATGCCCAGCACATGGTCGGCATGTTCATGGGTGACCGTGACGATATCCGCCTGGGTCATCGCCCCGGTCATGCGCGCATAGGCGGCGGCATCGAACCAGCTTTCGGATCCCTGCGAGAGCGCCGCGACACCGGCTTTGTCCACCGCGCCGCCGAGGATCAAGTCCGTGTCCGGACCGATAATCTGCACCGAGGTGTAGGCCACCACGAAGGGGGCGCCGAACTTGCCCGCTTCGGCGGCCCAGCCCGGCGCCACATCGCCGCCGACCATCTCAAGCCGGATCTCGGTCGGCAGCCGGCCCTCGTCGTCCGCCGTCATGGCGCGCCAGGCTTCAAGGTCGAATACACCCTCGGCGCTGGCCGGCGCGCGCGCATCGAGCGCATACCACCAGAACGCGGCGGCAAGGGCGAGAACCACCGCGATCGCCGAACTTATTCCCCAGCAGTTCCGACCCCAGTGTCTCAGGATCCGCGCCATGACGATGTCAACTCACTTCCGGCGGTGGTCAATCGCGGGTGCATGCGGCGAAGTCGGCGATCCGCGCAAAGCGCAGGCCGCTAAAGACGCCCATCCCGTCATTGGGAGGCATGCCCGGATTGTTGATCAAACCGACTTGGACCGTATCCGGAATGTCAGTCCGGATAAACCGGATCACGCCGCCCTCGACAACACCTGGCGTGGCCACGCTGACCCCATTGCCAAGCTTTTGGGTGCCGGCCATGTGGGTTTCTTCGATCCATTGCTCAGATCCGGGCAGACGCTTGAAGAAACGGTATTCGGCCCCGATGCGGCAGATCCGAAGCGCCGCGCCATTCACTCCAGCGGGTACCGGTGTCAGCCACAGGGTCGAGCCGGATGTGAACCCGGCCAGCCTCTGGACATGCCAGTCCCCGGTATCGGGTACGGTGCTCTTGGCTTCCGTCCCATAAAATTCCGCCTGCTGACCGATATTGTACATCAGCCAGCGCATGGCGCCGGTGCTGCTGCTGGCATCGCGCACCAAGAGGCCGGACGAGTTGAACGCTCCTTCCGGCCGGCTTTGAGGGTCGTCTGCCTTCACGGCGCGCACAGTGGTCTCGACCAAGAAGTCGCCCGAGACCACACGGTAGTAGAATGGTCCGGACCGGTCGGAATACCAGCCGGCCTTTTCGGGCACGCCGCGGACACGGAAGAGACCGCCGTCGATCTCTGCCACGGCGCTCAAGCCGGGCAGCAATTCGGTGAGGCCGCCGTAAGGCCCCTGGGCCGTGGCGAAATCGACATTGAGCGCCGACAGATCCTGCGCTCCCGACCGGGCGGTGGGGGCCAGCACCTCCGCAGGCGGGGCCTCGTAGCTATTGCCGATCAGGCGCCCCTGCGGGGTGAAATTCAGCCACGCCATGATGGCGAGCACCACCACGAGGGCCAGTCCGCCCAAGACCCAAAACAGCCACCGCATCTGCACCTCCGCGCTACGTCATCCTTACCCTACGAGATAATGAATGAAGATCATTCAGTCAACAGGTTGACATTTGCCGGCGCGCCGCGTGGATAGATCGCATGACCAGTGACACGCCATCGGCCCTCCGCCGCCGCGCGCCCGAAGCCCGAAAGAGTCTCGTGATCGAGGCGGCTCAGGCGCTCTTCCGCGAGAAGGGCTATGAGGACACCAGCATGGCAGAGGTCGCGCGCCGGGCCGGCGTTGCGGTGGGGACGGTCTATTTGTCGTTCCCGGATAAACCGTCCCTGCGGATCGGCGTGATCAATGCCGCTAAACGCAGGATCGCGGATCTTATCCTCGATCATCTTCCCGACCGTGAGCCCACTTTGAGAACCGCGTTGGTCAAGGTTATCGCACCGGTCCTGGATGAGATGCTCATGGACGGGCCGCTCGCCGGGTCCGTCGACCGGTCCCGTCTTGAAAGTCTTGGCCCGGAAGCGGTTGAGGCGTTCCACGCGGTCGATACGGCCATCCTGGAGGTGATGGACCGGCTTTGTGCGTTGGGACTGGCTCGGCAGGTCGATCCGAACACGATGCCGTTATTGGCGTCGGGTCTGATGATGAGCGGTGCGGAAGTCTGCCGCCGCGGTCTGGCGACGCCGGAAAAGATGACGGCGGACCTGACGGACATGTTCGTTCGGCTGCTGGCGCCGGAGCGTGAAGGTTAACCGCGCCTCACATCAAATCCCGCACGCCCGAGACGTCATAGATTTTCACCGAGGCGCCCAGGATGGTGATCTCGGCGAGGCCGGCATTGAACGCCGCCATATGGGGCGTTTGAAAATGGGCATCGAGCGCGGCCTGATCGTCCCACCGCTCGAACAGGCGCACCGTGCCGGGTTCCAGGAGATCCACCGCGAAGCTATAGGCCTGACAGCCCGGCTCTTTGAGGGTCTCTGTCACCATGGCCGCGGCAAGCGCGCGCGCTTTCTCGATATCGTCGGGTGCTATTTTGATCTCGCCGGCAACGATCAGCATACGGGCCTCCTGAGGATTATTCAGTGTCGGACGCGTCGTCGGCGGGCGCGGTCTGGATGCTCTCCAGATAGGCCATGAGGTCGGCCACTTCGTTCACGGAGAACTCGAACACCGGCATTTCAAAGCGCGGATGGCCGACCATGATGCCCTCGGCCAGCGCTTCATCGAGGCTTTCCAGCGGCCAGAGCTGCGAGAAGGTCCGGAACGGCGGGGCTTCGGGCAGCGGGCTCTCGCCGGTCAGTCCCACCGCATGGCACCGGGCGCACAAGGCCCCCGCCATGTCGCCGCCGGCCGCCGCATCGCCGCCGGCATAAGCGGACGGCAAGGGAGCGTCCGCCTCATCGTCCATCGGCGTTGCCGCCGCTTCGGCGCCCAGCGCCAGGGACAGCGTAACGACGGCGACGACCAGTCTGGGCACCATGACTTTTCCTCCAGCGTGCGCCCCCCCGGCACAATGCGAATCACTCTATGCCTGATTCGGCTGCTTCGGGCCTTGCTCTGAGTCAACGGGCGGCATTTCCGCGAAGGACAGCACCACGTCGCCGGGTTCGGCCTTGATGCGCTCCGCCGTGGTCGAGAACAGCAGCTTGCCCGACGGTTTCATGGCGAACATCACGCTCACGGCGTCACCGCGGTCGTTCAGGAAAGTCTCGAAATCGTATTCCTCGGTTAGCTTGGTTTTTTGAAACCCCCAGCCCTCGCGCAGCAGGTCATGCAGGCGGCGATAGGTCAGGCCACTGCGGAACAGGGTGAGCCCGCCAATGGTGAAGGCCAGGGCATGGCGGTCATGGCGGGCCGCCGCCTGGCTGTCGGACGCCTCGTCGGGGCGCGCCTCGCGGCCGATCTGATAGGTGTTCGACCGGCCGATTTCCGGACCCAGATTGGTGCAGACGAGGGCGTTATAGGCGTCGTTGTCGGTGGCCGCGATGAGCGCGCCGTAACTCGACAGATCGAGATTGTGCTCGGCGGCCTCGGCCAGGATCTCACCGTAATAGACCGGAATGCCCGCCAGCTTGGCCCGGGAGACCTTCAGATAATTGCTATCGGCGATGAGCACCGGCAGGTCCATCTCCTTGGCCTTGGTGGCCAGTTCGATGGACCAGCGCGAGGCGCCGACGATCAGCAGGCCCTGGGGCGCCTTGGAGGTGAGGCCCAGAAGTTGGGACAGCGGACGGATGGACAGACCGTGCAGAACCACGGTCACCACCACCATCAGAAAGGCGAGCGGCGCCAGGCGTCCGGCATCGGCAATCCCGGCATCGACCAGCGAGGCGCCGAAAAAGCCCGAGACCGCGAAGGCGACGACCCCGCGCGGCGCGATCCAGGCGCACAGGATCCGCTCCTTGATGGTGAGCGGCGTACCCAGCGTCGTGCTCATGATCATCAGTGGACGGACGACCAGCAGCAGCAGGGCGACGAAGGCGAAATCCCGCCAGCCGAAGGCGGCAAGGCTGTCCAGACTGACCGTGGCCGACAGCAGGATGAACACCGCCGAGACCAGCATCACGGTCATGACTTCCTTGAAGCGGCGGATTTCATCCAGGCTGGCGATCCGGGAATTGGCGAGCACTACGCCCATGACCGTCACGGTCAGCAGACCCGCTTCATGAAGGAGGGCATTGGTGCCTTCGAAGGCTGCGAGCACGCCGACGACCAGAACCGGCACTTTGAGGTATTCGGGAACATGGCCCCGGGTGAACAGCCAGACCACGGCCCGGGCCATGGCCCAGCCGCCGGCCAGCGCGACCACGAGGGCGGTGGGGATCCGCCAGGCCATCTCGGCCACGGTGTGGTCGGAGACCGCGATCATGGCTATTTCAAATGCGAAGACGGCGAAAAGGGCCCCCACCGGGTCCGCCAGGATGGCTTCCCAGCGCAGCAGCGAGGCGGGGCGGCTTGGCAGGCGGGCTTGGCGCAGGAGCGGCGTGACCACGGTCGGTCCGGTCACCACCATGATGCCGGACAGCACCGCTGCCGAGGCCGGACTAAGGCCGGCGACATAATGGGCCGCGAGATAGCCCAGCCCCCAGACCATCGGCGCGCCGATCAGCACCACCCGGCGCACCGCCCTGGAGGTTTCCGCAATATCCCGGAAATTGAGGGTCAGCCCGCCCTCGAACAGAATGATCGCCACGGCGATGGCGACGAGCGGGCGCAGCATCTCGCCCAGAGTCGCTTCGGGGGCGATGACGCCGGTCACGGGCCCGGCGGCCAGACCCGCCGCGAGCAGCAGGACGATCGCCGGAATCTGGGTGCGCCAGGCCACCCATTGGGCGCCGATCCCCAAAATACCGACGATCACAATCAGAAGTGCAAATTCATGCATGGATACAGCCCTCGCGGAATCGCCCCGGCGGACACGCTACACCGGTCCACGGCGTGGGGATATGGAGCGGCGCGGGGGGGCGGGCGATGGCCTTGGCTCACACGCGGCAACGCTTATGTTCTGATGCCCTATTTCCAAAAGGGCTCTGAGGGCTTCCCGAAAAGGAAGCATCTACGGTAGAGAACACCGCCCTATCGAATGCGATCCAGGCGAGGAAAGGCACGCCATGTCCACCCAGTCCACCGTCGCGCCGCGTCCCGCCCGCCGGGTGAGCGTTCCTGACATCCGCGCCCGCAAAGGCGGCGAGCCGATCGTGTCGCTAACCGCCTACACCGCGCCCATGGCCAAGCTGCTCGACCCCCATTGCGATCTGCTTCTGGTCGGCGATTCCCTGGGCATGGTCGTCTACGGCATGGACACCACGCTCGGTGTGACCCTCGATATGATGATCAATCACGGCCAGGCGGTCATGCGCGGCTCCTCTCACGCCCTGGTCGCGGTGGACATGCCCTTTGGGTCCTATGAGGAAAGCCGGGAGGCCGCCTATCGCAATGCCGCGCGCATCCTCCAGGAAACCGGTGCCCAGGCGGTTAAGCTCGAAGGCGGCCGGGTCATGGCCGACACCATTGGTTTCCTGACGGCGCGGGGTATCCCGGTGATGGGCCATGTCGGCCTGACGCCGCAGTCGATTCAGGCGCTGGGCGGGTTCAAGGCACAGGGGCGCAGCCGGGCGGACTGGGCCGGGATCGAAGGCGATCTGCAGGCCGTATGCGCGGCGGGGGCGTTTTGTGTCGTCGTCGAAGGCGTGGCCGAACCCCTGGCGGACCGGCTGACGGAATTGGCCACGGTCCCGACCATCGGAATCGGCGCCTCAAGCCGCTGCGACGGTCAGATTCTCGTGACCGAAGACATGCTCGGCATGACCGATCGCGCGCCCAAATTCGTCCGGCGATTCGCCGGGCTCGGCGCGGCGATCGGCGCGGCGGCCCAGACCTATGCGGCCGATGTGCGCGCGCGGCGTTTCCCGGCTGCCGAACACACCTATCAGATGCGCTCCGAGGGCTAATCCCGGCCGGTCGCCGATGCCTGGGACGGCCGTGGCGACGGGCAGCGCCGATTGCCTCGCCCCGGCGCGGCGGATAGGGTAGACAAGCATTTATCGGAATGGTGCGGCAGCCGCTTCGGCGCCGCATCTCAGCCTGCGCGGAGTGTAAGCGAGTGACGGATCAAACCGCATTCGAACGGGAAGTCGACGAGGACGTTCGCAACGCCCGTCTTGAATCGATCTGGCGGTCCTATGGCCCCGCCATCATCGGCGGCGTTGTTGGCGCGATCGCGCTGTCGGCGGGCTGGCTCGGCTATCAGTCCTGGCAGGCGGGACGGCAGGCTGCCGCGTCCGACAACTACCGGATTGCCGAAGAGGTTCTCACGGCCGAGGGCGCGACACCCGAAGCGCTCGCCGCATTCCGTGAGCTGGATGACGGTCCGGACGGCTATGCGCTTCTGGCCCGCTTCCGGCAAGCCGCGCTTCTCGAAGACACGGCCAATGTCAGCGCGGCGGTCGGCCTTTACGATGAGATTGCCGCCGATAACGGGGTGGGCCGGATCTATCGCGGTCTGGCGGCCCTGAAAGCGGCCTATCTGGTGGCCGATGACAGCGACCCGGATGCGCTGCGCGACCGTCTGGCGCCGCAATTGCGCGACGATAATCCGTGGGCGGCCTTCGCGCGCGAACTCGATGCGTTGGCGCAGATGCGGGCCGGGGCCTTCGATGCGGCGCGCGAGTCCTACCAACTCGTGTCCGATGATGAGTCCGCGCCCCAGGGGCTGCGCTCCCGGGCCTCGCAGATGGTCGAGTTTCTGAGCGGTACGATTGCCGTGGCACAGACCGATGACAGCGGCGCGGCGGCGGCGGACGAGGCCGCACCCGCGGCGGAACCGGGGCAAGCTGAGGGGAGCGAATAATGGGCATGCGCAATTCGGATACAGCCCTCGGCACACGGATCATGACGGCGGGCGGCCGGCTGCTGGCCATTGTCGCGGCGGCGGCCACCCTGGGGGGCTGCGCCTTTCTCGACATGGTCGACGGCGGCGACGAGCCCGAGGAAAAGAATGTCGCGCCGGCCAGCCGGCGCATCTCGATCCTGGAGCTTGAACAAAAGCTCGAACCCGATCCGCGCATTGCGGATCTTGAGGTGACCCTGCCGGCCCCGATCCTGAATGCCAACTGGTCTCAGCCGGGCGGCGTGCCGTCCAATGCCTTCTCGCATTTGCAGGTCGGCGATGGCGGGCCGTCGGGCTCGAAGACCTTGAAATCGCTCTGGTCGATCGATGCCGGGCGCGGATCCACGGGCGGGGCGCCGCTCACCGCGCCGCCGATCATCGCCGATGAGCGCATCTATGTCCTCGACACCCGGGTCCGGGTCCGCGCGTTCGAGCGCACATCCGGTGACGATCTTTGGGAACAGGATCTGGTGCCGGAAGACGAGAATGCCGAAGTCGGTTTCGGTGGCGGCATGGCCTATGGCGATGACCGTCTGTTCGTTGCCAACGGCTTCGGTCAAGTCAGCGCGCTCGACGGGGCCACCGGCGAGATCGTCTGGCAGAAATCCGTCGGTGTGCCGATCCGCTCGGCCCCGACGGTCAAGGCTGGGCGCGTGTTCGTGACGGCCACGGACAATCAGCTTCATGCTTTCGACACCGAAACCGGGCGCAGCCTGTGGAGCCACCGCGCCATGTCCGAGACCTCGGGCATCCTTTCGGCGGTGAGCCCGGCGGTCGGCGACGATGTGGTGGTCTCGCCTTTCACCTCGGGGGAGTTGATCGCCTTTCGGGTGGCCAATGGGCGCGAGACCTGGACCGACACGCTTGTGAAGACCGGTAAGGCCACGGCCATGGCCGGGATCAATGATATCGCCGCGCGGCCCGTCATCGACGATGGCCGGGTCTATGCGGTCAGCCATTCGGGCCGCATGGTGTCGATTGACCTGCGCACCGGCGAGCGTGTCTGGACGCGGAATATCGCGGGCACCCAGACGCCTTGGGTCGCGGGCGAGTTTCTCTATCTGATCACGGTCGATGCCGAACTCGTGTGCATTTCCCGGCGCGACGGGCGGATCCGCTGGCTTACCGGCCTGAAGCGCTATGAGGATCCCGAAGACCGCGAAGGCCATGTGGCCTGGACCGGGCCGCTGCTGCTGTCGGGCCGTCTGATGATGGTCAATTCGCTCGGCGAGATCGCCTTTATCAATCCCATGGACGGCAGCGTGATGTCGGCCCAGCGCGGCGTCGGGCCGGTTTATGTCCAGCCGGTCGTCTCCAACGGCATCGTTTATCTGTTGACGGATGACGGCAAGCTGACCGCCATGCGCTGAGTCTGCGCACCGCGGCAACGCCTCACGACCGCATTCGGGACCGGCGGCGCGCCATGCGTTGTCGGTCCTGTCGTTTGGAACACCTGTCATGACGATGTCCCTGCCCAGTGTCGCCATCATCGGCCGGCCCAATGTCGGCAAGTCCACCCTGTTCAACCGCCTCGTCGGCAAGCAGCTTGCCATTGTGGACGACACACCCGGCGTGACCCGGGACCGGCGTGAGGGCGAGGCCCGGCTCGGCGATCTGACCTTCCGGCTGTTCGATACCGCGGGCCTCGAAGAAGCCCGGGCCGACCAGCTTGAGGCCCGCATGCGCCAGCAGACCGAGCGGGCCATCGACGAGGCCGATGTGTGCCTGTTCATGATCGATGCGCGCGCCGGGGTGATGCCGCTCGACAGCCATTTCGCCGAGCTTTTGCGTAAAGCCGGCAAGCCGGTCCTGTTGGTCGCCAACAAATGCGAGGGCAAGGCGGGCGATACCGGTCTGTACGATGCCTATGCCATGGGGCTTGGCGAGCCGATCCCGGTCTCGGCCGAACATGGCGAGGGCATGAGCGATCTGTATGTGGCGCTTGAGGCGGCGTTCACGGGCCTCGGCTTCGGGCCCGACGGCCCTGGCCCGGCGGATCTGCCGGCTCCGGACGAGGAGTATGTCCTCGGCCCGGACCGCCCGTTGCGCATTGCCGTGTGCGGACGGCCCAATGCCGGCAAATCCACGCTCATCAATACGCTGATCGGCGAGGACCGGCTCCTGACCGGCCCCGAAGCCGGTATCACGCGCGATTCCATCGCGGTCGATTGGGATTGGGAGAACCGGCCTGTCAAGCTCTACGACACCGCCGGCATGCGCCGGAAGGCGCGGGTCGTCGAGAAGGTCGAAAAACTGTCCGTGGCCGACACGCTGCGGGCGATCCGCTTCGCCGAAGTCGTCATATTGCTGATCGATTCCCAGGCGCCGTTCGAGAAGCAGGACCTGACGCTGGCCGATCTCATCATCCGGGAGGGGCGGGCGCTCGTCATCGGTTATAACAAATGGGACCTTGTGGAGGATCAGACCCAAGCCCGGCGCGACGCGTTGGAGATGGTCGACCGGCTGTTGCCCCAGGTCAAAGGCGTGCCGCTGGTGCCGATGTCGGGCGAACACGGCAAGGGACTCACCGCGCTGATGAACAGCGCCTTCGATGTCTATGACATCTGGAACCGGCGGGTGCCGACCTCGGCGCTCAACCGCTGGCTGGAAACCGCGCTGGAGCGCCATCCGCCGCCGGCGGCCGGGGGCCGGCGCGTGCGCATCCGCTATATCACCCAGGTGAAGGCCCGCCCGCCGAGCTTCGCCGCCTTTACGACGCGCCCGACCGATCTCCCGGACTCCTACAGCCGCTATCTGATCAACGGCATCCGTGAGACCTTCGACCTGCCTGCCGTTCCGATCCGTCTGTTCTGGCGCAAGCGCGACAATCCGTATGCGAAGGATGACTAATGTCTAGATCAGCCCGGCGATCATCGCGATGCCGAGCATCAGGAGCAGGATGGCCACCAGGGTCTGGATCGAGCCGATGGTCACGCTCTTGACCCCGAGCCGCCCGACCAGGACCCCGGCCAGCGCCGCCGCGGTCACTGCCGCGAGAAGGCCGGGATCGACCGCGTCCAGCAGAAGGTCAAGATTGATCCCGTAGACCGCAAGGCGCGCCAGATCCACAAAGGCGGCGATGACGGCATTGGTCGCTACGAACCCTTTCGGGTCGAGCCCGGCATGGAGCAGAAACGCGCTGCGAAACGCGCCCTGATGGCCCGACAGCCCGCCGAAGAACCCGCTCAACAGCCCGCCGGCCGGGAGATACCGTTGGGGCACCCGGATCTTGGCCGCGAGGCTGAGCCATTCCGCCAGGGCAAAGATGACGAGCAGCAGACCGACGCTCAGCTTGACCGGTGTGATCTCGGCATCCATCCCGAACAGTGTGTAGGACCGGAGCGCCTGTTGATCGGCCATCCGGGTCAAGAGCCAGGCGCCGGGGATCGCCGCCAGGAGCGCGGGGACGCCGAAGAGCAGCGCAATGCGCCAGGCGATCCATGGATGAAACAGGGCGGCTTTCAGCAGGCTGTTGAGCAGATGCACGAAGGCAGTCAGCGCCACGGCGACCGCGACCGGAAAGCCGATCGCGGCGACCGGCATCAACAGCGTGCCCAGCCCAAAGCCTGAAAACAGCGTCAACAGGGACGCCAGAAACGCCGTCAGCACCAGGATGATGGCCATGCGGGCTGTCCCGCTGTCAGGCGGACGGCGCGGGCGGTGTCACGCCCTCGGCCCGGGCCTCGATGATCTCGCCGTGGCGGGTGCTCTTGGGGCTGACGAGATCCAGGAACACCGGCACCAGATCCTGCGGCCGGGGCAGGGTATCCGGGTCCTCGCCCGGCATGGCGGCGGCGCGCATCGCGGTGCGGGTCGCGCCCGGATTGACCAGATTGGCCTGCACGGTCGTCTTGGCGCATTCGGCGGCATAGGTCAGCACCAGGGACTCAAGCGCGGCCTTCGTGACCGCATAACCGCCCCAAAAGGGCCGGTGCTTATGCGCCGCGCCTGACGTGACGAAGACGGCGCGTCCCGCATCGGACTGGCGCAGCAGCGGATCCATGCTGCGGATCAGACGCCAGTTCGCGGTGAGGTTCACATCAAGGAGCTTGTGCCATTCCTTGGGCGGAATATGACCGATCGGGCTCAAGGGGCCTAATATCCCGGCATTGCCGATCAAAATGTCCAGCTTCTTCCAGCGCTCGAAGATCAAGGCGCCGAGCCGGTCGAGCCCGTCGAAATCCGTGAGGTCAAGGGGCACGAGCGAGGCCTTGCCGCCCATCGCCTTGACCGCGTCATCGACCTCCTCGAGGCCGCCGACGGTCCGCGCAATGAGGATCAACTCCGCGCCCTGTTCGGCAAGCCCAAGAGCCACGGCCCGGCCGATCCCGCGCGATGCACCGGTCACCAGGGCTAAACGCCCCGCCAGGGGCTGTGTGTTCGGGGATTCGGTCATGACAGTTGCATAAAGCTGAGTTGGCGGTCCCGATCGCTGCCTTCCTGATCCAGGAGGCGGATCGGGTAGTCGCGCGTGAAACAGGCGTCGCAATAGCCCGGGTCCTGATCGTTGCGGGCCGGCTTGCCCATGGCCCGGTAAAGCCCGTCGATGGACAGATAGGCGAGACTGTCCGCCTGGATCGTCTCGCGGATCCCCTCATTTGTGCGCTGGGAGGCGATGAGCTTGTCCGTGTCCGGCGTATCGACCCCGTAATAACAGGCGCCGATGGTCGGCGGTGAGGCGATGCGCATATGCACTTCGCGCGCGCCCGCATCGCGGACCATCTGAACGATGCCGACTGAGGTCGTGCCGCGCACGATGGAATCATCGACCAACAGCACGCGCTTGCCTTCGATGGCCGACCGGTTGGGACTCAGCTTCAGGCGCACCGCATGCTGGCGCGAGGCCTCGGTCGGCTTGATGAAGGTCCGGCCGATATAGTTGTTCTTGATGATGCCGTAGTCGAAGGGCAGGCCCGCCGCTTCGGCATAGCCGAGCGCGGCGGCGACGCCCGAGTCCGGCACCGGGCAGACGATATCGGCCTCGGCCGGCGACTCGCTGAACAACTCCCGGCCGATATTCTTGCGGCTCTCATAGACGCCGATGCCGTCGAACACGCTGTCGGCCCGTGAGAAATAGACATACTCAAAGATGCAGAAGCGGTTGGGGCGCGGCGCGAAGGGGCGGACCGAAACCGGGGCCTTGCCCGCTTCGATGATGACCATCTCGCCCGGTTCGACATCGCGGATGTGATGCGCGCCAATGATATCGAGGGCGCAGGTTTCCGACGCCAGGACATGGGCCTCGCCCAACCGGCCGAGCACCAGCGGGCGGATGCCGTTGGGATCGCGCACACCGATGAGCTTCTTGTTGGTCAGGCAGATCAGCGAAAACGCGCCCTCGACCTGCCGCAGGGCTTCAGCCAGACGGTCGGCCACGCGTTTCGCGCGGCTCGTCGCCACCAGATGCAGGATGGTCTCGGTATCGGATGTGGACTGAAAGATCGCGCCATGGTCCACCAGATCGTGGCGCAGCAGCGCGGCGTTGGTCAGGTTGCCGTTATGGGCCATGGCGATGCCGCCCGTGGGCAGATCGGCATAGAGCGGCTGAATATTCTTCAAAGCCGAGCCGCCGGCGGTGGGATAGCGCACATGGCCGATGGCGCTGCGGCCCGGAAGGTTGTCCAACGTGCCGCTTTCGGCCGAGAAATTGTCGCCCACCAGGCCCTTGTGCAGTTCGGCCGAGAAATGCTCGCCGTCGAAGCTGACGATGCCGGCGGCGTCCTGACCGCGATGCTGAAGGGCGTGGAGGCCGAGCGCGGTCAGGATCGCCGCGTCTTCATGGCCGATAATGCCGAAGACGCCGCATTCGTCCTTGAAGTGATCGTCGTCCAAGCCCCAATCGGACGCCATGTCCACGCCGGTTGCGGGGCCGATGTCCTGGTTCTCGGGCGATGATGCCATGAGGGTCCTGTCCCTAGGGCGTATCGAGTCTGGTGCGCACCAGTTGATCGATGGCCCCGCGCTCGTCGGTCGAATACCCGTCCGGCGGGGCATCCTGCGCTCGGGCGGACGGCTGCCGGTCGGCCCGGTCCGGATGTGTCCCGAAGCGGGCGGCTGTCCCTCTTATGGGCTCCTCGGCGACCGCGTTCAAGCTGTTTGACGTCAATGTGACAACGGGATAGAGGCGCGCGCTCTGAAACCAGGAGGGCACGTTGTCATAGGTAAACACCGCGACATAGGCCTGAAACAGCAAGGCAATGGCGACAACGCCCCGCGCGACGCCGAAAAAGAAGCCCGCGACCTGATCCCAACTCGCCACCTCGCCGCCGATCTTGCGGTGCACGAGATCCCGCGTCGCGCCGCGGAACATCACCACGAGGCCGCAGAACAGGGCCAGCAGAATGAGCCCGTGCACCAGCCAGCTCGGGCCCAGAAGATCGCGCAGTTCAGGCCCGGCGGCGCGGTAGACCGCGTATGTGAGGCCCGCCGCCAAGAGCCAGGTGGCCATGGCGAGGCCCTCGCGCATCAGCCCGCGCCGCAGCGCGAGGCCCGCCGAGGCCAAAACCAGAGCCAGGAGGATGAGATCGGTGAGGGTGAAGAGGGTCATGTCCATGGGGTCCGCCCGTGTCTGCGTATCGGGTCCGGAGCCATGGGGCGGGGTGATCAATGCCGCTCGTCCACCCGCGGTGCCCCGGCGTCGGGGGCGCCCTCGCTCCGGATCCAGTCAATGAGCTCCGCCAGCGAGCTGAGCGATACCGTGGTAATGGTTTCCGCGTCCTTAGCGCCCGGCGCGCCGCGCCCCGGTTTGCGCGCGGGCCCTTTGCCGCGGGTCGGGCCGATGGCGCGGGTGAAGCCGAGTTTGGCGGCTTCCTTGAGGCGGGTTTCTCCTTGCGAGACCGGGCGGACCGTGCCCGACAGGCTCAATTCCCCGAAAAACACCGCGTCTTTGGGCAATGCGACCCCGAGCGCCGAGGACACCAGCGCGGCGGCCACGGCCAGATCCGCCGCCGGCTCCAGAATGCGCAGGCCACCGGCCACGTTGAGATAGACATCCTGGCCGCCGAGCCCGACGCCGCAGCGGGTGTCGAGCACCGCGATCACCATTGCGAGGCGCCCGCTGTCCCAGCCCACCACCGTGCGCCGGGGCGTGCCGAGCGGGCTCTGGGCCACCAGGGCCTGAATTTCCACCAGTACCGGCCGCGTGCCTTCAAGACCGGCGAATACGGCCGAGCCGGAGGTGTCCGCGTCGCGGGCATCCAGAAACAGCGCGGACGGATTGGCGACCTGGCGCAGACCCTCACCGGTCATCTCGAAGACGCCGATTTCGTCGGTCGCGCCGAAGCGGTTCTTGACCGCGCGCAGGATGCGGAACTGGTGCCCGCGCTCGCCTTCGAAATAGAGCACGGTGTCGACCATGTGCTCCATGACGCGCGGACCCGCGATCTGCCCCTCTTTGGTGACGTGCCCGACCAGAACCACGGAAACGCCGCGGCGCTTGGCGAAGGACACCAGTTCGTGGGCGCAGGCCCGCACCTGAGCGACCGATCCC